>AP017424.1:4803360-5126291 GCA_002355495.1 Streptomyces laurentii
CGAGAACCCCAGCAGACCGCCGTTGTTCAGCGTCGACAGGAAGATCCCGCAGCCCACCAGCGCCATCAGCACCGCCGCCAGCGAGGAGCCCGAGACCCGGCCGGTCAGCAGCCTGCGCCCCTCGTTCTCCTCCTCGCCGTCGAGCGGTATCAGCAGCCACGCGAAGCCGTAGAAGATCAGCCCGGCGCCGCCGGTCACGGCCAGCACGCCCAGCGTGACGCGGAAGATCACCGGGTCCAGGCCGAAATGCCGGCCGAGACCGCCGCACACACCAGCCACGACTTTCTGCCCGCGCGAGCGCCGCAGCGGCGGGGCGGGCGGGGTCTCCGCCGGCGGCGGGGCCTCGTGGTGCGAAGGCATCGAACTCGTCATGCGTCCATGGTGACGGTCCGTACCCCCGAAGCGGCACCGGGACCGACCCTGGCCGAACCCTGATCTTCCCGGGGGCCCGCACCCTGAGACGGTTCCAGGGTCGATATCCGGGCCGACCCTGATGTCCGCGGACGGCCGAACGTGTGACGATCGGTGCATGTCCGCAACCGCCCGTGCCCTCGACGCCGACGAACCGCCCGAACGCAAGCTCTACCGGAGCGCCGACGGCCGGATGCTCGGCGGTGTCGCCCGCGGTCTCGCCGGACACATCGGTCTGCCCGTCGCCTGGGTCCGCGCGTTCTTCGTGGCGCTCAGCTTCACCCACGGCCTCGGCGCGCTGCTGTACGCGGTGTTCTGGATCGTCGTCCCCCTCGGTGTCGGCGGCCGCGCCACGCCCCGCGCCGTCTTCGAGACCACACCCGAGGGCCGCAGACGGCTGCGCAAGCCCGACCGGGGCCAGGTGCTCGCCCTCATAGTGCTGGGGATCGGCGTCTTCACCCTGGTCAGCAGCTTCGACGTCAACAAGGAAGCCGGCCGCTACATCTGGCCGACCGTCCTCATCGGCCTCGGCGTCGTCCTCGTCTGGCGGCAGGCGGACAACGCCCGCCGCGCCAGCTGGACCGACCCCGACCGGCGGCGCCGGGCCTTCCAGCTCGCCCGCGGCCTCGTCGGCGTCGCCTTGGTCGGCACCGGGCTCACCGTCTTCGTCGTCCTGCGCGGCTCGGTCGCCCAGCTCGGCACGGCGGTCACCGCCGGCGTCGCGGTGCTCACCGGGATCATCCTGCTCGCCGGCCCCTGGCTGGTCCGGATGTCGCAGGATCTCAGCGAGGAGCGCACCCTGCGCATCCGCGCCCAGGAGCGCGCGGAGGTCGCCGCGCACGTCCACGACTCCGTCCTGCACACCCTGACCCTGATCCAGCGCAACGCCGACGACGCGGGCGAGGTCCGCCGGCTCGCCCGCGCCCAGGAGCGCGAGCTGCGGAACTGGCTGTACCGGCCGGAGGGCACGGGCAAGGAGCAGGACGAGGAGCCGAGCACGCTCGCCGAGGCGGTCAAGCGGTCCGCCGCCGAGGTCGAGGACAAGCACGGCGTCCCGCTGGAGGTCGTGGTCGTGGGCGACTGCCCGCTCGACGAGAAACTGGCCGCGCAGATGCAGGCCGCGCGCGAGGCGATGGTCAACGCCGCCAAGTACGGTGGCGAGGGCGGGCCGGTGCAGGTCTACGCGGAGGTGGAGGGCCGGACGGTCTTCGTCTCCGTCAAGGACCGGGGACCCGGCTTCGACCTGGACGAGGTGCCGGGCGACCGGATGGGCGTACGAGAATCGATCATCGGCCGGATGCAGCGCAACGGCGGATCGGCGCGGTTGAGATCCGTGCCGGGCGGGGGCACCGAAGTGGAGCTGGAGATGGAGAGGGCGGACGGATGACCGACGAGACGACCGGAACCGAGAACGGAGCCGGGACCGAGGGGACGGCCGGGCAGGGCGAGGGGCGCCGCGTGCGGGTCGTGCTCGTCGACGACCACCGCATGTTCCGCGCGGGAGTGCAGGCCGAGATCGGCGGGACCGAGTCCACGGGCGTCGAGGTGGTCGGCGAGGCCGCCGACGTCGACCAGGCGGTCACGGTGATCACCACCACCCGGCCCGAGGTCGTCCTGCTCGACGTGCACCTGCCCGGCGGCGGTGGCGTCGAGGTGCTGCGCCGTTGCGCGAGCCTGATGACGGCGGCCGAGGACCAGGTGCGCTTTCTGGCGCTGTCGGTCTCCGACGCCGCCGAGGACGTGATCGGCGTGATCCGCGGAGGCGCCCGCGGTTACGTCACCAAGACGATCACCGGCACCGACCTGATCGCCTCGATCTTCCGGGTCCAGGAGGGCGACGCCGTCTTCTCCCCGCGCCTGGCCGGCTTCGTCCTCGACGCCTTCGCCTCGACGGACGCGCCGCCCGTGGACGAGGACCTGGACCGGCTCACCCAGCGCGAGCGCGAGGTGCTGCGGCTGATCGCCCGGGGATACGCGTACAAGGAGATCGCCAAGCAGCTCTTCATCTCGGTGAAGACGGTCGAGTCCCATGTCTCGGCGGTGCTGCGCAAGCTCCAGCTCTCCAACCGCCACGAGCTGACCCGCTGGGCGACCGCCCGCCGCCTCGTCTAGACGAGTCATTCCGAATGCTGATGGTGCGTTCGGGAACGCAGACAGGGCGTCCAAGATCGATCTGTGACGAATGACCTGGACGCCCTGCTCACCGCACTGTACGTGAAGATCGATGACGAGATCGGAGACACCCGATGGCTGGGACGCCCGCCCCGGCTGACGGACTCCGAGCTCGTCTGTCTCGCCGTCGCCCAAGCGATGCTGGGCTTCACCTCGGAGTCCAGATGGCTGCGGTTCGTCCACTGCCGCCTGGGCGCGATGTTCCCGTACATCCCCAAGCAGCCGGGCTGGAACAAGCGCCTTCGGGCCGCACTCCCGTTGGTCAAGCGGGCGATACGGATCCTGGCGACGGACAGCGACTTCTGGTTCGACAACCATTGGATCATCGACTCCACCCCGGTCGAATGCGGCCGGTCACGGCCCACGGTGAAGCGGTCGGACATGGCCGGCTGGGCCGGATACGGATACTGCGCCAGCCACTCCCGGTTCTTCTGGGGCCTGCGGCTGTACCTGGTCTGCACCCCGACGGGGATGCCGATCCTGTGGGCCCTGGCTAACCCGAAGCTGGACGAGCGCGAAGTGCTGACAGCGATGCTGGACCGCGAACCGGACACGGTCACCGACCGACCCGGCCTGCTGCTGATCTCGGACAAAGGCTTCGCCTCCAAAGAGTTCGAGGGCGATCTGGCCTTGCGCGGGGCGAAGCTGCTGTGGCCGTCGTTCAAGCGGGAGAAGCCTCGCGAGGGCGAGTCCCTGCTGAAGTCGGTGCGGCAGCTGATCGAGTCGGTGAACGACACGCTCAAAGGCCAGCTCAACCTGGAACAGCACGGCGGAAGGACCTTCGAGGGCGTCGCCGTCCGCGTCGCACAGCGCGTCCTCGCTCTGGCCGCAGCGATCTGGCACAACCACAAGACCGGACAACCAGTCATACGATCCCTGATCGCCTACGACCACTGAACACATCGGAATGACTCATCTAGAAGGAAGCGGGCGGGCGGCGGGAGTCGGACAGGGCCGTCGGCCGGGAGTCAGTGGAGTCGGGCGTCAGCCGATTCGGGTGGCGCCCGCGAAGGGCATCTGGTCGATCGGGGCGACGCGGATCGGGGCGCCCGGGCGCGGGGCGTGGATCATCCTGCCGTCGCCGATGTAGAGGCCGACGTGGCTGACGCCGGAGTAGAAGAAGACCAGGTCGCCCGGGGCCAGCTCGGAGCGGGAGACCCGGCGGCCGGCGTTGATCTGGGTGTACGTGGTGCGCGGCAGCGTGACGCCGGCCGCGCGCCAGGCGGCCTGGGTGAGGCCGGAGCAGTCGTACGAGCTGGGGCCGGTCGCGCCCCACACGTACGGCTTGCCGATCTGCGCGCGGGCGAAGGAGATCGCCTCGGCGGCCCGGCCGGTCCCCGCCGTGACCGGCCCGTCGAGTCCCAGGTCCTGGCCGGCCCGGCCCGCCGCGCCCGCGACGCCGTCCGCTCCACCCGTACCCGAGCCGGCACCCGCGTCGTGTCCGCCGGTGGCGACGGCGGCCTCGTAGCGGGCGCGGTCCTCCGCGCTGAGCTGGGCGAGCAGTTCACGGGCCGCGTTCAGCTTGCCCCGCACGGCCGACTTCTGGTGGCGCAGGTCGGCCTCGCGCGCCTGGAGGTCGCGCAGCTGGTCCCCGGCCTGGGCGCGCAGCCGGTGGACGGCGCCGAGCTCGCGGCGTACCGCGGTGATGGTCGCGGCCTGCCGGTTCCCGACCTTCTCGGCGAGGGAGGCCCGCTCCAGGTAGTCGTCGGGGTCGGAGGTGAAGGCCAGCTGGAGGGTGGGGTCGAGGGCGCCTGCCCGGTACTGGGCGGTGGCGATGGCCCCGAGGGCGTCGCGGGAGCGGTTCAGCCGCTCGGTCCTGCGGGCGGCCTCGTCGCGCAGCCGGTCGAGCGCGGCCCGCGCCCGGCCGACCTGCTCCTTCGCCCCGTTGTACTTCTCCGTCGCGACCTCGGCCTCCTCGTACAGCCGGTCGACCTGAGCCCTGACCTGCGCGGGGGCGGGGCGGGGTGCGGCGTGCCCGGTTCCCTGGAAGACGGTCGCGGTGGCCGCCGAGGCGAGGGCCAGCGTGGCGGCGGTGCGGGCGGCCTGGCCGCCGAAGGGAAAGTACTTGGGCTTGCGGTGCGCGGCCACGAGGGCGGGTCACTTCCTCATTCCCTGTGCGGAACGGTGCCCACCGGGGCCGGCGGCGGCCGCACAGGGGAACGGGCCGCCGCCGGTTTTCTCGGCGGGGGTGACCGGCAGTCGCCGGAGTGCGGCGGTGGTGGGGAGCCGGTCACCTGGGGCAGGACGCTAGACCCGGCCCCGGCCCGCAGGCGGAGGGTGACCGCTATTGGCTACAGGTGTCGTGGCGTGACCGTTCTCTTTCGCCCCGGCGAGAGGCAGCGGCGTATCCGTGACCGTCTGACGTGTACGCACCGGTGTGACCGTCGGTCCGTCTGTCCGTCCTACCGGTACGCCCCGGCGGGTAGGACGACCCGGACCGACCCGCCCCGAAGCCGTACAGGGCGCCCGGTTAGGCTCCGGGCCATGGACGTACTCATCAATGTTCTCGTCGCCCTGCACGTCATCGGAATCGGCGCCCTGCTCGGCGGATTCGTCACCCAGATGAAGGCGATGGGCGCCGGTACGGCCCGCTTCTCCCCGGCGATGCTGCACGGCGCGCTGACGATGCTGGTCACCGGCGTCGCGCTCGTCGGCGTGCACCAGGCCGAGGGCCACACCGTGAACAACATCAAGATCGGCATCAAGCTCGCGGTCCTGATCGTCATCCTCGGGCTGGTCTACGTCAAGCGGGACGAGGAGCGGATCGACAAGGCCCTCTTCGGCGCCGTCGGCGGTCTGACCATGGCGAACATCTTCATCGCCACCCTCTGGACCTGATCCCGCACACGGCCACGCCCGGGCGGGCCGGCCCGGCCCCGCGTCGGGTCAGGCCGGGCCCGGGCGGGTCAGGCCGGGCGGACCGAGCCGTAGATCGGCATGTAGTAGATGGACTCCTCGCGGACGTACGCGCCCGGCTTCGGGGCGTGGATCATCTTGCCGCCGCCGATGTAGATGCCGACGTGGCTGATGTCGTCGTAGAAGAAGACCAGGTCGCCGGGCTGGAGGTCGGCGGTCGCGACGCGGGTGCCGACCTTCACCTGGTCCCAGGTCGTCCGGGGCAGGGTGACGCCGGCCGCGCGCCAGGCGGCCTGGGTGAGGCCGGAGCAGTCGTACGAGCTGGGGCCGGTCGCGCCCCACACGTACGGCTTGCCGATCTGCGCGCGGGCGAAGGCCAGCACGTCGGCGGCCTTGGCCGCGTACGACGAGCCGCCGCCCGTGGACGGCGGGGGCGGCGTGCTCGGCTTCGGGGCAGACGTCCCCGGCCGCGAGGGCGTCGGGGCGGCCTTCGCGGCCTCCTCCTTCTGTCGCGCCGCCTCGGCCCGCGCCTTCTCCGCCTTGGCCTGCGCCTCCGCCTTGCGGCGGGCCTCGGCCTCCCGTTCGCGCTCCAGCTTCTCCAGCCGGGTCTTCTCCTCGGCCGTCAGCCGGTCGAGCAGCGTGCGCGCCTCGGCCAGCTTGTCCTGCACGGTCCGCTTGCTGGTCCGCAGCTCGGTCTGCGAGGCGGTCAGCCGCTCCAGGCTCTTGGTCGCCGCGGCCCGTTCCTTCGCCGCCGCGGCGCGCTTCGTCTCGTAGTCGGCGACGGCCGTGCGCTGGCGTTCGGTCAGCCGGTCCATCAGATGTGACTGCTCGAAGTAGTCCTGCGGGCTGTCCGCGAAGATCAGGGTGGCGGTCGGGCCGACCGCGCCCGCCCGGTACTGGGCGGCGGCGAACGAGCCGAGTTCGCGCCGGGACTCGTTGATCTCCGCGGTGCGCTTGGCCACGTCGTCGAGGATCCGGCCGACCTTGCGCCGCTGGCCGTCCGTGGCCTCCTTGGCCCGGTCGTACTTCTGCGTCGCCACACCGGCCTCCCGGTACAGCCGGTCGACCTGCTTCTGGACGTCCTCCACGGACTGCCGCGGGGCCGGCGCCGCCTGGGCGCTCGGGGCCTGCGCGGACAGCAGGGTGACGGAGGCGAGGGCGGCCGTCGTGACGCCGACGGCGGGGGAGTGGGGGCGGGTCGTGCGCGGCTTGCGGTGGGACGCCAAGGCCGGCATCTCCTTCCTGGACGCCGAGGGCGCCCGGCCGCGTGGGGGACGGCCGTGGGGGAGGCGGGCCTGATCGGCGTGGGCCGCCCGCTCGACGCTGGTCGCCGACACCGGGGAGGGGGTTGGGGACAGGCAGCCTGGGCGTGCACGCTAGCGACCCGTGGGGCGGGTGGGAAGCCCGATGTCCGATAGGCCCGATACGTTTTCGTGACCTCCGTCGTGACCTCCGTCGTGACCCCCGTCATGATCTCCCGCACGGCGCCCGCCCGGTCTCACCCTCGGTGCCGGACGGCTCACACAGGGAAGGGAATCCGCGGACGGCGGCGGAGTGTCGGTGCGGCGCCCTAGACTCGAGAAGCGATGAGCAACAGCCTCTTTGACGACAGCTTCCTGGCGAGCCTCCAGAACCACTCCGCGGAGGAGCCCCCGCCTCCGCCCGAGGACGACCACGGCGATCACGGGGACCACTCCGGCGCGCCGGTCACGGAGGAGGTCCCGCACGACCTCTTCGGGGACCACTTCGACGCGCCCCCGGCCGACCGGGACGCGTACTACCGCGACGGCGCCCACCGCCCCGTCGTCGACCCCGCCGCGCTCCTCGACGGGCTGAACGAGCAGCAGCGCGCCGCCGTCGTCCACACCGGCTCCCCGCTGCTCATCGTCGCCGGCGCCGGCTCCGGCAAGACCCGGGTGCTCACCCACCGCATCGCGCACCTGCTGTCCACCCGGCACGTGCACCCCGGCCAGATCCTGGCGATCACCTTCACCAACAAGGCCGCCGGCGAGATGAAGGAGCGCGTCGAGCAGCTGGTCGGCCCGCGCGCCAACGTCATGTGGGTGTCGACGTTCCACAGCGCGTGCGTCCGGATCCTGCGCCGCGAGTCGAAGCGGCTCGGCTTCACCTCGTCGTTCTCGATCTACGATGCCGCCGACTCCAAGCGTCTGATGTCCCTGGTCTGCCGTGACCTGGACCTCGACCCGAAGCGGTTCCCGCCGAAGTCCTTCAGCGCCAAGATCTCGAACCTGAAGAACGAGCTGATCGACGAGGAGACCTTCGCCGACCAGGCCGCTGGGGGTACCTCCCAGGCCGAAGGCTCTGGGGGAGGCTTCGAGAAGACCCTGGCCGAGGCGTACCGGATGTACCAGGCGCGGCTGCGCGAGGCCAACGCCCTGGACTTCGACGACATCATCATGACGACGGTGCACCTGCTCCAGGCGTTCCCCGATGTCGCCGAGCACTACCGCCGCCGCTTCCGGCACGTCCTCGTCGACGAGTACCAGGACACCAACCACGCCCAGTACACCCTGGTCCGCGAGCTGGTCGGCACCGGTTACGAGGACCTTGGCCCGTCCGAGCTGTGCGTGGTCGGCGACGCCGACCAGTCGATCTACGCCTTCCGCGGCGCGACGATCCGCAACATCCTCCAGTTCGAGGAGGACTACCCGGACGCGACCACGATCCTCCTGGAGCAGAACTACCGCTCCAGCCAGACGATCCTGTCCGCCGCCAACGCGGTCATCGAGCGCAACGAGTCCCGCCGTCCCAAGAACCTGTGGACGAACGCGGGCGCCGGCGCGCAGATCACCGGCTACGTCGCGGACACCGAGCACGACGAGGCCCAGTTCGTCGCCGACGAGATCGACCGGCTCACGGACGCGGGCGACGCGAAGGCCGGCGACGTCGCCGTCTTCTACCGCACCAACGCCCAGTCCCGTGTCTTCGAAGAGATCTTCATCCGCGTCGGCCTGCCCTACAAGGTCGTCGGCGGCGTGCGCTTCTACGAGCGCAAGGAGGTCCGTGACGTCCTCGCCTACCTGCGCGTTCTCGCCAACCCCGAGGACAACGTGCCGCTGCGCCGCATCCTCAACGTCCCCAAGCGGGGCATCGGCGAGCGCGCCGAGGCGATGATCGACGCCCTCGCGCTGCGCGAGAGGATCACCTTCCCGCAGGCGCTGCGGCGCGTCGACGAGGCGTACGGCATGGCGGCCCGCTCCGCCAACGCCGTCAAGCGCTTCAACACGCTCATGGAGGAGCTGCACACCATCGTCGAGTCGGGCGCCGGACCCGCCGTGGTCCTGGAGGCCGTGCTCGAACGGACCGGCTACCTCGCCGAGCTGCAGGCGTCCACCGACCCGCAGGACGAGACCCGCGTCGAGAACCTCCAGGAACTCGCCGCCGTCGCCCTGGAGTTCGAGCAGGAGCGGGGCGAGGAGGGTGGCACGCTCTCCGAGTTCCTGGAGCAGGTCGCGCTCGTCGCCGACTCCGACCAGATCCCCGACGAGGACGAGGAGGGCGCGGGCGTCATCACCCTGATGACCCTGCACACCGCCAAGGGCCTGGAGTTCCCGGTGGTGTTCCTCACCGGCATGGAGGACGGCGTGTTCCCGCACATGCGCGCCCTCGGCCAGACCAAGGAGCTGGAGGAGGAGCGCCGCCTCGCGTACGTGGGCATCACCCGCGCCCGCGAGCGGCTGTACCTGACCCGGTCCGCGATGCGCAGCGCCTGGGGCCAGCCCTCGTACAACCCGGCCTCGCGCTTCCTGGAGGAGATCCCCGCCGCGTACCTGGAGTGGAAGCGGACCGGGCCGATGGCCAAGCCCGCCGGGCCGGTCTCGGGGATCACCTCCTCGCTGTCCTCCTCGCGCGCCCGCTCCGGCCCCTCGGGCTTCGCCACGCGGCGGACCTCCGACAAGCCGGTGATCTCGCTCCAGGCCGGCGACCGGGTCACCCACGACCAGTTCGGCCTCGGCACGGTGATGGCCGTGGCGGGCGAGGGCGACAAGGCGCAGGCCACGATCGACTTCGGCGACGACAAGCCGAAGCGGCTGGTGCTGCGGTACGCGCCGGTCGAGAAGCTGTAGCCGGACGGTCCGACGATCTGACGAGCTGATGGACAAGGCCCCGGTCACCGCGCGATGGACGCGGTGACCGGGGCCTTTCCCTAAGGCTTCTGCGAGGCGAGCCGGGGTGGCTCAGCTCAGCGGGTTGAGACCGTGCCGGAGCAGCCAGGGCAGCGGGTCGATCGGCGCGCCGCCGCCCGGGCGGACCTCCAGGTGCAGGTGCGGGCCGGTGGAGTTGCCGGAGTCGCCGGAGTACGCGATGACGTCGCCGGCCTGGACCTTGCCGGAGCGGATCTTGGCGCTGCTCAGGTGGCAGTACCAGGTCTCGGTGCCGTCGGGGGCGGTCAGGATGACCATGTTGCCGTACGCGCTGTTCAGCTGCGTGCGGACGGTGCCGTCGGTCACGGCCATCACGGGCGTGCCGGTGAACACGGGGAAGTCGATGCCGGTGTGCCGGGACATCCAGTTGACGCCGGCCTGGCCGTAGCGGGCGCTGAGCTGGTGCATCTTCACCGGAAGCGCGAACTTGGGGCGCAGCGCCTCGCGGCGTGCCGCCTCCTCCTGGCGCTTCTTCCGCTCCGCCTCCTGGCGCTGCTTCAGATCGATGCGCTCCTGGGTGCGGCTGGCGCGGTCGCCGAAGTCGCGGGCGTCGGCGCTGAGCGCGGCGAGCTGCGTGTCGAGCTTGCTGTTCGCGGCCATCGCCTTGACGGACGCCGGGTCGGCGGCGAGGGCGGTCGTCTCCTTCTTCGGCTTCTCCGGCGCGCGGTCGGTGAGGCCGCTGACCGAGGCGGCGGCGATGCCGGCGACGCCCATCACGCAGACGGAGGGGACGGCGACGGTGAGGAGGGCGGAGCGCTTGGCGGGGGTACGGCGGCGGGCGCGGCCCCCGGCGGCGGCGCGGCGGCCGGGGTGGGCGGCGGGCTCGTCCTCGTACTCCGCGTAGCCGGCGTCCGCCTCGTTGTCATAGCGGTCGTGACGGTCGGAGTCGAAGGTGGCGGCCGCCTCCGGGATCGCCTCCATGGCGAGCATGGTGTCGGCGTCGTGGAAGGCGTCCTGCCGCCCGGCGGGCTCGGCCTCGGGCTCCGGCTCGGGATCCGTGAGCCGGATCTGCGGCTGGATCTGCGTCGCGGGGTGCTCCGGCTCGGCGTACACCGCGTGGTCGTACGCGTGCTGGTCGTACGCCGTCTGCTGCTCGTACGCCTGCGTCTCGTACTGCTCCGGGCCGTACTGCTGCGGGACGACCGGTTCCGGCGCGGCCTGGTTCCAGGCGGTGGCGTCGAAGGCGCCGGTCTCGAAGCCGGGGGCCGTCCACTGCGCGGTGGCGGTGGCGTCGTAGCCGCCGTGGCTGCCGTACGCGGCGAAGGCGTCGGCGTCGTACGAGCCGGTGCCGGTCTGCTGGGCCTCGGTCCAGGCGGTCGCGTCCCACTGCCCGGTGGCGGTGTACGTGCCGGAGTCGTACGCGGTGGCGGTGGCCGTGGACGCGTCGGCGAGGCCGGACGCGCAGGAGCCGGCGCCGGTGTCCCACTGGGTGGTGCCGTAGGCACCTTGGGCGTCGTAGGTGTCGGCGTACCCGGCGTAGCTGCCGTAATCCTGGGAGACGTACTGCGCGTGACCGCTCTGACCTGCGTCGTAATCGGCGGTCGCGTAGGCACCGAACAATGGGTCTGCGGGGTAGCTGCCCGTCTGGGTGGCGTCCGTGACATACCCGGCGTGGGGGTGCTGTTGGTCGTTCACCAACTATCTCTCTCGCCTCGGCAGCAGGGGGTCAAGCAGTGGCGTGACTGTACCCGGCGGTACGCGGGCCGGACAATCTTCGGCGGGTTCCGAGCCGCCAGGAAACGGGCAATCGGCTGTCTTTCGGCGGGTAGCGGAGAGAGCTTTGGCCTTGCGTTCGAAGAGTGTTCGATATGGGGGAGGGGTTTGGCGGCCCGTCAGGCGGCGGAAGCGTCCTCGTCCGGGGTCGCGTCCGACGCTCCGTCCGGGGTTCCGGCACCCGTCCCGGTCCCCGGCCCCGTCGCCGGATCGGCCTCGCCGTCGGCGAGGGCCCGCAGGACCTCGGCGGCGACCGACGGGTGGACGGGAAGCGCGAGGTGGCCGATGCCGCCGACCCGGACGTTGCGCACGACCAGGTCAGGGTGGTCGAGGCGGGCCGTCTCGACGGGGACCATCACCTCGTCCAGATCGCTCCAGAGGCTCACGAACCGGGTCCGGCAGCCCGGCGCCGGGAGGGCCAGTTCGCGCAGCACCTCCGAGCCCGGCCGCATCTGGCGTACCAGCGGATGCGCGTCGGCCAGCGACCCGAAAGTGGTGCCGGCGTGCGGGGTGCCGAGCATGACGAGGGTGCGCACCCGCGTGTCACCGCCCAGACGCTGCACGTAGTAGCGGGCGATCAGACCGCCCAGGCTGTGGCCCACCAGGTCGACCTCGGTGTGCCCGCTGCGCGCGAGGAGCTCCGTCACCTGGCGGGCGAGGAGCTCGGCGGCCGTCCGCAGATCGCAGGTGAGCGGGGAGTACGCGAGCGACTCGACCCGGTCGCGGCCCCGGCCGGCCCGGGCGAGCGCGCGGCGCAGCACGACGAACACGGAGCGGTTGTCGACGAAACCGTGCAGCAGGACCACCGGGCGCGGGCCGCTGTCCGCCGAGATCCCGCCGTTGTCGCGCGTGCCCGGCGAGACCTGGCCGTTGTCGCGCGTGTCCGGCGCGTCCGGTGCGGTGCCGGCCGTACGGGGAGAGGTGTCCGGACCCGGTGGGGGCCGGTGGCGCTCGGTGACCATGCCCGAGGGGTAGAGGACCAGATGACCGGCGAACACGGCCAGCTCCAAGGCGAGGGCCTTCAGCCGGTCGGCACGAGGATTCGGGGCGCGGTGGTCCATCGCCACCTCCGTCCGGTACGGCGGAGCGCCGCGTCCCGCGCCCTGCGACGGGCGGCGAACGGAACCGCGGCGACCGGCCTCTCACGGCTCCCGCGAGGAGCCGTCGACATCCCACGTGTGATTTCCCCCTCCCCTGCCACCGCGAAACGGACAGGTACGGGATGCTGGCGATAACGTTCGTTCACCTCCCCGGCAAACAGGCGCGGGGGTCGCATGTGGAGGCAGTGATGGGTGTGACCGGTCCGATCCGCGTGGTGGTGGCCAAGCCGGGTCTCGACGGCCACGATCGTGGAGCCAAGGTCATCGCGCGGGCGCTGCGCGACGCCGGTATGGAGGTCATCTACACCGGGCTGCACCAGACGCCCGAGCAGATCGTCGACACCGCGATCCAGGAGGACGCCGACGCCATCGGCCTCTCGATCCTCTCGGGCGCGCACAACACGCTGTTCGTGAAGGTGCTGGAGCTGCTCAAGGAGCGCGACGCCGAGGACATCAAGGTCTTCGGCGGCGGCATCATCCCGGACGCGGACATCGCGCCGCTGAAGGAGAAGGGCGTGGCGGCGATCTTCACCCCGGGCGCGACGACGGCGTCGATCGTGGACTGGGTGAACGCCAACGTCCGCGTGGCCGCCTGACGGTCCGCGCGTTCACGGGACTTCCCGCCGTACGGGGCGGGGCGGGCCTTCGGGCCGGCCCCGCCCCGTACGCGTATCTCCCCCGTACGTGTAACCCCCGATCCCTGTGCCGGTCAGGCGTCTCCCGCCAGTTCGGCGTGCATGGCGGCGCGCAGTTCCAGGGTCGCGACGAGCCGCTGGAACGCCTCCGCCCAGTAGCCGCCCGCGCCGGGGGAGACGTCCTCGGACTCCTCGGCGGGCAGGACGGTCAGCACCGCGAGGCGAGGCGCGGCGGCCGGCGCGAGACAGCGCTCGGCCAGGCCCATCACCCCGCTGAAACTCCACGGGTAACTGCCCGCGTCCCGGGCGATGTCCAGGGCGTCGACGACCGCCCCGCCCAGCCCGTCCGACCACGGGACCGCGCAGACGCCGAGCAGCTGGAACGCCTCCGACAGGCCGTGCGCCGCGATGAACGCGGCGACCCACGCGGCCCGTTCCTCCGCCGGAAGCGTGGAGAGCAGCCGGGCCCGCTCGGCGAGCGAGGACGATCCCGGGCCGGTGGCCTGCGGCGCGCCGGGGGCACCCAGCAGCGCCCGCGACCAGTCCGCGTCCCGCTGGCGGACCGCCGCCCGGCACCACGCCGCGTGCAGTTCGGCGCGCCAGTCGTCGGTGACCGGCAGCGCCACGATCCGCTCCGGGTCCCGGCCGCCGAACCGCGCGCTCCAGCAGTCCAGCGGCGCGGCCTCGACCAACTGGCCGAGCCACCACGAGCGTTCGCCGCGCCCCGTCGGCGGGGTCGCGGCCACGCCGTCGTGCACCATGCCCGCGTCGCACTCGTGCGGCGCCTCGACGACGATCGTCTCCGCCCCCTCCGTACGGTCCAGGGACACGCACGACGCGGCCCGCTCCGCCATCCGCCCGGCCAGCGCGGAGGCCGGCAGCGCGGACAGCAGCTCGGCGGCCGTGGCACGGACGTTGCGGCTGCGGTCGGACAGGGCCGCCTCCAGGAACTCCTCGTCCGCCGGGCCCAGTCCGGCCCGCAGCGAGTCCAGGAACATCAGCCGGTCCTCGGCGCGCTCGGTGCCCCACGTCGACGCGAGCAGCGCCCGGCCCCGCTCCGCGTCCCGCGCGCGCACGGCCGCGAGCAGCGCGACCCGCTCCGCGAACAGGCCCTCCTCCCACAGCGCCAGGACCGCCGGCTCGTCCGCCGGATCGGGCAGGGTGCCGCCGCCGGCGGTGCCGCGCAGCGCGAACCTCCAGTCCGGGTTCAGCCGGGCCAGCCACAGTCCGCGCGGCCCGGCGAAGGCGAGCGCCGCAGGCCGCAGGTCGGTCCGGGCGCGGGCCGCGTCGAGGAGCGCGGGCAGCGCGGCGGCCGGGGCCCGGTAGCCGCGCTCGTTCGCGGCCGCCAGCCACTGCGGCAGCAGCTCGGTCAGGTCCGGGACCGCCCCGCGCCGCCCGGCGGACGGCGCGGAGCGCCCGGCCAGCAACTGTCCCAGTCTGCGCCGCGCCGCCTCGGGCAGCGCCCCGCGCCCGTCCTCGGGCGCCGCTTCGAGCGCGGGCGCGGCCGGTCCCGGGCGCAGCCCCGCCCTGCGCCGTACGGTCTGCACGGCGGCGGCACCGAGCAGCGCGACGGGCGCGGCGTCCCCGGCGCCCGTCGCGGGCGGCTTGCGGTCCGTGCCCAGCAGGGCCGACGTGACGAGCTCTTCCCAGGCGTCCATGGACTCCTCCAGACGGGTCTTTCACGGGATAGAGGGACGGGGAGCGGCCCGGGTTCACATCAGCGGCACCGTTTCGGCGGGCGCGGCCGGGGACCAGGCGGCCAGCGGGCTGAAGCCCTGGTGGCCGACCTCGCCGAAGACCGTCAGCGGGCCGCCGCCGGACAGGGCGATCAGCCGCCACAGGCCGGCCCGTTCCTGGGCGGCCTGGGTCAGGGGTATCGCCTCGCGTGTGGCCGTGGGGTCGGTGCCGATGTCTCTGGTGTCCGTGTTCCCGGTGCCGATCGCGCTGGTCCCGCTGCGCCCGATTCCGGCGTCCGCGAGCTGCCAGCCGTACTCCGCGCGGGCCGGGACGACATCCGTCAGGGTCACCGGCCAGGCGTCCAGCCAGGGGTCGTCGGTCAGGGCGCGGCCGTAGGCGTCGAGGGCCGCGCCGACCGGACCGCCGCGGGGCGGACCGGCCGTCGGGGACGGGGCGGCGAACTGCTCGACCAGTTCGGCGCGCGGGCCCCCTCCCTCGTACGGCCGCAGCGCCGCGTCCAGGACGGTGCCGACGGGCAGGGCCCGCTGCGGTGCCCGGCCCGCCGCGCCGTAGGAGAGGAGCAGCGCCGTGTGCCCGCCGTCGTGGCCGTACAGCCAGATCCGGCGGGTCGTCAGACGCGCGTCGGCGGTGTCGTACTGGGCGAGAACCTGCCAGCGGTCGCGCAGCACGGGCCCCTCGGGCGAGGCCGTCAGACCGACCCGGATACGGACCGTCGCCGCGAGGGGCGCCGACAGCCGGTCGCCCGCGAGCCACGCCTGGTCGAGCAGATGGGTCAGCGCGCACTCCTCCAGGAGCCGTACCGGCCAGCCGGGACCCGAACCCGGCAGCGCCCCCAACTCCCTTACCCGGCTCGCGAGTCCGGGCGCCTGGGCGTCGACCATGCGGGCCGCGGTCTCCTCCCACAGCCCGTACCCCGTCTGCTCGGCCGCCGCGAGACCGCCGCGCAGCAGATCGGCGAGGCGCCGCTCCAGCTCCTGCGCGCCCGCGGTGATCCGCGCCGCCCGCCGCTCGGTCCGGCGGCGGGCCGGCTCCGGGTCGGCGGGCGCGGCCGGCGCCGCGGCCGCCCTGGTCCGGCGCTCCGCGAGCCAGCTCTCCGCCCAGTCGGGAGCCCCCTCGGCGCGCGTCACCCGCGCCGCCGTTCCGTCGCCGTCCTCGTGAGCGTCCCCCGCCCAGAGCAGCAGCAGTCCCAGGACGTGCTTGCACGGGAACTTCCGGCTCGGACAGGAGCACGTGTACGCCGGGCCCGCGAGGTCCACGGCCGCCCGGTACGACGTCCTGCCGCTCCCCGCGCACCGGCCCCAGAGGGCCCCCGCCCCCTCCTTCGCCCCCTGGCCTCCCCACCCCGTGCCGGACCACGGGCCCGGTGTGCCCAGCTTGCTTCCCGCCTTGCGCGACGCGTCGTCAGGAGCCAGAGCCAGCACCTGTTCCGACGTCCAGCGCTCCCCCTGCTCAGTCATGGGAACGACCGTACGGGTCGCCACTGACATCCGGACACGCGAGCGGTCGTGGCGGTCACGGCTCTGCGACCCTGTGGGGATGCCGGTCCGAACGGAGAGCCTGCCGCAGACGCCCCCGCGGACGCCGCGACCACGGCTCCCGTTCCCGCCGAGGCGGACGGTTCCCGGGTGCGGATCAGCGTCGGATCGGAGCACGTCGCCGTCTGCCCCTACCCGCTTTGACAAGGCGCCTGACCTGGGATTTCCACCGTCCCTGACCGGATGTCAGTGGGATGGTGCACCGTGGATCGCACAGCAGGTCGAACGATCTGAAGGGGGACTCGCATGACCCTGACCGAACACTCCACGGACGTCGCTGCCGAGCAGACCGTCGAGCAGGCCCTGCGGCCGCACGCCGAGGACGCCTTCGCCCACGAACTCGCCGCGCTCGCCGCCGCCGACGACCGTCCGCGCCCCGCCCGCTGGCGGCTCTCGCCCTGGGCCGTCGCCACGTACCTCCTCGGCGGGACGCTGCCCGACGGCACGGTGATCACACCGAAGTACGTGGGCCCGCGCCGTACCGTCGAGGTCGCCGTCACCACGCTCGCCACCGACCGCGCGCTGCTCCTGCTCGGTGTGCCCGGCACGGCCAAGACCTGGGTGTCCGAGCACCTGGCCGCCGCCGTCAGCGGCGACTCCACGCTGCTCGTCCAGGGCACCGCCGGCACGCCCGAGGAGGCCATCCGGTACGGGTGGAACTACGCGCAGCTGCTCGCCCACGGCCCCAGCCGCGACGCCCTCGTGCCCAGCCCCGTCATGCGCGCCATGGCGGACGGCATGACCGCCCGCGTCGAGGAACTGACCCGCATCCCGGCGGACGTCCAGGACACCCTCATCACCATCCTGTCCGAGAAGACCCTGCCGATCCCCGAACTCGGCGAGGAGGTGCAGGCCGTCGGCGGCTTCAACCTCATCGCCACCGCCAACGACCGCGACCGCGGCGTCAACGAGTTGTCCAGCGCGCTGCGCCGCCGCTTCAACACGGTCGTGCTGCCGCTGCCCGCCACCCCGGAGGCCGAGGTCGACATCGTGGCCCGGCGCGTCGACCAGATCGGCCGCTCGCTCGACCTGCCGGCCGTGCCGGAGGGCGTGGAGGAGATCCGCCGGGTCGTCACCGTCTTCCGCGAACTGCGCGACGGGGTGACCGCCGACGGCCGGACGAAGCTCAAGTCGCCGTCCGGGACGCTGTCCACGGCCGAGGCGATCTCCGTCGTGACCGGCGGTCTGGCGCTGGCCGCGCACTTCGGCGACGGGGTGCTGCGGTCCGGCGACATCGCCGCCGGACTCCTTGGCGCGGTGGTCCGCGATCCGGCCGTCGACCGGGTGATCTGGCAGGAGTACCTGGAGACGGTGGTGAGAGAGCGGCACGACTGGAAGGACTTCTACCGTGCCTGCCGCGAGGTGAGCGCATGACCCGCGCTGACGACCGGACGGATGTCGGGACGGGCTCCGCCGCCACCAAGGTTTCTGTCGAGGCTCCCGCCGAGGTTCCCGCCGGGCCGCTGCTGCTCGGGGTGCGGCACCACGGGCCCGGGTCCGCCCGCGCCGTCGCCGCCGCCCTCGACGCGGGCCGGCCCAAGGCGGTCCTGGTGGAGGGCCCGCCGGAGGCCGACGCGCTCGTGGCGCTCGCCGCCGACGAGGAGATGCGGCCCCCGGTCGCGCTGCTCGCGCACGCGGTGGACGATCCGGGCCGGGCCGCGTTCTGGCCGATGGCCGAGTTCTCGCCCGAGTGGGTCGCGATCCGCTGGGCCCTCGCGCACGGTGTCGAGGTCCGCTTCATCGACCTGCCCGCCACACACACGCTGGCCGCCGCCGACCCCACCTGGGGCGACGGGGAAGGCGAAGGCGACGGCGAGGGCTGCGAGGGACCGGACGGGCAGGCGGGCCTGCGCGTCGACCCGCTCGCCGAGTTCGCCGCGGCCGCCGGATACGACGATCCCGAACGCTGGTGGGAGGACTCCTTCGAACTGCGCGGCACCACCGACCCGTTCGCCCCCTTCGAGGCCGTCGCCGAGGCGATGGGCGCGCTGCGCGAGGCGTACGGGCACGGCGGCCACGCCCGCGACCCGGTCCGCGAGGCGTACATGCGGATCCAGCTCCGGGCCGCCCGCAAGCGGTACGGGGACGACGTGGCCGTGGTCTGCGGCGCCTGGCACGTCCCCGCCCTGCGCCGCACGGGCACCGCCACCGCCGACCGGGCCCTGCTGCGGGGCCTGCCCAAGGTGAAGACCGCGATGACGTGGGTGCCGTGGACCCACCGCAGACTCGCCCGGCGCTCCGGGTACGGGGCGGGCATCGAGTCCCCCGGCTGGTACGCGCACCTGTTCACCGCGCCCGACCGGCCCGTGGTCCGCTGGCTGACGAAGGTCGCCGGACTGCTGCGGGACGAGGACCTCGCCGTCTCCTCCGCCCATGTCATCGAGGCCGTACGGCTCGCCGACTCGCTCGCCGTGCTGCGCGGCCGGCCGCGGCCCGGGCTCGACGAGACCACCGACGCCGTCCGGGCCGTCATGGGCGACGGCTCGGACGTGCCGCTCGGCCTGATCCACGACCGGCTCGTGGTCGGCGACGTTCTCGGCACCGTCCCGGACGGCGCCCCCGCCGTCCCGCTCCAGCGGGACCTCGAACGGCTCCAGCGTTCCCTGCGCCTCAAACCCGAGGCGCGGGAGCGCGATCTCGAACTCGACCTGCGCAAGGACAACGACGCCACCCGCAGCCGGCTGCTGCACCGGCTGCGGCTCCTCGGCGTCGACTGGGGCGAGCCGGTGGCGGGACGCGGTTCCACCGGTACGTTCCGGGAGAGCTGGCGGCTGCGCTGGCGGCCGGAGCTGCACGTCCAGGTCGCCGAGGCGGGCGTATGGGGCACCACCGTCGAGGCCGCCGCCACCGCCCGGGCCCAGGCCCGGGCGGGCGGGGCCGGCGACCTCGCCACCGTCACCGCCCTCGCCGAACAGTGCCTGCTCGCCGGACTGACCGACGCCCTGCCTGCGGTCCTGCGCGCCCTCGCGGACCGCGCCGCGCTCGACGCCGACGTCTCCCACCTGGCCCAGGCCCTGCCCGCGCTCGCCCGTGCCCTGCGGTACGGGGACGTGCGCGCCACCGACACGGCGGCGCTCGCCGAGGTCGCCGCCGGGCTCGCCGAACGGATCTGCGTCGGCCTCCCGCCCGCCTGCGCCGGCCTCGACGCGGACGCCGCCGCCGAGATGCGCGCCCGCCTCGACTCCGTCCACGCGGCGATCGCCCTGCTTCCGACGGGACCCGTCGCGAGCGAGGACCCGGCAGAGGACCCCGACGAGGACACGGCCGAAGGGACCGGGGGCTCCACCGGGGGCTCCACAGAGGGCTCTGCCGAGGACAGGCGAACCGAGGATCGGAATGCTCCGGGAGCCCCAGGCGACGGCATCGTCGGGCGGTGGGCCGCGGTGCTCGGCCGCCTCGCCGTACGGGAACGGGTGCCCGGGGTGGTGCGCGGGCGGGCCGCCCGGCTGCTGCTCGACGAGGGACGGCTCGCCGACGACGAGGCCGCCCGGCTGATGGGCCTCGCCCTTTCACCGGCCGCGCCGCCCGCCGACGCCGCCGCGTGGATCGAGGGCTTCGTCGGCGGCGCGTCGGGCGGCGGACTGCTGCTCGTCCACGACGAGCGGCTGCTCGGCCTGGTCGACGCCTGGCTGAGCGGCGTACCGGACGACGCCTTCACCGGGGTGCTGCCGCTGCTGCGGCGTACGTTCGCCTCGTTCGAGCCGGGCGTACGGCGCACCCTCGGCGAACTCGCCGCCCGCGGCCCCGCCGCCACCGGCCCGCGCCGCCCGGCGGCCGGCCCGCCCGGGTTCGCCGACGCCCTCGACGAGCGGCGCGCCGACGCCGTACTGCCCCTGCTCCACCTCATCCTCGGCACGGAGGTCCCCGCGTGAGCACCCCCCTGAACCCGCCGGGGACCGCGGCCACGTCCGCGACCACGTCCGACGAGCGGCTGCGCCGCTGGCGGCTGGTCCTCGGCGGCGGCCCGGCCGACGGCACCGGCCGCGCCCTGACCGGCGCCGACGCCGCCATGGACGGCGCGCTGACCGCCCTGTACGGCAAGGACGACAAGAAGGAGGGGGAGGGCAGGACGTCCCGCGGCGGCCGGGACCGGCACGGCGGGCTCGGCGGCTCCGCGCCGTCCGTCGCCCGCTGGCTCGGCGACATCCGTACGTACTTCCCGAGCTCCGTCGTCCAGGTCATGCAGCGCGACGCGATCGACCGGCTCGGCCTGGCCACGCTGCTCCTGGAGCCGGAGATGCTGGCGGCCGTCGAGCCCGACGTGCATCTCGTCGGCACCCTGCTGTCGCTCGACAAGGCCATGCCGGAGACCACCAGGGAGACCGCGCGGACCGTCGTCCGCAAGGTCGTCGACGACCTGGAGGCGCGGCTCGCGACCCGGACCCGGACCACCCTCACCGGCGCCCTGGACCGCTCGGCCCGGATCAGCCGGCCCCGGCACCGCGACATCGACTGGGACCGCACCATCCGCGCCAACCTGGCGCACTACCTCCCCGAGCACCGCACGATCGTCCCCGAGCGGCTGATCGGCCACGGGCGGGCGTCGCGGGCGGTGAAGAAGGAGGTCGTGCTGTGTGTCGACCAGTCGGGTTCGATGGCGCCCTCCGTCGTCTACTCCGCCGTCTTCGGTGCCGTCCTCGCCTCGATGCGCGCGCTCGCCACCCGGCTCGTCGTCTTCGACACCGCCGTCGTCGACCTCACCGAACAGCTCGACGACCCCGTCGACCTGCTCTTCGGCACCCAGCTCGGCGGCGGTACGGACATCAACCGCGCGCTCGCCTACTGCCAGTCGAGGATCACCCGCCCCGCCGACACCGTCGTCGTCCTCATCAGCGACCTGTACGAGGGCGGCATCCGGGACGAGATGCTCAAGCGGGTCGCGGCGATGAAGGCGTCCGGGGTGCAGTTCGTGGCCCTCCTCGCGCTCTCCGACGAGGGCGCGCCCGGCTACGACCGGGAGCACGCCGCCGCCCTCGCCCAGCTCGGCGTCCCCGCCTTCGCCTGCACCCCCGACCTCTTCCCGGAGGTCATGGCGGCCGCGCTGGAGAAGCGCCCGCTGCCGATACCGGAAAGCTGACGGGCCGGCCGGCGCTGTGCCGTGACCCAAGAGGCCCCTGGCGGCGAGCGGCTCGGTGCGCGGTTCGGCGAGCGACCCGGTGAGCGGCTCGGCGCGCGGGGGATACGGGTCCGGGGCGTACGGATTCCGTCGCCGGGACCGCCACCCGGACGGACGCGAGCGCGTGATTGAGGTCCATATCACACCCGGGTCCGCCCGGCCCGTTGTGCCGCGACCCCGTCCCGGGCAGGGCGTGAACCCCGTTCCCCGCCTGCCGGGATGGGCCCCCGCGGACCCGCCCCCGGTGCCGCGCGCCACCCCGCCCCACCTACGGTCTGTGACGGTTATCACCGCTCGGTCGCCAGCCGCGATTTAGGGTCCCCGGTCCCTCGGAGATAACCTGCGAGACGGACATGCCGCGTCCACGGTCACCGTGCACGCCTCCCTTGTGACAGCGCAGTCACGTTGCCCTCCGCGGCACGCCCACGCAGACAACGAACCGCGATCATCTAGAAAAGGGACGCGCGTGGACCTGTTCGAGTACCAGGCGAGGGACCTCTTCGCCAAGCACGGTGTACCGGTGCTGGCCGGTGAAGTCATCGACACGCCTGAGGCGGCGCGCGAGGCCACCGAGCGACTGGGCGGCAAGTCGGTCGTCAAGGCGCAGGTGAAGGTCGGCGGCCGCGGCAAGGCCGGCGGCGTCAAGCTGGCCGCCACCCCGGACGAGGCCGTCGCCCGCGCGACGGACATCCTGGGCATGGACATCAAGGGCCACACGGTCCACAAGGTGATGATCGCGGAGACCGCTCCGGAGATCCTCGAGGAGTACTACGTCTCGTACCTCCTCGACCGCACCAACCGCACCTTCCTCGCCATGGCCTCCGTCGCCGGTGGCATGGACATCGAGGAGGTCGCCGAGAAGACCCCCGAGAAGCTCGCGAAGGTCCCGGTGGACGCCAACAAGGGCGTCGACATCGAGACGGCGAAGGCCATCGTCGCCCAGGCCCAGTTCCCGGCCGAGGTCGCGGACAAGGTCGCCGAGGTCATGGTGACCCTGTGGAAGACCTTCGTCGCCGAGGACGCGCTCCTCGTCGAGGTCAACCCGCTCGCGAAGGTCGCCTCCGGCGACGTCATCGCGCTCGACGGCAAGGTCTCCCTGGACGACAACGCGGACTTCCGCCACCCCGACCACGAGGCCCTGGCCGACAAGGCCGCCGCCAACCCGCTCGAGGCCGCCGCCAAGGAGAAGGGCCTCAACTACGTCAAGCTCGACGGCGAGGTCGGCATCATCGGCAACGGCGCGGGCCTGGTCATGTCGACCCTGGACGTCGTCGCGTACGCCGGTGAGAACCACGGCGGCGTGAAGCCGGCCAACTTCCTCGACATCGGTGGCGGCGCCTCCGCCGAGGTCATGGCGAACGGCCTGGAGATCATCCTGGGCGACGCGGACGTCAAGTCCGTGTTCGTCAACGTCTTCGGTGGCATCACCGCCTGTGACGAGGTCGCCAACGGCATCGTCCAGGCCCTCCAGCTCCTCGCCTCGAAGGGCGAGGAGGTCACCAAGCCGCTGGTCGTGCGCCTCGACGGCAACAACGCGGAGCTGGGTCGCAAGATCCTGTCCGACGCCAACCACCCGCTCGTGCAGCGTGTGGACACCATGGACGGCGCGGCCGACAAGGCCGCCGAGCTCGCGGCTGCGAAGTAAGGGACGGGGACTGAACAGCCATGGCTATCTTCCTCAACAAGGACAGCAAGGTCATCGTCCAGGGCATGACCGGTGCCACGGGCATGAAGCACACCAAGCTCATGCTGGGTGACGGCTCCAACATCGTCGGTGGCGTGAACCCGCGCAAGGCCGGCACGTCCGTCGACTTCGACGGCACCGAGATCCCGGTCTTCGGCACCGTCGCCGAGGCGATGGAGAAGACGGGCGCCAACGTCTCCGTCCTCTTCGTCCCGCCGGCCTTCTCCAAGGCCGCCGTGGTCGAGGCCATCGACGCCGAGATCCCGCTCGCCGTGGTCATCACCGAGGGCATCGCCGTCCACGACTCCGCCGCGTTCTACGCGTACGCCGTGGAGAAGGGCAACAAGACCCGGATCATCGGCCCGAACTGCCCCGGTCTCATCACCCCGGGCCAGTCCAACGCCGGCATCATCCCGGGCGACATCACGAAGCCGGGCCGTATCGGCCTGGTCTCGAAGTCCGGCACGCTGACGTACCAGATGATGTACGAGCTCCGTGACCTCGGCTTCTCCTCCTGCGTCGGCATCGGTGGCGACCCGGTCATCGGCACCACCCACATCGACGCCCTGGCGGCCTTCGAGGCCGACCCGGAGACCGACCTGATCGTCATGATCGGCGAGATCGGCGGCGACGCCGAGGAGCGTGCGGCCGACTTCATCAAGGCCAACGTCACCAAGCCGGTCGTCGGCTACGTCGCGGGCTTCACCGCCCCCGAGGGCAAGACCATGGGCCACGCCGGCGCCATCGTCTCCGGCTCCTCCGGCACCGCCCAGGCGAAGAAGGAGGCCCTCGAGGCCGCCGGTGTCAAGGTCGGCAAGACCCCGACCGAGACCGCCAAGCTGGCGCGCGCGATCCTCGCGGGCTGAATCAGCGGGCACATCGCTTGACGTGAGCGGGCCCCGCCCCCTCCCGGGAAACCGGGCGGGGGCGGGGCCCCTTTCGTTCCTGTGTGCGGATTCGCCTGTTTGGGTTCGCCTGTGTGGGTTCGGCTGTGTGGATTCGTGTGCACGGATCCATGTGGACGGGTTGCTTCGTGCGGCCTATTCGGCCTGGGGG
Source organism: Streptomyces laurentii (assembly GCA_002355495.1). GTDB lineage: Bacteria > Actinomycetota > Actinomycetes > Streptomycetales > Streptomycetaceae > Streptomyces > Streptomyces laurentii. Next base: position 4,827,503 of record AP017424.1, read on the forward strand.
ACCAGGCGTTCCGGGCCCGGGTTCGGGGCCTTCCGCAGCTTGTCGCGGAGCCGCAGGTCCTGCGGGCCCAGCTTCTGCGGGCCGCCGAGCACCGGGACGCCTTCGACGGCCTCGCCGGGCGCGATCACGGGGATGTAGCGGTCGGGCGCGGTCACGGCGGTGAAGGCGGTGACGGCGATCAGCGAGGCGGTCACCCCGATGACGACCCGGGTCGTCCGCCGCACCCCGCGCTCGGTGCCGGTACGCACGGAGCGCGCGATGTCCTTCGCCGCCTCAGCTTCTTCCGCTTCCTTCGCTTCCTCGGATCCTTCCGCGGTCTTCGCGGTCTCCGGTACGTCCGTGACCAGGGTGGACAGCTGTTGCCGCAGGTCCTCGGGGTCGGCGAGCCCGGGGATGCGGCGGCCGATGACCGTACGGGCGTGCAGCAGCCGGTTCCCGGCGGCGGGGGTGCTCGCCTCGGTCTCGGCGGCCGTCTCCGGCAGGCCCAGGCCGAGGCCGTCGTAGAGCAGCAGGGTGCGGCGGTACGGGGTCGGCAGCGCCTGCAGCGCGGCGAGCAGCTCGCGCCGGGCGGGGTCGGCGGGCGGGGCGTCGGCGCGCCGGTGGCGGCTCTGGAAGCGGTGCCAGGGCGACAGCGCGTAGTCGTGGGCCGCCGCGCGCACCCAGCCCGCCGGGTCGCGGTCGCGGGCGACCTCGGGCCAGTGCTGCCAGGCGTGCCGGAAGGCCCACGCGACGGACTCACGGGCCAGCCGGCGGCGGCCGGTGAGCAGGTAGGTCTGGTGGAGGAGGCCGGGCATGACGCACGCGTAGAGCGCGTCGAACGCCTCGTGCGGGGTCAGGCCGACGGCCGGGGTGGGCGGGGCGGCTGGAACGGGCGGGACCGGGGCCGTCTCCGGGGCCTCCGGTTCCGGTTCCGGTTCCGGTTCCGGATCCGGTTTCGATTTCAGCCGTTCCCCGGGGGCGTCGGCGGTGGCCTCGGAGGTCAGCCAGGCGGGCCGTTCCGCACCGGGCGCGGCCGGTTCCTCGTACACGCCGAGCAGCCGCGCGTACGCCTCCTGCCGCTCCCGCCCCTTGGGCGAGGCCCGGCCGGTCTCCCAGGTTCTGATGGTGGCCCGGGTGACGCCGAGGGCCTGGGCGACCTGCTCCTCGCTCAGCGCGAGCGCTTCTCGCAGCCGGCGCCGCTCCTTGGGGGAGGGGAGCGCGACGGGCGGAGGGGTCGGGTTCATCGGCTACCTCCCGCGGGTGCGGCCCTGAGCGGAAAAGTACATAAACGTATTTTGATCGACACCCCCTGTATTCGCCCGTTACGCGGGCAAAGCAGCGTGTCGCTGGCAGCATGACCCCCGTGACCCACCTGACCGCCCCGCGCCCGTCCCCCGTTCCGCCCCCGGCGCCCGACGACGTCCCCGTCCAGGGCCGCAGATCCGCCGCGCTGGCCACCGCTTTCGTACGGGGCGGGGTCGCGGCCTGTCTCGGCATCGGCGCGCTCGCCGTTCTCGTGACCGCGGTCTGGATCTCCTCGCCGTACCCCGACGGCGGCGCCGACAGCGCCCTGCACACCTCCGCCGGACTGTGGCTGCTCGCCCACGGCGCCGATCTGATCCGTACGGACACCGTCTCCGGCGTGCCCGCGCCGCTCGGCGTCACCCCGCTGCTGCTCTGCGTCCTGCCGATGTATCTCGCGCACCGGGCCGCCCGGGACACCCTCGACCCCGGCGACACCCGGCCCGTCCCCTCGCCGGCCGGCGCCGTCGCCGCCGTCACCGGGGGATATCTGCTGGTCGCGGCGGTGGTGGTGATCTACACGGAGGCCGGCGCGTTCCCCGCCGACCTGGTCAGCGCGGGCTGCTGGACGCCCGTCACGGTGTTCACCGCGGCCTGCGTGGGCGCCTGGTCGGCGCACGGCCGCCCGCTGCCCGGGCGGGGCACCGCGGCCGACGCGCTGGGCGCCGCCGGGCACGCGCTCGCCGCCCTGCTCGGCGCGGGCGGGCTGCTCGTCGTGGGCGCGCTGCTGTGGCACGTCGGCGCCGTACAGATGTCGCTCGGCGCGCTCGCGGGGGAGTGGTCGGGGCGGCTCGCCGTCACCCTGCTCGCGCTCGTGCTGCTGCCGAACGCCGTCGTGTGGGGCGTGGCGTACGGTCTCGGCCCCGGGTTCGTCCTCGGCACCGGCGCCCTCGTCGGCCCGTTCGGCCCGCTCGGGCACACCGCCACCCCCGCCCGGCCCGACTTCCCGCTGCTCGCCGCGCTGCCCGGCCCCGGCCCCGCCGGCTGGGCGCACTGGGCGGCCGGCGCCGTCCCGGTGCTCGCGGGGCTGGCCCTCGGCCGCCGGGCGGGCCGGTCCGCGCACGACCGGCCGGCCCGGCACGCGGCCCTCGCCGCCCTCGGGGCGGCCGGGTTCTGCGGGGTGGCCGTCGCGCTCCTCACGGCGCTCGCGGGCGGCCCGCTCGGCGCGGGCCGGCTCGCCGCCTTCGGTCCGGTGTGGTGGCAGACCGGCCCGGCCGCCGCGCTGTGGTGCGCGGTGCTCGGGGTGCCGACGGCGCTGGTGGTACGGGCCTGGGGCCGCTGGTCGGCCCGCCGCGCGACGGCGGCACGGGCGGTGGCGGCACGGGTGATGGCCGCGCCCGTACCGGCGCCCGCCGGGAAGCCGGGGGTGGGGAAGCCGGAAGCGGGTAAGCGGGGAGCCGGGAAGCCGGACGCCGAGCAGCGGAGCGTTCGGACCAGGAGCGCGCGGGCCTGGGACGTGCGGACGTGGGGCGTACGGGACCGGGGCGCGCGAGCCTGGGGCCGGCTGGTCCGGCGCGGCGGTCCGCCGGGGCCGCCGTCGGCCGCTCCCACGCCGGGCGCGCGACCCGCACCCCTCCCCGTACCGGCCCCTTCTCCGGTCCACGGCGGCGCGTCGGCGGGCGCACTGGCCCGCCTCGACGCGCTCGAAGCCCTCGACGCGTTGGAGGGCCTGGACGACGACACGGGCGAGGACGGGTACGGCGTGATGCCCGCCGCCTGGGAGCCTCCGAAGCCGGGCTGACGGCGCTCTACCGGTGGTGCCGGACCTCCGCGGGGGCGAGCGCCGTCGACGAAGGAGCACCGCACCGCGGGATTGTTCCGGTGATCGCCTCGGTTACTCCCGGACTCCGAAGGTGTTCTGCAGCGGCTTCGGCAGCAGGTCGTTGCAGGCCAGGCGGCTCTGCTGGGTCAGGGCGTCGTCCCGGCACTGGTAGAAGTCGCGGTAGGCGATGTGTACCGCGAAGCTGCTCGCGACGATCATCAGCGCCACCGTCGACGCGACCAGACCGCCGATCGCCGCCACCTGCTTCGAGCGCGTGGCCGTGGCCACCGCGAGGGTCTGGGCCGGCGACAGCGGCGTCTCCGGGGCCTTCGGGCGCGAACGCAGGGCGCTGATCGCCCAGTACGCGCCGAGCGCGCCGAGCAGCAGGGCGATCTCCTGCACGAAGAACGAGAAGAAGAACGCCCACATGCCCGAGAGCACCGCGTACCGTGCCCGCCGCTGCGCCGGGTCCGTCGGGTCCCAGCGGAGCCCCGGGCCCTGCCCGCCCTCCGGGCCGCCACCGGAGCCGCCCGGACCGCCACCGGAGCCGCCCGGACCGCCGCCGGAGCCACCGCCCGGGCCGCCGCCCGGGCCGCCGGAGTCGCCCGGCCGGTCGGGGCGGCGGCCCCATCCGTCCGAGGACCGGCCGGGCTGACTGCTGCTCCAGCCCGGACCGGACGGCGAACCGTCCTCGGACCCCCCGGCCTCCGCGGAGCCCGAACCGTCGGCGCCCGGAGAGGTCCGGGGCTTCCACGGCTGGTCCGGACGACCCTCCGGCGGCGGCGCGAACGGGTTGTTGTCGTTCGTGGACTGGCGATCCGGCATCTGCTGGACGTCTTCCCTCTGTCGTCTGTCGGCTGTCGTACGCGCACCCGCGCCGTCGCGTGTTCGTGCGATCGGCGAGCGCGGTCGTACCCGGCCGCGGCCCTCGCGCTGACCCTCGTGCAGCCCCGGTGCGGCCCGGCCTGGCGGCCCTTCGGACCCTGACGCTACCTCCCGGTCAGGCCCCCGTCCCGTGGGGGCCGTCCCGAGTGCCGGTATCGTTGCTCGCGGTCGCGCTCTTCGTAGGGTTCCCCGTATCGGGGGATGCGATTCATTCGTACGACCGCACAAACACCATGGAAAGAGTGACCTCAGTGGCTGCCGCCCGCCTCGTCGTCCTGGTATCCGGCTCCGGCACGAACCTCCAGGCGCTGCTCGACGCGATCGCCGCCGACCCCGAGGGCTACGGTGCCGAGATCGTCGCGGTCGGCGCCGACCGCGACGGCATCGCCGGACTGGAGCGCGCCGAGCGCGCCGGGCTGCCCACCTTCGTCTGCCGGGTCAAGGACTTCGGCACCCGCGAGGCGTGGGACCGCGCGCTCACCGAGGCCACCGCCGCGTACGAGCCGGACCTGGTCGTCTCGGCCGGATTCATGAAGATCGTCGGCAAGGAGTTCCTGGCCCGCTTCGGCGGCCGGGTCGTCAACACCCACCCGGCGCTCCTGCCCAGTTTTCCCGGTGCCCACGGCGTGCGCGACGCACTCGCCTACGGGGCCAAGGTCACCGGATGCACCGTCCACTTCGTCGACGACGGCGTCGACACCGGCCCGATCATCGCCCAGGGCGTGGTCGAGGTACGGGACGAGGACGATGAAGCCGCGCTCCACGAGCGCATCAAGGACGTCGAGCGCTCGCTGCTCGTCGAGGTCGTGGGGCGCCTCGCCCGCAACGGCTACAGCATTGAGGGACGAAAGGTTCATGTCGGTGAACACGGACACCGTTAAGCCCATCCGCCGCGCGCTCGTCAGCGTCTACGACAAGACGGGGCTCGAAGAGCTGGCGCGCGGTCTGCACGAGGCCGGGGTCGAGCTCGTCTCCACCGGCTCCACCGCCTCGAAGATCGCCGCGGCCGGCGTCCCGGTCACCAAGGTCGAGGAGCTGACCGGCTTCCCCGAGTGCCTGGACGGCCGCGTCAAGACGCTGCACCCGCGCGTCCACGCCGGCATCCTCGCAGACCTGCGCCTGGAGTCGCACCGCGCGCAGCTCGCCGAGCTGGGCGTCGAGCCCTTCGACCTGGTCGTCGTGAACCTCTACCCGTTCCGTGAGACCGTCGCCTCCGGCGCCACCCCGGACGAGTGCGTCGAGCAGATCGACATCGGCGGCCCGTCGATGGTGCGCGCCGCGGCGAAGAACCACCCGTCCGTGGCGATCGTCACCAGCCCGGAGCGGTACGCCGACGTGCTCGCCGCCGTCCAGGCCGGCGGCTTCGACCTGACCGCCCGCAAGCGGCTCGCCGCCGAGGCGTTCCGGCACACCGCCGCGTACGACGTCGCCGTCGCGAGCTGGTTCGCCGACGACTACGCCGCCGCCGACGACTCGGGCTTCCCCGACTTCCTCGGCGCCACGTACACCCGCAACAACGTCCTGCGGTACGGCGAGAACCCGCACCAGGGCGCCGCGCTCTACGTCGACGGCACGGGCGGCCTCGCCGAGGCCGAGCAGCTGCACGGCAAGGAGATGTCGTACAACAACTACACGGACACCGACGCCGCGCGCCGGGCCGCGTACGACCACACCGAGCCCTGTGTCGCGATCATCAAGCACGCCAACCCGTGCGGCATCGCGATCGGCGCCGACGTCGCCGAGGCCCACCGCAAGGCGCACGCCTGCGACCCGCTGTCCGCGTTCGGCGGCGTCATCGCCGTCAACCGCCCGGTGTCGGTCGCCATGGCCGAGCAGGTCGCCGAGATCTTCACCGAGGTCATCGTCGCCCCCGGCTACGAGGACGGCGCCGTCGAGATCCTCGCCAAGAAGAAGAACATCCGCGTGCTGCGCGCCGAGGGCGCCCCGGCCAACCCGGTCGAGGTCAAGCCCGTCGACGGCGGCGCCCTCCTCCAGGTCACCGACCGCCTCCAGGCCGAGGGCGACGACCCGGCGAACTGGACCCTGGCGACCGGCGAGGCCCTGTCGGAGGCGGAGCTGGCCGAGCTGGCGTTCGCCTGGAAGGCCTGCCGCGCGGTCAAGTCCAACGCGATCCTGCTCGCCAAGGGCGGCGCCTCGGTCGGCGTCGGCATGGGCCAGGTCAACCGCGTCGACTCCGCCAAGCTGGCCGTCGAGCGGGCGGGCGAGGAGCGGGCGCGCGGCGCGTACGCGGCCTCGGACGCGTTCTTCCCGTTCCCGGACGGCCTGGAGATCCTCACCGCCGCGGGCGTCAAGGCGGTCGTCCAGCCGGGCGGCTCGGTCCGCGACGAGCTGGTGGTCGAGGCGGCGAAGAAGGCGGGCGTGACGATGTACTTCACGGGCACGCGCCACTTCTTCCACTGACAGTCGACACCCGCTGACACCGGCAGGGCCGGAGGCCGGGGCTGCGCGCCCCGGCCTCCGGCCCTGCCGCGTAAGGTCAGCGGTCGGTCAGCACTTGGGCAGGCCGGGAATCGGCTGGTCGTTTCCGCCCACCGAGAAGGCCGTGGCCGACACGTACACGCCGCTGTGGCCGCTGTCGTCGTCGGTCTTGGCCCACCAGTAGTTGTAGTTGTTGGCGCTGTCCCATACTCGCTGCCCTGCTTCCTGGCAGTAGAAGTAGTTCCGGCCGGCCCACAGAGTGCCCATGGGGGCAAAGTTGCTCGCGTCCCGGTAACTCGTGGCGTTGCTCCAGGTGTTGAAGTAGTACTTCGTCGCCATGACGGACGCCTCGGCGCTCTGCCGCGTGCTGCCGGACTCGGCCTGGGCCGCCGTCGCGGGGATGAGCAGGGCCGTGGCCGCGAGCCCGAGGGTGGCGAGGGCTGTGCCGAACTTACGCATGGTGCGCTCCTTTGGTGAGAGTCCTTCGATGAGTGATGACGGGTCGCGCGGACCCGGGGCCGGTGAATCCGGCCCGCCCGCTCGTGCGCCTGGTGCCTCAAGGCGCGTGCGGATGCGGGTGTTGCAGGTGCCTCAGGGGAGCCCTACGGGCACTCGCCGCCCCACCGGACCGACGTGATCGTGCGTCCGCCGGAGGGGAAGTTGCCCTGGCCCTCCGCCGCGCCGAAGTGCAGGCATTGGGAGCCGCCTTCGGCGAAGCCGACGTAGGCGTGGTCGTAACCCTCCTGCGCGGTGCCGTTGTTGAAGTAGGACTTCCGCAGGCCGCAGTTGATGCCGGGGTTGTCGGAGTCGGTCTTGCAGACCTCGCCCGTGCCGTCGGCGCCGGAGTAGAAGCAGACGTTGCCGGCGGGGCAGTTCGCGTACGGCTGCGGGGTGGAGCAGTTGCGGCTGGCGACGGAGGTCCAGCTCTCGCCCACGCCGGTGTACTGGACGCCGTTGAAGTGGACCGGGACGCGGTCGTTCTGGTCCGTGAAGTCACCGGTGGCGCGGTAGCGCTGCTCGTAGTGCAGGTGAGCCCAGTCGTGGGAGTTCTTGCCGGACTTGCCGACGCTGCCGATGCGGGTGCCGCCGTTGACCTGCTGGCCCTTGCGGACGAAGGCGTCCGGGGCTTCCTGCAGGTGGTAGTAGGCGGTGAACCAGCCGTTGCCGTGGCTGATCTGGATCGTGTTGCCGGAACCGGTGTCCACGTAGACGGCGGAGACCGTGCCGGGCGCGGAGGCGTAGACGGGCCGACCGTCGGAACCCGGGTTCCCCTCCGCCACGATGTCGAGTGCCGGGTTGTGCGTGGAGTCGTAGGCGTCCAGGTCCCACTTCGTGCCGCAGGCGAACGGCATCTGGAAGGCCGGCTTGGGGGGCAGGGCGGCGGTGGTCGCGGCGGCGGCGGGGCCCACGGCCGTGCCGAGGCCGAGGACCGCTGCCACGAGAGCCAGGAACGCGGCGAGCGCGGTGAGCGCGGGGCGAGTGCGGAGTGATGTGACGGACATGAAGCTGGTTCCCCCATCCTCTGTCGGATGAGTCCACCTTGGCCGCGCACGCCGTCAGGCTGTTACTCGGATTTCCGAGGGTGCGGTGCACCGCACGGTCCACTCGTGGGAGAGGGGACGGATCGGCTCGGCGAAGTTGAGCCGGGTGCCCTGGGCCAGACAGCCCAGGAGCCGTTTGCGCCCGGCCTCGGCGTAGTAGTTCAGGGCAGGCACGGGCGTGCCCTCCTCCGGGCCGAAGCCGTTGTTGAACACCGACAGGACCGGATTGGCCTTCAGCCAGGGACAGCGCCAGGCCTCCGTCTTCCTCCAGTCCGCGGAGCTGCCCTGCCAGAGGCAGATGTCCCCCTTGCCGTCAGGGCGGCTGAAGAAGCACACCGCTCCGGGAGCGCAGCGCTCGTAGCCCGGGTCGGTGCCGCCCCGGCCCCAGACGAACAGTCCGGCGACGAGACCGAGGGCCGTGCCGGAGGCCAGCAGGCCCGTGCTCAGGAGAAGATGCCGCACCGGCCAGGGCCGCTGCCGGGGTGTCTCGCCCGCCGCGGCCTGCCGTACGCGTTCCAGGAGCAGCGTGGCGTCGTGCGGGACCCGGGTCTCGTGCGTACGGCTCAGGCAGTCCGCGACGATCGCGTGCCACGGTTTCGGAAGCGTGGGGGAGAGCCGCAGGTCGTCCGTGCCGCGGGCGTAGCGGACGGCGGCGTCGCGGCGGGCGGCCGGGGTGCCGCCGGGGAAGGGGTGGACGCCGGTGAGGGCCAGGTGGGCGAGGACGCCGAAGGCCCAGATGTCGCTGCTCGGCCGGACCTGGGTGCCGCGCGCGCCCATCTCCGGCCAGAGCAGTTCGGGCGGGGTGTAGTCCGGGGTCCCGATGCCCGGACCGTACGCGTGGGTGCCCTCCAGCTCGCCGGCGGTGCTGAAGTCGCCGAGCCGGACGGTGCCGTCCGGCATGAGCAGGACGTTGCCGGGCTTGAGGTCGCCGTGTACCCAGCCGGCGCCGTGGAGCTGGTGGAGGCCCTCGCATATCTCGGTGAGAAGGCCGGGGGCGGTGTCGATCCCGGACTCGGTGCCGGACGCGCCGAGCAGCGACTGGAGGGAGCGGTCCGCCCGTTCCAGGACGAGGACGGTGGCGCCGTCGAGTTCGGGGTCCGCCGGGTCGTCGACCGTGAGGGTCTCGTACAGGCGGATGAGCCGCGGCGCCCGTAAGCGGCTCAGCAGCTCCACTTCGCGTTCGACGAGGTCCTTGAGGTGGCGCAGGCCGCGCGGGGTGCAGGTGCCGGTCGGCAGGAACTTCAGCGCGACCTCGTCCCCGGGCCCTTCGACCGAGGGCCCCGGTTCCGGCTCCTCGGGTTCCTCCCGGTCCTCCCGGTCCTCCCGGTCCTCCCGGTCCTCCCGGTCCTCCAGTTCCTCCAGCTCCTCCGTCTCCGTCGGGTCCTCGGCCCGCCGTGCCGCGTACACGCTGGCGAACGCGCCCGCCCCGAGCGGGCCTTCCACCACCCATCTGCCGACCCGGTAGCCGGGCTCCACTCTCAGCGGGAAGCCCGCGGTCACCGGGCCACCACCAGCGCCTCCAGGTCCTCCTCGCGCACCAGGTCGAAGCGGAGCGCCAGGGACACCAGCGTCTCCTTCTTGCCGTTGAGACGCGGCCCCGCGTCGGCGCTGTCCGGGGCCGGCTTGAGGCGCAGTTTCACGGCGAGGTAGTCGATGTTCCACTGCACAGCCGCCCGGTTCGCACCCGGCCAGACCGGCCGCAGCCGCTCGGCCACCGCGTCCACCGTCGGCAGCGGCGCGTGCGGAGTGCCGCGCAGCCGCGGCTCGCACAGCGCGGCGAGCACCAGGAAGTAGCGCTTGTCACGGTCGAGCGGGAAGGCGAGCGCGGTCGGTTCGCCGCTCCCGTCGTCGGGGACGCCGCTCACGTAGTCGTGGCGCGGTGCCCAGACCGCGAAGTCGATCAGTTCCCCGGCGGCGGGCAGCACGATCCGCGAGAACTCGAACGGCACCGGCGCGCCCACCCGCCCCGGCGCCACCTTGATGTGCTCTCCGGCACCCTCGGGGTTCTCGACGACGTAGGTGGAGGCCGGGCTGAAGTTGCTGAGCGCCCAGTGGGTGCCGGCCGCCACGATCTCGCCCGCCGAGCGGGACACCCCGAGGTGCGGGATGTGCAGATGACGGGCCGGCTGTCCCGGCCCGCCGTCCGGCCGCGGCGCGCACCGGCCGAAGTGCAGGCGGTCGCCGGGCGCCAGCCGGATCTGGTCCGATGGGCCCGCGGCGCCCGCGGGCACCACGACGATGCTGTACGCGGTGCCGGATCCGGTACCGGATCCGCAGCCCGGACCGGTGCCGGGAGCGGTTCCTGTGGTGGGACGTACGGTGTGTTCGAAGGCGCTGAACATGGCGCTTCCTTCCCCGAGGTCTGCCCTGGGAAAAGGCTAGCGAGCGGCGCTGAACGAACCCATAACGCCGACGATTCCGCCGGTCGGGGGACCTCTGTTCTAATGAGTTGCTCTTTTCGTCGGCGGCTGGTTCCTGGGGGCGCGGTGTTGGATGTGCAGAACGGTTCCGAGGCGGAGCCCGCGGCGCCCGAGGCCGAAGGGGACAGCGGACCGCCGCCCGCGGCACTCGCGCCCGCGCCGTACCGTCCGTACGCGCTGATCGCGACCGTCCTCGGCGGGCTGTACTTCCTCTACTCCTGGGTGCAGTACGCGCGGTTCCGCACGCCCTCCTGGGACCTCGGGATCTTCGAACAGTCCGTCCGGGCCTATGCCGAACTGCGCGCCCCGATCGTCGACATCAAGGGCCCCGGCTTTCTCATACTCGGGGACCACTTCAGCCCGGTGACCGCGCTCCTGGCGCCGCTGTACTGGCTGTGGTCCTCCCCGCTCGTCCTCCTCCTCGCGCAGGCCGCGCTGTTCGCCGCCTCCGCCGCGATCGTCGGCCGTACCGCCCAGCAGGTGCTCGGCAGCCGGGCCGCCGGGATCGCGCTCACCGTCGCGTACGGGCTGTCCTGGGGGCTCCAGGAGGCAGTCAAGTCCGACTTCCACGAGATCGCGTTCGCCGTCCCGCTGCTCGCCCTGACCTGCCGGGCCCTGCTGCTCGGCCGCTGGAACGCCGCCGTCCTGTGGGCCGCGCCGCTCGTCCTCGTCAAGGAGGACATGGGCCTGACCGTGGCCATGGTCGGCGCGGTCCTCTTCCTCAAGGGGCAGAAGCGCCTCGGCGCGATGCTCGCCGCGTTCGGCGTCACCTTCTTCGCGCTCACCGTGCTCGTCCTCATCCCGGCGGCGAGCCAGGCCGGCCAGTACGACTACTGGTCCAAGATCGACAAGACCGGCGAGGGCGCGGACCTGTCGCCGCTCGACTCGCTCCTCGGCGCGTTCGGCCAGGGCGAGAAGTGGGAGATGCTCCTCTTCCTCGCCGGCATCACCGGCTTCCTGTGCCTGCGTTCCCCGCTGGCGCTGCTCGTGCTGCCGACGCTCGGCTGGCGCTTCCTCTCCCAGGACCCCAACCACTGGGGCATGCTCTGGCACTACAGCGCCCTCCTCATGCCGGTGGTCTTCCTCGCCCTGGTCGACGCGGTCCGCGCGGTGCGTACGTCGCCGCGCCCGTGGCTCGTGGCGTACGGGAGGGTCGCGGTCCCCGTGGTCACGGCGGTCGCGCTGGTGCACACCCTCGACATGCCACTGCGCGAGCTGCTGCGCGCCGACACGTACCGGACGGACGCCCGCACCCTGGACGCGCGGCGCGCGGTCGCGGCGGTGCCGGCGGGGACGAGCGTGGAGACGAACGTGACGCTCATGGCCCATCTCACCGGCGACCACACCGTCTACTGGGTGGGCGGCGCGCCGAGCGTCAGTCCCGACTATCTCGCCCTGGACCTGGCCTCCGGCTGGTCCCAGCCGGTGACCGACCCGGTGGGGCTCGCCGGGCAGCTGCATCCGGGGACGCGGTACGCGGTGTCGGCGCAGGCGGGGCAGTTCGTGGTGCTGAAGCGGCAGTGACGCGCGCCCGCGGACCTTCCCGCGGAGAACGACCGAGGGCCGCCCGGCGTCGTGCCGGGCGGCCCTCGGGGCGTGAGCGGAGTGGAACGTTACTTCTTGATGACGACCGTGCCGGCGGCGCGGTCGTGCCAGCCCTGGGTCTTGCCGGTGCTGTCGAAGAACGGCGACAGGTAGACGAGCAGCGCGCCGATACCGCAGACGAGCGAGCCGACCATGGGGATGATCCAGCGGATGAAGCCGCCGCCGAGACCCGGCTTGCCGCCGGTGTTCTCCTTGACGACCTTCAGGCCGAGCGCCATCTTGCCGAGCGTGGCGCCGACGAAGGCGATCATCAGCCACTCGTAGAGCATGGTGGCGATGAAGAGCAGGAAGATCACGCCGAAGAAGGCGGCGAAGACTCCGCCCAGCGCGGCGGCCTGGTCGTCGACGCAGGACTGGTACGCGGCGGTGCCGTAGGTCTCGCTCGTGCAGTCGTCGATGGTCGTGCCGGCGCCGACCACACCGGCCAGGCCGATGGCCGCCAGGATGTAGTAGACGACGGTGATGGCGACGCCGTCGATCAGGCGCGCGCCGAGGCGACGGCCCATCGAGGCGACCTGGACGGTGCCGAGACCGTGCAGGGATATGTAGCCGTTGTTGGCCTGAACCGTGCCCGGCGCCTGCGGGTACGCGCCCGGCTGGCCGGGCTGCTGCGGGTAGCCGTAACCCGGCTGCTGGCCGGGCTGCTGCGGGTAGCCGTAACCGGGCTGCTGGCCGGGCTGCTGACCGCCCTGCGGCTGCTGGCCGTAGGGGTTGTTCGGGTCGCCGAAGCTCATCGAGTTTTTCCTCCGTTATGTACTGCGGGGACGACGCGGTCCGAGCGGAGGAATATGCGCCAAGTGTTTCGCAACAAATGAGCGGTTTTGCCCCCCGGCACTGCCCGCGGCACTGCGCGGATCATCGTCCTCACGCTGGCGACTTTTTGTCCAGTCGATACGCGTCAGTACCGTGCGAAGTTGTGTAAGTGCAACCTAAGGGTCGGATTCGCGAACCGGAATTGGAATCCGGTGGGGGTCATCCGGGAGGATGGCCGCATGAGCGCCCAGATTCTCGACGGCAAGGCCACCGCGGCCGCGATCAAGTCCGATCTGACCGCCCGCGTGGCGGTCCTCAAGGAGCGGGGTGTGACCCCCGGCCTCGGCACGATCCTGGTCGGCGACGACCCGGGCAGCCGCAAGTACGTGGCCGGAAAGCATCGTGACTGCGCCGAGGTCGGCATCGCCTCCATCCAGCGGGAGCTGCCGGAGACGGCGACGCAGGAGGAGATCGAGGCGGTCGTCCGGGAACTCAACGCGGACCCGTCCTGCACCGGCTACATCGTGCAGCTGCCGCTGCCCAAGGGAATCGACGAGAACCGCGTCCTGGAGCTCATGGACCCGGACAAGGACGCCGACGGCCTGCACCCGACCAACCTCGGCCGGCTCGTCCTCGGCGAGCCCGCCCCGCTGCCCTGCACCCCGAACGGCATCATCACGCTGCTGCGCCGGCACGGTGTGGAGATCGCGGGCGCGGAGGTCGTGGTCGTCGGCCGCGGTGTCACCATCGGGCGCCCGATGCCGCTGCTGCTGACCCGCCGTTCCGAGAACGCCACCGTGACCCAGTGCCACACAGGCACCCGTGACCTGTCGGCGCACCTGCGGCGCGCGGACATCATCGTGGCGGCGGCCGGCGTGCCGCACCTGATCAAGCCGGAGGACGTGAAGCCGGGCGCGGCCGTGCTCGACGTCGGCGTCTCGCGCAACGGCGAGGGCAAGATCGTCGGCGATGTGCACCCGGGCGTCGCCGAGGTCGCCGGCTGGCTCTCCCCGAACCCGGGCGGTGTCGGGCCGATGACCCGCGCCCAGCTCCTGGTCAACGTCGTCGAGGCCGCGGAGCGCGCGGCCGGGATCCGTTGACCGTGTCCGCCGCCGCCGACGGCCGGGCCGCCGTGCCCGGGCAGCCCGGGCAGCCCGGGCAGCCCGGGCAGCCCGGGCAGCCCGAGAAGCCCGAGTCCGTCGAACAGCAGCCCGAGTCCGCCGGACGGCCCGAGCCGTCCGAGTCGCCCGAGCCGTCCGACGCGCAGCGGGCCGGCCTCGACGCGCCGTCCGTTCCGGCTGACAAGGGCGGTACGGACGTGAGCGGTACGGACGCGAGCGGTACGGAGGAGGCGCACGAGGAGGGCGACGCGGACGGCGCGCCGCGCCGCCACCCGCGCGCGACGCTCACCACCGGGACCGTACGTCCGGAGGGCGGCGGCCGCGCGGCCCCCGGCGACGCGCCCGCGCCCGCCCGTCAGTGGCCGCTGCTCACCGTGCTGGGGCTGGCCGGGCTCGGCCTGCTCGTCGTCGGCACCGACCTGTTCCCGCAGGCGTTCCGGATCGGCGGGCTGCTCATCGGGGCCGCGCTGCTGACCGGCGCGGTGCTGCGGCGGAGCCTGCCGTCGGTCGGGATGCTGGCGGTGCGCTCGCGGTTCACCGACATGATCACGTACGGCGTGATGGGCGGCCTGATCGTGTTCCTGTCGCTGATGGTGCAGCCGGAACCCTGGCTGCGGATCCCGTTCCTGGAGGACGTCCTCCATCTGACGGTGACCTGACCGCTGACCCCGCTGACCCCGCGGACATGTGAAGACACGCAGGCGGCGCCCGTCCTCTCCCCCGTGGGAGGGCGGGCGCCGCCGTGATCAAGAGTCATGTACGTGCCAACGGGGTTCAAGGTGTGACGGAGCGTTGTGGCACGGAGGTGACGGAAGTGACCATTCCGCTACCTTGCGTGAGGGGGAGGGTGGGGGTGAGGACGCGGCGTGCGGGCGGATCCGGGTGCGCCCGCGCGCACCCGGGTGCATCCGAGGCGGCAGTGAGCCGTCACACAAGGGGTTGGGGGTGCGGATGGTTCCGGGTCCGATAGCCTGATCGCCGGATATCTCTTCACGTCGAGACATCGATCGATCAGGAGGAGACATCCAGCATCAGGGGCAGGGAAACCCCACCGCCAGCTGTCTTACGGAGATCGCCATGACCCGCACTCCCGTGAATGTCACCGTGACCGGCGCGGCCGGCCAGATCGGCTACGCGCTGCTGTTCCGCATCGCCTCCGGCCACCTGCTCGGCGCGGACGTGCCGGTCAAGCTGCGCCTCCTCGAGATCCCGCAGGGCGTCAAGGCCGCCGAGGGCACCGCCATGGAGCTCGACGACTGCGCCTTCCCGCTGCTCAAGGGCATCGACATCTTCGACGACCCGAACAAGGGCTTCGAGGGTGCCAACGTCGCGCTGCTCGTCGGCGCCCGCCCGCGTACCAAGGGCATGGAGCGCGGTGACCTGCTCGCCGCCAACGGCGGCATCTTCAAGCCGCAGGGCAAGGCCATCAACGACAACGCCGCGGACGACATCAAGGTCCTCGTCGTCGGCAACCCGGCCAACACCAACGCCCTCATCGCCCAGGCCGCCGCCCCGGACGTCCCGGCCGAGCGCTTCACCGCGATGACCCGCCTGGACCACAACCGCGCGCTGACGCAGCTGGCCCAGAAGACCGGCTCCTCCGTCGAGGACATCAAGCGCCTCACCATCTGGGGCAACCACTCCGCGACGCAGTACCCGGACATCTTCCACGCGGAGATCGCCGGCAAGAACGCCGCCGACGTCGTGAACGACGAGGCGTGGCTGGCCGACACCTTCATCCCGACCGTCGCCAAGCGCGGCGCCGCGATCATCGAGGCCCGTGGCGCGTCCTCCGCCGCCTCCGCCGCCAACGCCGCCATCGACCACGTCCACACGTGGGTCAACGGCACCGCCGCGGGCGACTGGACCTCCATGGGTATCCCGTCGGACGGCTCCTACGGCGTCCCCGAGGGCCTCATCTCCTCCTTCCCGGTCGTCTGCAAGGACGGTCGGTACGAGATCGTCCAGGGCCTGGACATCAACGAGTTCTCCCGCACCCGCATCGACGCCTCCGTCAAGGAGCTGTCGGAGGAGCGCGACGCGGTCCGCGAGCTCGGCCTCATCTGAGACCGGCTCCCGGTCTGACGGAGCCCCGGCTCGGACCGAGTCCCGGCTCTCCGCGACACCCGTACACGCACGACGCCCCCGGCCACTGGGCCGGGGGCGTCGTGCGTTCTATGCTGTCCCCCCGCATGGCCGACGGCGCGTCAATTCCGCGCCACACATGGGTAGTTCACTTGTTCGGGGGAACAATGACGCAGTCACCCTTGCCTCAGCAGCCAGGCCCGCCACCGGAGCCCTCGCCCGGCCCACCGCCGCCCGCGCCCGACCCACCCGCGGCAGACTTGCCCGCGCCCGACCCGTCCACACCGGACCCGTCCTCATCGGGCCCGCCGGCGCTCGGGTCGCCCTCGCCCGGCTCGCCTCCGCTCGGTTCGCCTCCGCCCGGCCCGCTCGCGGCCAAGCCGCCCCCTGTCCGCCCGCCCGGCGACCTCCGGCGCGCGGACCCCGCCGCCAGCGAGGCCACCCGGCTGCTGTGCGCCGGCGCGTACCTCGACGAAGCCTTCCGCGACGCCGTCATCGACGAGCTGTACGTCCACGAGGAGCGCGTCGTCGCGCCCTCCCTCGGCATCGACGCCGCCCGCGTCCTCGCCCACGCCCTGCGCGCCCGCCGTATCGAACTCGGCGGATCCGCCGCCATCCTCGGCCTGTGGATCGTCGCCTACGCCCTCACCGGCGGCCTGGTCCTGATCCTGATCGTGCCCGTGCTGCTGCTCGCCCTCGCGCGCAAGATCCACGGCAAGGACCTCCCGGCGCCCCTCCTCCGTACCGTCCCCGCCTTCCTGCTCCGGCTGTACGCGCTCCTCCTCTACGTCCTCGCCGTGGTCACGTACGTGGACCTCCTCTTCAGCGACGAGTCGGACACGATCGGCTTCTTCGCGACCGTGCTCAGGGCTCTTCTGGTGCCCCTGGCCGCGCTCCAGGAACTGATCCCCGGGATCGCGCTCGTCCCGACCGTCGGCGCGCTGTGGGGCATCGGTACGTTGCAGGCCCTGGTCGCGTTCGCCGTCCTGCCGCTGGTGGCCGGGGTCGCGGCGGTGCAGCGCGGCTGGTTCGCCCGCGCGCTCACCGGGGAGCTGTCCCGGGCCCGGTTCGCCGATCCGCGCGGCGACCCGGCCGAGCAGGCGCTCGGCCTGCGATTCCGCCGGCTGCGGGAGCAGGTCAGGATGGAGCAGACGTCGCGGCTCGTGATGTACCGCTCCGAAAATCCGTTCTGCGGCGCCGGGAAGCCCTACGAGACCTGGTCGCTCTCGGTCGAGCTGCGCCCGCGCGAGGACCTCGACGGCCCGCCCGAACCCCTCGACAACAGCGCCATCCTGCGCCACATCGTGCCGCTCCTGGAGGCGCTGCGCGAGCCGCCGTCGCAGCACGACCGCGTCGTCCGCGACCGGCTGCGCGAGCTGGAGCTCGACGAGGTGGTCTTCCTGCCCATCGACGGGCTGCCGAGCCGCGACGAAGCCCCGTACACCGACGAGGACTTCGAGCGGCACCGCGCCGGCGCGATCGAGGAGGGCGGCGAGACCCGCCGGCACTTCCTGCGGATCAGGGTCGGCGGCTGGGGCGAGGAGATCGTCACCACCGTCTTCGTCCGCGTCCACACCCAGGGCGGCATGCTGATGCTGGAGGTGGCGCCGCACGTGCTGCGCCCGGTCGCGTCGCTCTACCGGAACGCCGACCGGATCGCCCACCGCTACCGGCACAACCACCAGGGCGGCAAGGCCGTCTGGGCCCTCGGCCAGACCTCGCACTTCACCGGACAGGCCCTCGTGACCCTCTGGCGGGCGCTGAAGAACCTGGGCGCGCTCAGTACGGGCGGATACGGGCGGGCCCTGCCCGAGGGGCCGCTCCGGTCCGTCCGGGAACTGGCCGCCGAACCGGCCGCCTCCCTGTTCCAGGAGATGGACGTCAGCCGCTACTTGAAGAGCATCCAGGACCGGGTGGCGAACGGGGTGACCGTGGCACTCCGACAAGCCGGGTACGAGACCGCCGAGTTCGAGCAGAAGATCGTGCAGGTCGGCGAGGGCGGGATGTTCATCGAGGGGACACAGGGGAACGTCACCGTCGGCGACCACAACAAGGTCAGCAGCAAGTCCGTCACCATCACGAAGACGAAGAAGGGCTCCGGAGGCAAGCGTGGCTGAGCGCGACAACCCCGCGGCGGGCGGCATCCGCATCGGTGACACCGGCGGCAACGTCACCATCGGCGACCACAATCACGTCGAGTTCACCGTACGAGGAGCCGGGGCCGGGGGCGAACAGGACCCGCGGCAGGCGGAACTGCTCGCCGCCATCCGGGAGCTGCGCGCCGACCTGGGCCGGCTCGCCGACCCCGCGCAGGCCGCCGGACTCGACGGCGAGCTCGCCGGAGCAGAGAGCGAGATCGAGGAGTCGGGCGCCGCGGGACAGGGCCGGCTGGCCCGGCTGCGCCAGGCGCTCGCCGACGCCGGGGCGCTGACCGGCCTGTTCGCCTCGGCGGCGGCCGTGGGGCAGGCCGTCACCGTGCTGCTCGGAGGCTGAGATGGCCAGGAACGGCGGCGGGGCGTGGTGGAACGACGAGTCGCAGAGCTGGGTGTCGGGCCCGGCCCCGGCCGGCCCGCCGCCGGTGCCGGAACCGGCCCCCGGACTCGTACCCCGCCCCGCTCCGGGTACGGGACAGGGCACCGGGCCAGTGGTTCCGCTTCCGCCGCTGCCACCCCTTCCGCCGGAGCCGCCGTCGTACGTCCCGGCGTCCCCCGGGTCCCCGGAGCCGCCGACGCCCGGCCCCTCCCGTCACGTGCTCGTCGCGGCCGTCGCCGCCGCGGTGCTGGTGGCCGGTGGGATCGGCGGCTGGCTGCTGTGGGGCCGGGACGGGGGAGACAGCGGTCGTGCGGGCCACGGCGCGTCGGCCGCGCCTGGCGCGAGCGCGCCGGGGTCCGACTCCGCTTCCGCGTCCCCGTCCGATTCCGGTTCCCCCTCGCCGTCCGATTCCGCTTCCGCGGACGCGACGCCGCCGATCGGCTACCGGATCGTCGAGGACGAGGACGGCTTCACCGTCGCCGTCCCCGAGGGCTGGAGCCGCACCACCGCCGGAGGCAGCGTCTTCTTCAACGCCCCCGACGACTCCTCCCTGATGCAGGTCTTCGAGATCGGCGAGCCGGGCCTGACCCCGTACGAGGCGCTGAAGACGGTCTCGCGGGACGTCGCCAAGAATCCCGACTTCGAGCAGATCAGCCTTGAGGAGACCGGGGCGGACGAGGCCGAGCTGGTGTACGCGTACCACCGCTCCGAGGGCCGCCGCCAGGTCGTCGCCCGGGCCTTCGTCGGCGACGACGCGGTGCGCCGCATCGTGCTCGTCGGCGGGCCGGACACCGACTGGCCCAAGCAGCGGGAGATCCTCGACACGGCCCTGAGGTACTTCAAGCCCACCACCTCGTGACCCCGGGCCGTCCTCTCGCGCCTACGCGGCCGTCCCCGCGTCGGCGGCCAGCCCGCGGGCCAGCTCGCCGAGACCCGCCAGGGAGCGGTGGAGCAGCCCCGGGCCGAAGGTGATCCGGGTCGCCCCGAGGCGTCCCAGCTCGGCGAACGACGGATCGCCGGGCAGGGGGAGGAAGTTGAGCGGTCCCTCGACGCCCGCCTCGCGCAGCCGGGGCAGAGCGGCGGCCGGCGCCTTGATCGGGTAGACGCAGTCCGCGCCCGCCGCCGCGTACAGCCGGGCGCGCTCGGCGGCTTCGGCGACCCTGCCGCTGCCGCTGCCGCTGCCGCTGCCGCTGCCGTGGAGGTACGTGTCCACGCGCGCGTTGATCACGAGCGCCGGGCCGGCCTCCTCCCGTACCTCCGCGAGCCAGTCGGCCTGCTCGCGCGGATCGCGCAGGACCCGCCCCGGGGCGGTGTCCTCCAGGTTCACGCCGACCGCGCCGGCCTCCAGGACCCGCGCGACCAACTCCTTGGCGGACAGGCCGTATCCGGCCTCGACGTCGGCCGTGACCGGTACGGACACGGCGCGGGCGATCCGCGCCACGGCCGCGAACATCTCGTCCGGCGGAGTCTGCCCGTCCGCGTAGCCCAGCACCGCCGCGATGCCCGCGCTCGGCGTCGCCAGGGCCGGGAACCCGGCCTCCTCGAACGCGCGCGCCGAGAACGCGTCCCACGGCCCCGGCAGGACCAGCGGGCGGTCGGCGGGCCGGTCGTGGTGCAGGGCCCGGAGCGTGGCGGCCGCCGTCCCCGCCGTCGCGGCCGCCGTCGACGTGGCCGTCGCGGCCGTCGGGTCCGTGCTCACCGCTGGGCCGCGCGGGGCTTGTGGTGGCCCGGCACCATACGGGTCGTCACGGCGATCCGGTTCCAGGCGTTGATGGTCGTGATCGCGCCGATGACATGCGCCAGTTCGGTCTCGTCGAAGTGGCGGGCGGCCTCCGCGTACACCTCGTCGGGCACGAACCCGTCGGTGAGGACGGTGACGGCCTCGGTCAGCGCGAGGGCGGCCAGTTCGCGCTCGGTGTAGAAGTGCCGCGCCTCCTGCCAGGCGGACAGCTGGATGATCCGCTGCGTGGTCTCGCCCGCCGCCAGTGCCTCCTTGCTGTGCATGTCCACGCAGAACGCGCAGTGGTTGATCTGCGAGGCGCGGATCTTGATCAGCTCGTAGAGGGTGGGGTCGAGGTGCTTCGCGTTGGCGCGCTCCAGGCCCACCATGGCCTGGTAGAAGTCGGGGTGCAGCTGGATGAACGCCAGCCGGGCCTTGTGCTCGGGCGCGTACGCGGGCTGCTCGGTCCCCTGGGTGTCCCCGGCGTCGGCGGGGAGCGCGGTGTTCGGTGCGGTGGTCGTCATGCCGACCACCGTAGGACGCGGAAGGACCCCCGGTATGGTCCATTCTCATGGCAAACGAGTGGGCCACTTTCGGCTCCGATCTTCATCTGGACCTCGCCGGCCGCGGCCGCCGCAAGGCCCTCATGGACGCCCTGCGGGAGGCCGTGCGCAGCGGACGTCTGACGGCCGGGACCCGGCTGCCGTCCTCCCGCTCCCTCGCCGCCGACCTCGGCATGGCCCGCAACACCGTCGCCGACGCGTACGCCGAACTGACCGCCGAGGGCTGGCTCACCGCCCGGCAGGGCTCCGGCACCCGGGTGGCCCCGCGGTCCGACCCGCGCGCGGAGCCGCGCCGCCGGGCCGCCGTCCCGCCCCGCCCGCTGCCGCCCGCCGGGGCGACGCCCGGTGTGCACGCCTACGATCTGCCGCCCGGCCTCCGGATGGCCGGCGTGCCCGCCTACGACCTGCTGGCCGGCCGCCCGGACGTCGCGTCCTTCCCGCGCGGCGACTGGCTCAAGGCCGCCCGCAAGGCGCTGACGGCGGCGCCCAACGACGCCTTCGGGTACGGCGATCCGCGCGGCCGGATCGAACTGCGCACCGCGCTCGCCGAGTACCTGGCCCGCGCCCGGGGCGTGCACGCGCGCCCGGACCGGATCGTCGTCTGCTCGGGCTTCGTGCACGGACTCCAGCTGATGGGCCGGGTGTTGCACGAGCGCGGGGTACGGGCGGTGGGCGTCGACTCCTTCGGCCTCCGCGTCCACCGGGACCTGCTCGTCCGGCAGGGGCTGCGCGTCCCGGCCGTCGGCCTCGACGAACAGGGCACCCGGACCGAGGAGTTGAGGGGCATGGGCGGGATCGGCGCGGTCCTGATGACCCCGGCGCACCAGTTCCCGCTCGGCGGCGCGCTCACCCCGGCCCGGCGGGCGGCGGCCGTCGACTGGGCGCGGTCGGCGGGCGGGCTGATCCTGGAGGACGACTACGACGGGGAGTTCCGGTACGACCGCCAACCCGTGGGCGCCCTGCAGGGACTCGACCCCGAGCGGGTCGTCTACTTCGGCACCGCCAGCAAGTCCCTCGCGCCGGGCCTGCGGCTCGCCTGGATGGTGCTGCCGGAGCACCTCGCCGACGAAGTGGCGGCGGCCAAAGGGGACATCGACTGGGTGTCCGGCTCCACCGAGCAGCTCACCTTCGCGGAGTTCCTCGCCTCGGGCGCGTACGACCGCCATGTCCGGGCCATGCGGCTGCGCTACCGCCGCCGCCGCGACCAGCTGGTGGCCGCGGTCGCCGCGCACGCGCCCGGCATCCGGGTGCGCGGCATCGCGGCCGGACTGCACGCCGTCCTCGAACTCCCGCCGGGCACCGAGCAGTCCACGCTCCGCACCGCCGCCGCCCACGGCGTCGCCCTGCTCGGCGTCGCCCGCTTCCGGCACCCGGACGCGCCGCCGGTGGCCGACGGCGTGGTCGTCGGCTACGGCACCCCGCCGGACAGCGCCTGGTCGGGGGCGCTGGAGGCGCTCATGCGGGTGCTGCCCTGAGGAGCAACACCCTCTGTCTTCATCAGTGTTCAGGAATCCGGGCGCAGCCGCGCGATCAGATGGGCCAGGATCTCGTCCCGCGCCCGCACCGTCGGATGCCCCGCCTCGTCGACGAGGTGCGCGGTGACGACGCTGTGCGGGGTGCCGACCAGCTCGGCGAAGAACGGCGGCGGGGCCGGGTTCGCCGCGCCGTCCGGCAGCACCCGCCCGTCGAACGCGTCGCCGAGCAGCGCCCGGTAGGCCGCGAACCGCTGCCCCGTGCACCAGCGGTCGCCCTCGAAGCGGTACGCGAGGACCGTGAGCCCGCTCCGCTCGGCCCGCTCGCGCAGCGCCCGCGCGTCGTCCTCGCCGAGTTCCAGGCCGCCGGGGTCGTCGAGCGGCAGCGACGGATGGTTGACGACGGGTGCGACGACCGCCGGGTCGACGGCCATGGTGAGCGCGAAGTTGCCGGTGAAGCACAGCCCGATCGCGCCGACCCCCGGCCCGCCGCACTCGGCGTGCGCCCGCCGGGCCAGCCCGCGCAGCCAGGACGCGACGGGGCTGGTCCCGCCGCCCCCGAAGGCGCGGAACTCGGCGCTGACGCAGGCCCGGCGCATGACCTTCCGGCCGCCCTCGACGGTGGGCCACGCGCCGTCCGTCCCGAAGAGGGAGGGCACGTACACGGTGAAGCCCGCGTCCCGCACCCACCGCGCGAGCCGCAGCACGTCCGGGCTGATGCCGGGCATCTCCGGCATCACCACGACGCCCGGCCCGGCCCCGGCCACGTACACCGTCTTCACCACCCCGTCGACGTCGACGCGACGGCGGCCGAAGTCGTCGATCGGGTCGTTCTTCGCGTCGGCCTCGTCCGTCGCGTCGGCCTCGTTCTTCGCGTCGGCCTCGTCCTTCGGATCAGCGTTCATGGGGCCAGCGTGGACCGGCCGGCCGGGGCCGGGGGAGAGGCCGGACCGCCAGGTGTACGGGTAATCTCGCCACGCTGTCGGGGGAGGGAGCGGGCCGTGGGGAAGCCGGAGCCGGAGCACACAGGGGGCGCGGACGCGCTGCGCGTCGCCGTGCTCGCCTACCCGGGCTGTTTCGCCTCCGAGGTCTTCGGCGTGCCCGACCTGCTGACCATGGCCGCGCACGTCGCGGGGCCCGGCGCCCCCGGCTACCGGGTCTCGGTCGTCTCGCCGCGCCGCCGCGTCCTCGCCTCGGGCGGTACGGCCCTGGACGTGACCCCGCCGCGCCGCGACGTCGACGTCCTCGTCGTCCCCGGTTTCGCGCTCCTTCCCGGCGCCGACCTGGACGCGCGGCTCGCGCCGCTCGCCCCCGAGATCGACGCCGTCCGTACGTACGCCGCCGAGGGCACCGCCGTCGTCTCCCTCTGCGTCGGAGCCTTCCTGCTCGCCGAGGCCGGCCTGCTGCGCGGCCGGCGCGCCACCACGGCCTGGCTGTTCGCCGCCGACCTGGCCCGCCGCTGCCCGGAGGCCGACGTCCGCGCCGAGGACCTGGTCGTCACCGACACCGGGGTGACGACGACCGCCGCCTTCAGCGCCATGTACGATTTCGCGCTCGACCTGATCCGGCGGCACAGCGGCGCCCGGGTGGCGCGGACGACGGCACGGATCGCGCTCGTCGACGACGCGCGCGACGCGCAGACCCCGTACGTCGACCCGGAGTTGCTGCCCCGGCCCGGCAGCGCGTTCGCGCAGCGGGTCATGCGCCGGCTCGACCAGGACCTCGCCGCCCGGTACGACCTGACGGCGCTGGCCGCCGCCTTCGGGGTGAGCGCCCGGACGCTGCTGCGGCGCTTCGCGGACGAGACGGGGCACAGCCCGCTCGCCCATCTCCAGGCCGCCCGCGTCCGCCGTGCCCGGCACCTCCTGGAGACCACCGACCGGACCGTCGCCGCCGTCGCCGCGGCGGTCGGCTACCGCGACCCCGGCACCTTCGCCGCCCTCTTCGCCCGGCACACCGGCCGCCGCCCCGCCGCGTACCGCGCGGCCTTCCGCCGTACGGACTGACACGCCCTCCCGAGGCCCAGACCGGCGTACACCGTACGAAAGGGCAGCCCGTGCCGTACGAAAGGCGGCCCCGCGAACGGACCGGACGCCCCGGGCATGGGCGGCGGGCTGTGGCGGGCCTACACTGTGCGATCGCAACCACGCGACGGGAACGGGGAAGGGGACGCGTCATCATGCGCAGACTCAGGTCGAGCACGGTGGTACTCGGCGGGGTGGGCCTCCTCGCGGCGACGCTCACGGCGTGCGGTTCGGAGCCCGACGAACGGTGCATCGACCCCGTCACGTACAAGGAGCTCCCCGACTACAAGTGCCATGACGGCAACGGCAGCAGCTCCAGCGGCAGTTCCAGCACCGGCCGTTACTACTACGGCGGCTCGGTCCGCAGCGGCAAGGTCAGCGGCGGCAGCTTCGACAAGTCGGCGGTCTCCAGCGGCGGCTTCGGCGGCCACTCCTCCTCCGGCGGCTGATCCCGCATGCGGCGCCACACCATCGAGCCCCGCCCCGACTGGCAGCGGACGGTCGAGGAGCAGGGCCTGATCTACCCCCTGACCCGGTACCCCGACAACTCGCTGCGCCCCTACTGGGACGAGAGCGCGTACTACTCCTTCAGCCTGCCCGAGGTGGAGGCGCTGGAGGAGGTCGTCGAGGAACTGCACGCCATGTGCCTGGGGGCGGCGGCGCACATCGTCGAGAAGGATCGTTTCGCCGAGCTCGGCATCACCGATCCCCGGATCGTCGCCCGGGTCGCCGAGTCCTGGCACCGCCGGGCCGAACTCCCGTCCCTCTACGGCCGGTTCGATCTGCACTACGACGGCACGGGCCCGGCCAAGATGCTGGAGTACAACGCCGACACCCCCACCTCCCTGGTGGAGGCCGCGAGCCCGCAGTGGTTCTGGATGGAGGAACGGTTCCCCGGTGCCGACCAGTGGAACTCCCTCCACGAACGGCTCGTCGACGCCTGGCGCCGGCAGGCCCATCTGCTGCCGCCCGGCAGCCCGGTGCACTTCGCCCACTCCGACGCCGACGAGCTCGGCGAGGACCTGATGACCGTCGCGTACCTGCGCGAGACCGCCCAGCAGGCCGGCCTCGACACCGAGGCGCTGTCGGTCGAACGGATCGGCTGGGACCGGATCACCGGACGGTTCGTCGACGACCGGCTCCGCTTCCTCCGCGCCTGCTTCAAGCTCTACCCGTGGGAGTGGCTGACCACGGACACCTTCGGGCCGCACGTCCTCGACACCCTCGACAACGGCGGCGGCACCGGCAGCACCCTCTGGATCGAACCGGCCTGGAAGATGCTGCTCTCCAACAAGGCGCTCCTGGCGATCCTCTGGGAACTCCACCCCGGCCACCCGAACCTGCTCCCCGCCTACCTCGACGGGCCGCGCGAACTCGCCACCACCACCGGATGGGCGGCGAAGCCGCTGCTCGGCCGCGAGGGCGAGGGCGTCACCCTGCACGAGCCGGGCAGCGTGTCCACGCCCGCCGTACGGGACGAACGCCTCTGCTACCAGGAGCTGGCCCCGCTGCCCGACTTCGACGGCAACCGGGTCGTGCTCGGCGCGTGGACCGTCGGCGACGAGGCGGCGGGACTCGGCATCCGGGAGTCGTCGGGCCCGGTCACGGACGGGTACGCCCGCTTCATCCCGCACGTCATCCTCTGAGCGGACCTCTGACCGGCCTGTCCTGACCTGTCCTGACCTGGTCTGGTCTGGCCTGGCCGGACAGGCCGGCCCGGGCCGAGGCCCGGACCCGCCCGTCAGCGGTGTGCCGCCGGCCCGTCAGCCTTCCGACAGCACCGCCCGCAGCTGCTCCAGCCCCCAGTCCAGGTCCTCCTTGGTGATCACCAGCGGCGGCGCGATCCGGATCGTCGACCCGTGCGTGTCCTTCACCAGGACGCGCCGCGCCATCAGCCGCTCCGAGATCTCCCGGCCCGTGCCGTGCGACGGCACGATGTCCACGCCGGCCCACAGCCCGCGCCCGCGTACCGTCTCCACGGCCCCGCCGCCCACGAGCATCCCCAGCTCCGCGTGCAGATGCTCGCCCAGCTCCGTCGCCCGCTGCTGGTACTCGCCCGTCCGCAGCATCGCGATCACCTCCAGGGCCACCGCGCACGCCAGCGGATTGCCGCCGAACGTCGACCCGTGCTCACCCGGCCGGAACACCCCGAGCACGTCCCGGTCCGCGACCACCGCCGACACCGGCACCACGCCGCCGCCCAGCGCCTTGCCCAGGATGTACACGTCCGGCACCACGCCCTCGTGCTCGCACGCGAACGTCCGCCCCGTACGGCCCAGACCCGACTGGATCTCGTCGGCCATGAACAGCACGTTCCGCCGGGCCGTCAGCTCCCGCACCCCGCGCAGATACCCGTCCGGCGGCACGAGCACCCCGGCCTCGCCCTGGATCGGCTCGATCAGCACCGCCACCGTGTTCTCGGTGACCGCCGCCTCCATGGCGGTCAGGTCCCCGTACGGCACGATCTCGAAGCCCGGCGTGTACGGACCGTAGTGGTCGCGCGCCTCGTGGTCCGTGGAGAAGCTGACGATCGTCGTCGTCCGGCCGTGGAAGTTGTTCGCCGCCACCACGATCTTCGCGTGCCCGTCCGGCACGCCCTTCACCTCGTACCCCCACTTGCGGGCGGTCTTCACGGCGGTCTCCACCGCCTCCGCGCCCGTGTTCATCGGCAGCACCATGTCCTTGCCGCACAGCTCCGCGAGCTGCCCGCAGAACTCCGCGAACCGGTCGTGCTGGAACGCGCGCGACGTCAGCGTCACCCGCTCCAGCTGCGCCTTCGCCGCGTCCAGCAGCCGGCGGTTGCCGTGCCCGAAGTTGAGCGCCGAATACCCGGCGAGCATGTCCAGGTACCGGCGTCCCTCGACATCGGTCATCCAGGCCCCCTCGGCGGAGGCGACGACCACGGGCAGGGGGTGGTAGTTGTGCGCGCTGTGCGCGTCCGCGGCAGCGAGCTCGTCTTGCGTCCTCGACACGGGATCTCCGATCGTCCTGCGGCCAGGGGCGGGTGTGGCACCCCGTTCTTATCGTCGCTCGGATGCGGGACGAAGAAACCTGCGCGCCGCGTCGCGCCCGATACCCTGGACGCACGCACGGCGACTGGCGTACGGGGAACCGACCCCGGGGGAGCCGCGCGGGGCAGACACACGGGATGCCGCCCGCCTGGGCATCACGGGACACCGACCGGTCCCGTGCCCTCGCCGCTCGCCGGCACCAGGCCGCACCCGGGACCGCAGCCCGCCTCCCACAGGAGCGAACCGCCATGAGCAACGCCGCCACCCACCATCCCGCACTCGCCGCCGCGGACCCGGAGATCGCCGCCCTCGTCGGCGCCGAGGAACGCCTCCAGGCCGAGACCCTGCGTCTCATCCCCAGCGAGAACTACGTCTCCGCCGCCGTCCTCGAAGCCTCCGGCACGGTCCTGCAGAACAAGTACAGCGAGGGCTACCCCGGCCGCCGCTACTACGAGGGCCAGCAGAACATCGACCAGGTCGAGACCCTCGCCGTCGAACGCGCCAAGACCCTCTTCGGCGCCGACCACGCCAACGTCCAGCCCTACTCCGGCTCCCCGGCCAACCTCGCCGTCTACCTCGCCTTCGCGAAGCCCGGCGACACCGTCATGGGCATGGCGCTGCCCATGGGCGGCCACCTCACCCACGGCTGGGGCGTGTCCGCGACCGGTACGTGGTTCCGGGGCGTCCAGTACGGCGTACGGCAGGACACCGGGCTCGTCGACTTCGACGAGGTCCGCGACCTCGCCCTCGCCGAACGCCCCAAGCTCATCTTCTGCGGCGGCACCGCGCTGCCCCGCACCATCGACTTCGCCGCGTACGCCGAGATCGCCCGCGAGGCCGGCGCCGTCCTCGTCGCCGACATCGCCCACATCGCGGGCCTCATCGCGGGCGGCGCGCACCCGTCGCCGGTGCCGCACGCCGACGTCATCTCCACCACCACCCACAAGACCCTGCGCGGCCCGCGCGGCGCGATGCTCATGAGCCGGGCCGAGCACGCCAAGGCCATCGACAAGGCGGTCTTCCCCGGCCTCCAGGGCGGCCCCCACAACCAGACCACCGCCGCCATCGCCGTCGCCCTCCACGAGGCCTCCGGCCCGGCCTTCCGCGACTACGCCCACGCCGTCGTCGCCAACGCCCGCGCCCTCGCCGACGCGCTCCTCGCGCGCGGCTTCGACCTGGTCTCCGGCGGCACCGACAACCACCTGATCCTCATGGACCTCACGGCCAAGGAGGTCCCCGGGAAGATCGCGGCCAAGGCCCTGGACCGGGCGGGCATCGTCGTCAACTACAACACCGTCCCGTACGACCCCCGCAGGCCCTTCGACCCCTCCGGCATCCGTATCGGCACCCCCTCCCTCACCTCCCGCGGCCTCGACGACACGCACATGCCGCTCGTCGCCGACTGGATCACCCGGGGTGTCGCGGCGGCGGGCCGGGGCGACGAGGACGCGCTGAAGGTCATCCGGTCGGAGGTCGCCGAACTGATGGCGGCCTTCCCGGCCCCGGGCCTGCCGCTGTAAGGCCTGCCGCCGCGGAGGAAGGGGTGGGGGCGGGCCACGGCCGGCCCCCACCGCCCGCCCGGTGGCCCCGTCCCCTCCGTCGTTTCCTCCGCCGCGGGGCTTCCGGGCGACCGGGGACCGGCTTCGCTCCCCCGTCCGGAATCGGGGTCCATACCTGAGACAATGAGTGGCATGGCCTCTGAACGTCTCCGTGTGCTCTCCGGAATCCAGCCCACCGCAGGCTCGTTCCACCTCGGCAACTACCTCGGTGCGGTGCGTCAGTGGGTCGCGCTGCAGGAGTCCCACGACGCCTTCTACATGGTGGTGGACCTGCACGCGATCACGGTCCCGCAGGACCCCGCCGAGCTGCGCGCCAACACCCGGCTCGCCACCGCCCAGCTGCTGGCCGCCGGTGTCGACCCCGACCGCAGCGCGCTCTTCGTCCAGAGCCACGTGGCCGAGCACGCCCAGCTGGCGTGGGTCATGAACTGCCTCACCGGTTTCGGCGAGGCCTCCCGCATGACCCAGTTCAAGGACAAGTCCGCCCGCCAGGGCGCCGACCGCACCACCGTCGGCCTCTTCACGTACCCGGTCCTCCAGGTCGCGGACATCCTGCTCTACCAGGCGCACCAGGTCCCGGTCGGCGAGGACCAGCGCCAGCACATCGAGCTGACGCGCGACATCGGCGAGCGCTTCAACACGCGCTTCGGCGACACCTTCACGATCCCTGAGCCGTACATCCTCAAGGAGACCGCGAAGATCTACGACCTGCAGGACCCGACGATCAAGATGAGCAAGTCGGCCTCCAGCCCCAAGGGCCTGATCAACCTGCTCGACGACCCGAAGGCCACCGCGAAGAAGGTCAAGAGCGCGGTCACCGACACCGACACCGTGATCCGGTACGACCCGGTGGAGAAGGCCGGCGTCTCGAACCTCCTCACCATCATGTCCGTGCTCACCGAGACGCCGATCGCGGATCTGGAGAAGAGCTACGAGGGCAAGATGTACGGCGCCCTGAAGACCGACCTGGCCGAGGTCATGGTGGACTTCGTCACGCCGTTCCGGACCCGCACCCAGGAGTACCTGGACGACCCGGAGACCCTGGACAAGATCCTCGCCAAGGGCGCGGAGAAGGCCCGGGTCGTCGCCGCCGAGACGCTGGCGCAGACGTACGAGCGGATCGGCTTCCTTTCCGCCCGCCACTGAGCGGACCGGCGGCCGAGCAGCCGCGGACCGGCGGCCCGGAGGCCAAGGGCCCTGGCCAGGAGGGCGGTGCAGGACGCACACTGGCGACTGCACCGTCCGACAGCACCCGACCATCGACGGACGACGACGTACGACTGAGGAGAACGACGTGGGGACCGTAACGCTCGGCGTTTCGATCGCGGTCCCGGAGCCTCACGGCAGCCTGCTCCAGGAGCGGCGCGCGGGCTTCGGCGATCCCGCCGCGTACAGCATTCCCACGCACGTCACCCTGCTCCCGCCGACCGAGGTGGAGGCCGGCCGGCTGCCCGCCGTCGAGGCGCACCTGGCCGCGATCGCCGCGCTCAGCGACCCGTTCGCGATGCGCCTGGAGGGCACCGGCACGTTCCGGCCCGTGTCCCCGGTCGTCTACGTGAAGCTCGCCGAGGGCACCGACGGCTGCGACCGGCTCCAGCAGCGCATCCGGGACGAGGCCGGGCCCGTGCCGCGCGAGCTGCAGTTCCCGTACCACCCGCACGTCACCGTCGCCCACGGCATCGCCGAAGAGGCCATGGATCAGGCATTCGCGGAGCTGGCCGGCTTCGAGGCGGCGTGGACCTGCTGTTCCTTCGCGCTGTACGAGCAGGGCGCGGACGAGGTGTGGCGCAAGCTCTGCGAGTACGAGTTCGGCAGCGGGCGGGCGATCACCGCCGTCCCGGCGCAGGGCGGCAGCCCGGTCGACGAGCCGAGCACCACGCGCTGACCTCCCGGCGGGGCATATGCCTCCCCGCCGCCGCCTCGCCCGCTTCCTTCCCGCCGGTCACATCGGCAGGCGGCGGAACAGTGGGCGTGGCATATGCCGTACCGCCGTCATCACCACGCGCAGCGCGCCCGGCACCCACACCGTCTCCGAGCGGCGCCGCAGCCCCAGCTCGATCGCCGTCGCGACCGCCTCCGGCGTGGTCGCGAGCGCCGCTTCCACCGGCCCCTCGGACGCCGATCCCTCCGACACCGGCCCCTCGGACACCGGCCCCTCCGCCCCCGAAGCTTTCGCCCGCGCGCTCGCCCGCGCGCTCGCCCGCGCGCGGACGGATCCGGGCCGTACCACCATCACGTGCACACCCGTGCCGTACAGCGCGTCCCCCAGCCCCTGCGTGAAAGCGTCCAGACCGGCCTTCGAGGAGCCGTAGACGAAGTCGGCCCGCCGGGCCCGCTCGCCGGCCACCGACGACAGCACCACCAGCGAACCGTGCCCCTGCGCCTGCAGCGCCTGCGCGCAGACAAGCCCGGCCGAGACGGCACCCGTGTAGTTGGTCTGCGCGACCCGGACGGCGGCCAGGGGGTCGGACTCGTCGCGCGCCTGGTCGCCGGGGACGCCGAAGGCCAGCAGCACCAGGTCGATGTCGCCCTCGGTGAACACCTTGCCGAGCCGCTCCGCGTGCGACTCGGGGTCCAGGGCGTCGAACGGCACCACGCGCACGTCCGCGCCGAGCGCGCGCAGCGAGTCGGCGGCCTCGGCGAGGGCGGGGGAGGGGCGGCCCGCCAGCCACACCGTACGGGCGCGGCGCGCGATCAGCCGGCGGGCGGTGGCGAGGCCGATCGCGGAGGTGCCGCCGAGGACGAGCAGGGACTGGGGTGCGCCGAAGGCGTCCTTCATGGCGTTCACGCTCCTGGAAGAGAGGGGTACGGGGGCCGGAGCCCGGTCAGAGGCCGAGGCGGCGGGCGAGGTCGGAGACGAAGACCGCGCCCGGGTCGAGCGCGGCGCGCAGCTCCCGGAACTCGCCGAGTCCCGGGTACATCGCCGCCACGAGCCCGGGCCGCAGGCGCGCGTCCTCCGCGAGCCGGACCCGGCCGCCGGCCGCGGCGATCTCCTCGTCCAGCTCGTCGAGGAAGCGGCCGAGGCCGCCGGACGAGGCCGGCAGGTCGACGGCGAACCCCCAGCCGGGACCGGCCGGCGGGAACGACAGCAGACCCGGGCCCGCCTCGCCGAACCGTTTCAGTACGCCGGGACCCGCGGCGCGGCCGCGTGCCGCGATCCGTCCCACCACCCGGCGCAGGGCCTCCTCCTGCCCGTCCCCGACGGCGACCTCGTACCGCACGAAGCCGCCGCGCCGCCCGTGCCCGCGCAGGAGCCCGTCACGCGGGTGGAGGAACGCGGCGAGCGGCAGCGGCCGGCCCGTCCCCGGACGCCCGGCGCGCGAGCGGAGCCCGTCGAGCAGAGCGGCGACGCCGGCGCTGCCCGGCAGCCCGCCGGGCAGCCCGCCCGGCCGGAGGGCGAGCGGCGTGCGGCGGACGCGCGGGGGCAGCGCGTCGTACGGGGCGTGGTCGGCCCGGACGAGGACGGCGCGGCCGGTCGCGGCACCGCGCGCGAGGAGGTCGACCCGGGCGACCGTGTGGCGGTGCCGGTGGCAGGGGGCGGTGAACCGGGCCAGCAGGTCGTCGAAGCCGGTGGCGCGCTCGGTGTCCACGCGCATGAGGGCCGTCTCGACGGGCAGCAGCCGCAGCGTGACGGAGAGGATCGCGCCCGTCAGTCCCAGACCGCCGGTGGTCGCGTCGAACAGCGGCATGCCGGGGACGGCCGTGTGCACCTGCCCGTCGGCGGTGAGCAGGTCGAGCGAGACGACGTGCCGGGAGAAGGAGCCGGCGGCGGGGTGGTTCGCGCCGTGGACGTCGGTGGCGACGGCCCCGCCGACCGTGACGTGGCGGGTGGCCGGGGCGACCGGCACGCACCAGCCGAGCGGCAGCAGCGCCTGCGTCAGCCGGTGCAGGCCGACGCCCGCGTCGCAGACGACGAGCCCGGCGACGGCGTCGACGGCCCGGATACGGGTGAGCCCGGTCAGATCGAGGACGGTGCCGCCCGCGTTCTGGGCGGCGTCCCCGTGGGCGCGGCCGAGACCGCGGGCGATCGCCCCGCGCGCGCCGTGGCCGTACGACAGGACCGCGGCGACGGCCTCCTCGGGCGTACGGGGGCGCAGCACGTAGGCGAGGCTGGGGGCGGTGCGGCCCCAGCCGCTGAGGATGTCGAAGCCGGCGCGGATGCCGGTGCCGGTGCCGATGTCACGGCCGGCGTCCGGGGCGGGGCGGGGGAGAGGGCTGCGGCGGTGTCGGCTGCCATGAGGGCGACCGTAAGCCGGGAGTGTCGCATATGCCGTGATTGGCGGGCGGTTCGTCGAAATGGGTGATGAGGCGACGGTCGGACAAGATGGCCGCGAGTTACTTAAGTAACTGCTTGACTTTTCGGGGTGGCGGGTCTTCACTTAAGGACATGCTTAACCATGAAGAGCGACTGGACGCGGTGTTCCGGGCCCTGGGGGACCCGACACGACGCGCGCTGGTCGAGCGACTGGTGCGGGGGCCCGCCTCGGTGAGCGAGCTCGCCGCGCCGCTGCCCATGTCGCTCGCCGCCGTCGTCCAGCACATCCAGGTGCTGGAAGCCGCCGGGATCGTCCGCTCGGAGAAGACCGGCCGGGTCCGCACCTGCCGGATCGAACCGGAGGCCCTCCGGTTCGCGGAGGGCTGGCTCGGGAGTCAGCGCACCGCCTGGGAGACCAGGCTCGACCGCCTCGGCGACCTCCTCGCCGAGCCCGACTCGTCGGAAGGGACCACGTCATGACCGGCACGACCGTCACGCACACCACGTTCACCCTGGAGCGCACGTACGCCGCGGACCCGGCGCGCGTGTTCGCCGCCTGGGCCGACCCGGCCGCGAAGGCCCGCTGGTTCGGGACCGGGGGCGCCCACGCACTCGACTTCCGGGCCGGCGGGCGGGAGGTCGCCCGCGGCCGGACGCCGGGCGGCGAGGACCTGGCGTTCTCCTCCACCTACCACGACATCGTCTCGGACCGGCGGCTCGTCTACTCCTCGACGCTGACCATCGGCGGCACCCTCGCCACGATCTCGACGACCACGGTCGAGCTGACGGCCGAGGACCAGGGCACCCGGCTCACCCTGACCGAGCAGGCGGCCTTCCTGGACGGCCGCGAAGAACCGAAGTGGCGGGAAGAGGGCACGGGCGACTGGCTGGACCGGCTGGCCGAGGAAGTCGAGGAAGTCGAGGAAGTCGAGGAAGTCGAGGAAGCCGAGGGAGCCGAGGAAGCCGAGGTGTGAGAGGCCGTCATGCGCTCGGCGCCGCCACGGGCCGGGCGCCGGTCGCACTCCGGCCGTAGGCCGTGTCCGGCCCGTGGCGCGGCGGGCGGGATTTCCGGCCCGTGCGCACGCCCGCACCCGCCGCACGGCGGTCGACACGGCGGCCGGCACGACGTCAGGGGCACTCGCCGACGCGGCGTCAGGCACGGTCGCCGCCACGGTACTCGCGCGGCGTCTGCGATTCTGGACCCCCGGACGGCGACGTTCCGGGCTCCGTTTCCCCGAGGAAGAGACACGCGCGCGATGGACTGGCTGACCAAGCTCCCCGTCGTCGGCCCCTGGGTCGTCCGGCTGATGCGGACCCATGCGTGGCGCGCGTACGAACGCCTCGACGCGGCCCACTGGAGCCGGCTCGCCGCCGCGATCACCTTCCTCAGCTTCCTGGCCCTCTTCCCGCTGATCACCGTCGCCGCCGCGATCGGCGCCGCGCTGCTCAGCCCGGACCGGCTGGCCACGATCGAGCACAAGATCGCCGACCAGGTGCCCGGCATCTCCGAACAGCTCGACATCGCCGGCCTCGTCGACAACGCCGGCACGGTCGGCCTCGTCGCCGGCGGTGTGCTGCTCTTCATGGGCATCGGCTGGATCGGGTCCATGCGCGACTGCCTGCGCGCCGTCTGGGGCCTGGACGGGGTCGACGAGGGCAACCCGTTCGTCCGCAAGGGCAAGGACACGATCGTGCTGCTCGGCCTCGGCGGGGTCATGCTCGGTTCGCTCGCCGCGTCCTGGCTCGGCTCCACCGCCGTCGGCTGGAGCGCCGGCCGGCTCGGGATCTCGCACCAGGGCGCGGGTGGCATATTCCTCGAATTCGCCGCGATCCTCGTCGCGGTCGTCGCCGACTTCCTGATCCTCACGTACGCGCTCACGCTGCTGCCCGGCGTCGAGCCGGGGCGCCGCGACCTGATCGTCGCGGCGCTGCTCGGCTCGGTCGGCTTCGAACTGCTCAAGCTGCTGCTCGGCGGCTACATGCGCGAGGTCGCCGCGAAGTCGATGTACGGGGCGTTCGGCGTGCCCGTCGCCCTGCTGCTGTGGATCAACTTCATGGCGAAACTGCTGCTGTTCTGCGCCGCCTGGACAGCCGCCGGCGAGAAGGGGGCCGAAGCCGCCGTCAGGGGTTCACGCTCTCGTCGGCCGGAGGAGCCGTCCGGGACCGACGGCCCTGACTCGCCGCCGGCCAGCGCCGGTTGACCAGGAACGCGCCGCCCGCGAGCAGCACGAGCACTCCGCCGACCACACCCAGCGCGATGCCCACGCCACCGTTGCCCGACTTCTCGGCGGCCGCCGCGTGCTTCGCGTTCCCCGGAGCGGCGCTGTCACCCGCGCCCGCGCCGGCGCCCGTGCTCGCGCCCCCGGTCGGGGTCGCCGACTTCGGCGGCACCAGCTCACCGACCGGCGTCACCTTCCCGTAGGCCGCGAAACCCCAGTCGAGCAGCCGCGCCGCCTCCTTGTAGACGGCGTGCTGCTCCTTCGACGACGGGTTCATGACGGTGACGAGCAGCACCCGGCCGTCGCGCTCCGCGACACCGGTGAACGTCGCCCCCGCGTGCGTGGTGTTGCCGTTCTTCACCCCGGCGATGCCCTGGTACGGCGCCACGCCCAGATCACCGGTGAGCAGCCGGTTGGTGTTCTGGATCTCGAACGTCCCGCGCTTCTTCTCGCCCTTCTTCTGCTCGCCCGGGAACTGCGCGCGGGCGGTGGCCGCGTACTTCCGGAAGTCCGGCTTCTGCATGCCGCTGCGGGCGATGAGGGTCAGGTCGTACGCGGACGACACCTGGCCCGGCTCGTCGTACCCGTCCGGGGACTTGACGTGGGTGTCCAGCGCCTGGAGCTCCTCGGCGTGCGCCTTCATGTCCAGGACGGTCTGCGGCACGCCCTTGTTCATGGCGGACAGCACGTGCACGGCGTCGTTCCCGGACCGCAGGAAGACACCCAGCCACAGGTCCTGGACGCTGTAGGTCTGGTTCTCCTTGATGCCGACCAGACTGGAGCCCGCGCCGACGCCGGCCAGGTCGGAGGGCTCGACGGTGTGGTTCTCCGTCGGGGCGAACTTCGGCAGCAGCGTGTCCGCGAACAGCATCTTCAGGGTCGACGCCGGGGCCAGCGGCCAGTGCGCGT
This sequence comes from Streptomyces laurentii, assembly GCA_002355495.1. Classification (GTDB taxonomy): domain Bacteria; phylum Actinomycetota; class Actinomycetes; order Streptomycetales; family Streptomycetaceae; genus Streptomyces; species Streptomyces laurentii. Next base: position 4,863,659 of record AP017424.1, read on the forward strand.
TGTTCGAGGCCAGGACCTGCCCGTTCTCCGCGTCCGCGACGATCCACGACCGTCCGCTGAGCTCCTTCGGCAGCACCGGCGCCCCCGGCATCAGCCGCACCTGGACCCCGGGCCGGGACAGCGTCTCGCCGCCCACCTGCGACATCACCGCCGGTGGTTTGGGCTGCTGGGGCTGCTTGTCCTTGTCGTCCGCGTGCGCGGGCGCGACGGCGAGGAAAGGCAGCAGGGAGGTGGCGAAACCGACCGTCAAAGCGGCCTTCGCGGTCATCTTCGATACGGACACGATCGAGAACGTACATCTCCGGAACCGGGTTCCGAACCCAGCGGCCCGGTTCGTCCGGGCTCGTCCACTCGTATCCCTGGAGACTGTTGTCACGCGGTCATCTCGTTTCCTGCTGTCGCGGCGAAGAAGGCGGAGACCGGGGAAGCCGTCCGCACATACAAGGACGACAATCTGCCCGCCGGGGATCCGGAACGGGATCGATCAACCGGGGGAAAAACGGGCGACCCGCGGGTCAGCGGGGCGGCGGCCGACGACGGGGCCAAGGAACCTGCCCAAGGGACACCCCGACGATGCCCTTCGCGCTGTGGTGCGGGGCGAGGGTCTCCGTACGCCACGACAGCGCGGTCAGCGGGCCGGGCAGGATCCCCATGATCCCGCAGTCCTCGAAAACCAGGGGCCGGCGGCGGAATCGGTCACGTCACTTCTTCCTGAGCGCGAGGACGCCCCGGAGGCCGATCACGCCGACCGCCGTGCCCAGGAGGAACGAGGTGATCGCGAGGGCGAGGTGGATCCAGAAGTACGTCGTGGGCTTGTCCGCGGCGTCGAAGGCGAGGCCGCTGGCGTCGTGCCAGAGGTTCTTCACGAAGGTGGTCCAGATCATCCAGGACCAGACTCCGAAGGCGAGCAGGAACCAGGAGACGGGGCGGCTGAGCTTCATCGGGAGTCCTTCGGGGTGCGCGGGACGTTCCCTGCCAGTATCGGACCGGTCGGCCGGAGCCGAGCGGCGGGGTCTCGTGCCCGCCGCGCGCCGCTGCCACGGCGGGGCGCCGGCCGCGGGTCGTGGACGGAAGAAACAGAGGGGCGGAGCGGAACGTGATCGTGTTCCTGCTGGTATTGGTCGTGGTGCTGGGGCTGCTGGGAACAGTCCATTGGTATGTGTGGCGGCGTCTGGTGCGCGACCTGACACGGCCCCGCAGCGCCGCCCGCCGGGTCGGCACCGTCGTCCTGGTCGCGCTGCCGCTGACCTCGGTCGGCGCGCTGGCCTCCGGGCGCGGGGGCGCGCCGTTCGTCATGGAGCAGATCCTCGCCTGGCCCGGGTTCCTGTGGCTCGCGCTGCTGCTGTACGTGACGCTCGCACTGGTGGTGACCGAGCCGCTGCGGCCCCTGCTGCGCCGCGCGCTCGCCCGTAAGGCGGCGGGGACGGCCGAGGGCGCGGAGGCGGCTCAGGCTCCTGTCCCCGTCACCGTCCCGGCGGGCCCGGCCGAGGCCCCGACCCCGGTTTCGGCGCCGGTTTTGGCGCCGGCGGACGCCGAGTCGGTGACCGACGCCACGTCCCCCGCGCCCGTGACGCCCGCGCCCGCGACTCCCGCACCCGACCTCTCCCGCCGTCTCTTCGTCAACCGCGTCGTCTCCACCTCCGCCCTCGCCGTCGCCGCCGGGACCGTCGGCTACGGCACGTACGGCGTGCTGCGCGGCCCGCGCGTGAAGCGGGTGACGGTGCCGCTGGCGAAGCTGCCGCGCGCCGCGCACGGCTACCGCGTCGCCGTCGTCTCGGACATCCACCTCGGGCCGATCCTGGGCCGCGCCCACACCCAGCGGATCGTCGACACGATCAACGCCACCCAGCCCGACCTCGTCGCCGTCGTCGGCGACCTGGTCGACGGCAGCGTGGCGAACCTCGGCCCGGCCGCCGAGCCGCTCGCGCGGCTGACCGCCCGCGACGGCGCGTACTTCGTGACCGGTAACCACGAGTACTTCTCGGGTGCCGACGCGTGGGTCGACCACGTCCGCGAACTGGGCCTGCACCCGCTGCGCAACGACCGCGTCGAGATCGGCGCCGGGTTCGACCTCGCCGGGGTCGACGACGTCGCGGGCGAGAGCCACGGCCAGGGGCCCGACTTCGCGAAGGCACTCGGCGACCGGGACCGGGCCCGTACCGCCGTCCTCCTCGCGCACCAGCCGATCGTCATCGACGACGCCGTCCGGCACGGCGTCGACCTCCAGCTCTCCGGCCACACCCACGGCGGCCAGCTGTGGCCCGGCAACCTGATCGCCGAACTCGCCAACCCGACCGTCGCCGGGCTCGAACGGTACGGCGACACCCAGCTCTACGTGACGCGCGGCGCGGGCGCCTGGGGACCCCCGGTGCGGGTCGGCGCGCCGTCGGACATCACGGTCGTCGAGCTGGCTTCCCGGCAGGCGTGAGGAAACACCCGCACCAGGACCGTCGGGTCGCAACACCCCCCTACCGGGTGGCCCCAAATCAGCCGCCCTGTACGGCTGGAGACGTAATATCCCCCGCCGGAAACGTGACGCTCAGTCCTCAGAAATCCCCTATCCCTGGACATATGCGCGCGCTGTGAAAGTTTACTCTTTTACTTGTGAACACCGTGTGATGAGATGACGCCATCGCGACGGTCAGGACGCTGTCGCGGCAGCGGGGTGGGCACGAAAAAAGGAAGCACGTCTCATGCGGTCGACGGTCCGTCTGCGCGTATTGATCACTTGTGGAGTCCTGGTGGCCGCCGGGGTCGGAGGCTGGCAACTCCTGCCGTCCGAAGAGGTCAGGGCCGATCCGATCATCGTCGGCACGACCGACGAGGTCACCGGGCTGGACCCGGCCGGCGCCTACGACGTCGGCTCGTGGGCGATGTACAGCAACATCTACCAGTCGCTGCTGACCTTCAAGCCGGGCATCCCGACGCCGGTGCCGGACGCCGCCGAGTCCTGCCGGTTCAACGGCACCGGGCTCACCACGTACGAGTGCACACTCCGTGACGATCTCACCTTCTCCAGCGGCCGGAAGATCACCGGCGAGGACGTCCGCTTCTCCTTCGAGCGGATCCTCGCCATCAAGTCGGACGTCGGTCCCTCGTCGCTGTTCCCGACGCTGAAGAGCGTCGTCGCGCAGGGGCAGAAGGTCACGTTCCACCTCCGGAGCCGGGACGCCACCTTCCCGCTGAAGCTCGCCACCGGCGCCGGCTCGATCGTCGACCACAGCGTCTACCCGGCCACGTCCCTGCGCAAGGGCAACGTGGTGGACGGCTCCGGGCCGTACCTGCTCAAGGAGTTCCAGCCGGGCCGGGTGGCCAAGCTCGAACCCAACCCCAACTACCGGGGCGCCGTCACCCGGGCCGGCCACGCGGTCGAGGTGGACTACTTCAAGGCGTCCGACGAACTCGCCGCCGCCTGGAAGGCCGGGCAGGTCGACGTGACGCACCGGCAGATGCCGCCGGACTTCCTCAACAAGCTGGGCGAGGAGAGGGACGACGGCACGCGCATCACCGAGGCCGCCAGCGCCGAGACGCGCAACCTCTACTTCAACGTCCGCTCCGGCTCGGCCATGACGAAGAAGGCCGTCCGCCAGGCCGTCGCCGCGATCGTCGACCGCCCGGCCATCGCGACCGGCCCGTACAAGGGCACGGTCGAGCCGCTGTACTCGGTCATCCCGCAGGGCTTCCTCGGGCACAGCACCGCGTTCTACGACAACAACCCCGAGCCCGACGCCGACAAGGCCGCGCGGCTGCTGAGCAACGCCGGCATCCCCACCCCGGTGAGCTTCACCCTCGGCCACCGCAAGGACGCCACGTCGCTGGCCGAGGCCGCCGAGCTGAAGAAGCAGCTGGAGGACACCGGACTGTTCGAGGTCCGGACGGTGCCGGTGGTGTGGACGGAGTTCCAGAAGGAGTACGCGAAGGGCGCGTTCGACGCGTACACCGTCGGCTGGCTGCCCGACTTCCCCGACTCCGACAACTTCGCGGGCCCGCTCGTCGGCACCGGCAACACCATGCACAACGGCTTCTCCAGCGCGACCATCGACTCGCTCATCGCCGAGACCCAGCAGTACAGCGACCGCCAGAAGGCCGTCGCCGACTTCAAGGCCGTCCAGAGCGAGGTCGCGAAGGACGTGCCGCTGGTGCCGCTGTGGCAGAAGAAGGACTTCGTGCTGTCCACGGAGGAGGTCGCGGGCTCGCAGTACCTGACCGACGGCACCGGCATCTGGCGCCTGTGGGAACTCGGCTGGATCTGACGGTCCCCCGGCCGGAGCCGGCCGGCTCCGGCGGCTCCGGAGCCGTCCCCCGGCGCTTCGAGGCCCCGCCCCGTTCGGCCGCCCTTTCCGGCGGCCGGGCGGGGCTTCTACTTGGCCACGGTGTTCCGCACCTTCGGAACGACGAACTCGCGCATCACGTCGACGGCGTCCCGCACCAGCGGCCGGACGACCTTGAAACGGGACAGGCTGACGGCGCGGGCGACCATGGGCGTGACCTTGCGGGCGAAGGCCCGCGTACGCTCCGCGTCCTCCGACTGGTCGAAGACCCAGTACAGGACCACGCCCATGAGGAACAGCCACAGGAGGTCGGGCAGCAGCTCGCGCAGTTCGCGGTCCAGCTTCGGGCCCACCTGGGACCCTTCGAGCACGTCCCGGAAGATCTGGACGGCCTCCGCGCGCGCGGGGTGCGACTCGTCCGAGAAGGGGTTCAACGGGCTTCCCGGGTCGGCCGCCGTACCGAAGAACTGGCCCGCGAACTCGTGGTACGGACGCGCGCAGTCCACCCAGGTCATGACGGCGATCTCAAGGCGCTGCTCGAAGTCCTTGAGGCCTTCGAGACGCTCCTTCGTCAGGGCGGCGTGCACATGTGACATCCGGTCGTAGAAACCGGTGATCAGGGAAGCCTTCGAGTCGAAGTAGTAGTAGGCGTTGCCCACCGATACCCCGGCCTCCTGGGCGATGGCCCGCATGGTCGTCTTGTCGTAGCCGCGCTCCTGGAACAGGCGCATGGCCGTTTCGAGGATCAGTGCGCGGGTCTGCTCGCTCTTCGGCGCCTTGGCGGGCTTGGGGTCCCGCGCGGCGTCCGGATGCTCTTCCTTCGCTGCCCTCGCGTCGTTCACGGGGCCGAGCCTAGTCGGCCGCGCCCGGTGCCCCGCATCGCGCGTGGGGGCGACCGTCGCCGGCCCGCCGGACGTCAGGCGCCGGCGGGCGGTGCCGTCCACGGGCGGGGGGCCTGCGGCCGGGCGGCGGCCGGCGGGATCGTGCCGGACTCGACCGCGCCCCGGCGGCGGATCTTGTTGAGGACGTAGAAGTTGCCGAGGTGCATGACGCCGAGCACGAGCAGGACGACGCCGAGCTTGACCGAGAGGGCCTCCAGCATCTGCCGGACGTCGAACACGCCGTCGTCCTCGCGCAGGTACAGGGCGACGAAACCGAGGTTGACGAGGTAGAAGCCGACGACGAGCAGATGGTTCACGGCGTCCGCGAGCTTGTCGTTGCCGTGCAGGACGTCGGAGAGGAAGACCCGTCCGTTGCGGCTGAGGGTCCGGGCGACCCAGACGGTGAGCCCGATGCTGATGAGCAGGTAGACGGCATAGGTGATGACGGTGAGGTCCATGCCCTCACGCTCCTTTGAACGCGTTCAAAGCTGACGGGTATGACTGTAGACCCCTCATTGAACGTGTTCAATGCGAGATGGCGGGTGAAGAGGAAAGCGCTGGTGGAAGGAGAGTCGGTTCTTTAGGGTCGCGGGCATGACACTTGCTCACGACGTGGCCGGCGACGGCCCCTCCACCGTTCTGCTGCTCCATTCCGGCGTCTGCGACCGGCGCATGTGGGACGGTCAGTTCCACGCCCTCGCCGAGGCCGGGCACCGGGTGGTGCGGTGCGACCTGCGGGGTTTCGGCGAGACGCCGATCGACGCGGCCCACGTCCACGCCGACGACCTGCGCGACCTGCTCGACCACCTCGGCATCGAGCGCGCCGCCGTCGTCGGCTCCTCCTTCGGCGGGGCCGTGGCGGTGGAGTTCGCCGTCCGCCATCCCGGCCGCGTCAGCGCCCTCGCACTGCTCTGCGCCGCCGCCCACGACCACGAACCCGGCCCCGAACTGCGGGACTTCCTCACCCGCGAGCACGCCCTGCTCGTCGACGGCGACATCGCGGGCGCCACCGCGCTCAACGTCGACCTCTGGCTCGGCCCGGACGCCGACGACGCCGCCCGTGACCTGGTCCGGCGGATGCAGACCCGCGCCTTCGAACTCATGCTGCCCGCGCCCGACGAGTTCGCCCCCGCCGACGTCGAGGTCACCGAGAAGGACCTCGCCGCCCTCGACGTCCCCGTCCTCGTCGTCACCGGCGACCGGGACGTGCCCGACTTCGCCGCGATCGGCGACCGCTTCGCCCGCCTCTTCCCCGACGTCCGCCGCGTCACCCTCGACTGGGCCGGCCACCTGCCCGCGCTGGAGCGACCGGAGGAGACGGCCGGGCTGCTCCGCGACTTCCTCGCCGCCTGATCCCCCCGTCCCCGCCCCCGCCCCCGCCCCCTCCCATCCTCACCCCCACTCCGATTCTTGGTTCGATCGGGCGGTGCCGGCTAGTCGCTCGTGAAGCGACGGACGCCCGGCATCAGGGCCGCTCCCACGCAGCAGCCCGCCACCGTCACCGCCGCGGCCGTCAGCGGCACTTCCGGTCCCCAGGCGGAGGCGGCCAGCGGCGCCAGCGCGTAGCCCACGGGCATCGCCGCGAACGACAGCAGCCAGTCGTACGAGGTGACCCGCGCCAGGGCGTGTTCCGGCACCGCGCGCTGCACCGCCGTCTCCCAGACCGGGGAGAGGAAGCCGAGCCCGGCCTGCGCCACCGCGTACGCGCCGATGATCACCGGCACGGGCGCTCCGCCCGCCAGGAGCAGCAGCGGCAGCGCGTACGTCGCGAGGCCGAGGTTGGCCGCGAGGACCGGACGGCGGGGGCGAGCGCGGTCGGCGGCCAGCGAGCCGATCAGCAGCCCGATCGCCCCCGCCTGGAGGAACGCCACCCAGACCGGCTCGCCGCCCAGCCGGTCCATCGCCATGCCCGGACCGAGGGTCATCAGGACGGCGGCGGCGCCGTTCCACGCGCTGTGCCCGATCAGGCTGCTCCAGTACCAGTCACGCGTCCGGACCTCCTGCCACCCCTCCCGCAGATCGTCGAACACCGACGGCCGCTTCGCCGCCGTCTTCTCCACCTCCTTGACGCGCACGGCGCACAGCAGCGCGGCGCTCGCGGCGAAGCTCGCCGCGTCCAGGACGAAGGCCCAGCCCGCTCCCACGGTGAGGATCAGCGTCCCGGCGAGCGCCGGGCCGCCGACCCGGCTCACGCTGAACGCCATCGCCATCGCCGCGTTGGCCCGTTGGAGGGACTGGGCCGGGGCCGTGCCCTTGACCAGCGGCGCGGTGGTCGGCGTGGCGAAGGCGCCGGCCGCGCCCCCGGCGACCTCGACGGCCGCTATCACCGCGAGCGAGGGCGTACCGCTCAGCAGCTGGACGCCGACGACGAGCTGGGTGCCGCAGCGCACCAGGTCCATGGCCAGCGCGATGCCGCGGGCGTTGAAACGGTCTCCGGCGACACCTCCCAGGGGCAGCAGAAGCAGTTTGGGCACCATCGAGCAGGCCAGGACCAGCGCGAGCGCGCCGGCGGAGCCGGTCGCCTGCACGACGGCGAGGGCGAGGGCGGCGGGGATGACCGCGTCGCCGAGGAGGGACAGGGAACGCCCGGCGAAGAACAGCCGGAAGGAACGGGTGCGCAGGGGGTGGGGAACCGGTGGGCGACGAGTCGCGGTGACGGACATGGGGCGCAGAGTATTTCGGTGTCGAATAATTCGCCAACGAAATACTTGGCGTGTGAACGGGGGAGCCTTCGCCTCCGCCGACGTACGATCACCCCATGGCACCGACCGAGGAACCGCGCGACGCCGGGCGGGACTGGACCGACGACCACGTCGCCCGCTGGCAGCCCGTGCTGCCCGAACTCGATCCGGTCGTCGAGGGCGCGGTCACCCGGATGAAGAAGCTGTCCGTCCACTTCCGCCGGGTGCGCGAGCAGTCCCTCGTCGACTTCGAGCTGGAACGCCACGAGTTCGACACCCTCCACAAGCTCGCCGGCCGCGGCGGCACCGCCGCCCCCTCCGAACTCGCCCAGGACCTCGACCTCGCCCCCGCCTCGGTCACCGGCCGTCTCGACGCCCTGGAGAAGCGCGGCTTCGTCCGCCGCACCCCGTCCACCGCCGACCGCCGCCGCGTGGTCGTCGAACTCACCGCGACGGGCCGCGCGACCTGGCTCGGCGCGATGGACGTCCTCGGACACGAGGAGGAGCGCCTGCTCGGCGTCCTCAGCCCCAAGGAGCGCGTGAGCCTCAACGACATGCTCCGCCGTGTCATGAGCGCCGCCGAACGGGAGGCCGGCGCCCCCGACCCCTGGCACGGCTGACCCCTGGCACGGCTGACCCCTGGCACGGCTGCTCCCCGACCCGCCCCTGCCCCCGCGCGCCCCGGACCCAGCCCGCCGCGGCGGCGCACCGCCGGCCGGCTCAGGCCCCGCTGAAGGCGGCCTCGGCTATGCCCTTCACCCGTTTGACCTCCTCGTCGACGTCCTTGCCGGTCGGCAGCGTGGAGTACACGACGACCCGGTCCAGGCCGGGCGTCGCGAACACCCCGCTCGTATAGCCGTGGTTGGTGCCCGTCTTGCCCCACACGACCACGCCATTGTCGAGCCGGACCGTCATCAGCCCGCCGTAACTGAAGCGCGCGTCGGCCAGGGGCGGTGTCGTGAACAGCAGCTTCCGCTCGGCCGGGCGCAGCAGCCCGCCCCGCATCAGCGCGGTCGCGAAGCGCCGCAGATCGCCGGCATTGGACACCAGCCCGCCCTCCGCCCAGGCCCAGTCGTCGGCCGGCAGCCGGGTGTGCCGCAGCCCGAGCGGCCGCACCACGCGGCGGTCCAGCTCCTCCGCGTACGGCCGGCCGGTCACCTCCTCGATGACGAGCCCGGCGATGAAGTAGTTGATGCCGTTGTACTGGACGGTGGCCCCGGGGGTCGTCGGCGTCCCGCAGGAGACCGCCGACTGCACGACCTCCACCGGGGTGCCGGGCCGGACGCAGGAGGGCTGCTGCAGCCCGCTGGTGTGGCTCAGCAACTGGGCCAGGGTGATCGGCTCGTACCCCTCGGGCAGCAGGTCCGGCAGCACCTCCTGGACGGTGTCGTCGAGCGACAGCCGTCCCTCGCCGACGAGCTGGAGCACGACGGCGGAGGTGAACAGCTTGGTGACGCTGCCTATCGCGAAGTCCTCCTCGACCGGCCCGCGCCACTCCCCGGCCGTCCCGCTCCACCGCCCGTCCCGCCCCGTCACCGAGACCATCGCGCCGCGTACGTGGGCGTCGGGCAGCCCGGCCAAGGCCCTGCGTAACGCTTCCGGATCCACCCGCCCGTGCCCAAGCGCCACCACCGTCGAAGAGGCGGGGGAGGGGGAGGCGACGGGTGCCGCGGTCGCGGGCACCGCCGCACCCGCCATGGCCAGCGCGGCCAACGCCACCGCCCCCGTCGGCACCGTCCAACGAGCCGTGCGTGAGCGTGACTTCGTCCAGGAATTCGTCATGGTTCAAGGCTCCCGCGCGCCCGCCGGCGGGACCATCCGGGACGACCCTGGCCGACCCCCGGCCCGCCCCTGAGACACCCCCGAGGCCCGACCCCGAGGCCACCGACCTGTCCGTCCACAGCCCGGAACGCCTCGCAGCGGTCGCCGCCCAGCGCAACGGCCGACCACGCAAAACGCTCGGCTGGGAAACCCCAGCCGAGCGCCTGCGTAAACTGCTCGCTGCCTGATCAACACGGCCACGTGTCGCGACGACTCCTGGAAACCGCCCCAGGCCGGCCGGCGGGGCCTCCCGCAAGCCGGACCAGGCGAGGCCAGGTCAGAAGCGGCGGGTGATCAGCGCGCGCTTGACTTCCTGGATCGCCTTCGTGACCTCGATGCCACGCGGGCAGGCGTCCGTGCAGTTGAACGTCGTGCGGCAGCGCCACACGCCGTCCTTGTCGTTCAGGATCTCCAGGCGCTGCTCGCCCGCCTCGTCACGCGAGTCGAAGATGAAGCGGTGCGCGTTGACGATCGCGGCCGGACCGAAGTACTGGCCGTCGTTCCAGAAGACCGGGCAGGACGACGTGCACGCGGCGCACAGGATGCACTTGGTGGTGTCGTCGAAGCGCTCGCGGTCCTCGGCGGACTGCAGGCGCTCGCGGGTCGGCTCGTTCCCCTTGGTGATGAGGAACGGCATGACGTCGCGGTACGCCTGGAAGAACGGCTCCATGTCGACCACGAGGTCCTTGAGCACCGTGAGGCCCTTGATGGGCTCGACGGTGATCGGCTTCTCGGGGTTGAGGTCCTTGATCAGCGTCTTGCAGGCGAGCCTGTTCTTGCCGTTGATCCGCATCGCGTCCGAGCCGCAGATGCCGTGCGCGCAGGAGCGGCGGAAGGTGAGCGTGCCGTCCAGGTCCCACTTGATCTTGTGGAGACCGTCGAGCACGCGCTCCTTCGGGTCCAGCTCGATCTGGAAGTCCTCCCAGACCGCCGCGTCCGAGATCTCGGGGTTGAAGCGGCGGACGCGGAAGGTGACCGTGATGTTGTGGGACGCGGCGGCTTCCTTCTCCACCTTGTCCAGTACGGGGGTAGCCATCAGTACTTACGCTCCATCGGCTGGTAGCGGGTCTGGACGACCGGCTTGTAGTCGAGACGAACGGTCTCGGAGCCGTCCTCGCCGACCTCGCGGTACGCCATGGTGTGGCGCATGAAGTTGACGTCGTCGCGCGTCGGGTAGTCCTCGCGGTAGTGACCGCCGCGGGACTCCTTGCGCGCCAGGGCCGAGACGGCCATGACCTCGGCCAGTTCGAGCAGGTTGCCCAGCTCGATGGCCTCCAGGAGGTCGGTGTTGAAGCGCTTGCCCTTGTCCTGGATGGACACGTTCTTGTAGCGCTTGCGCAGCTCCGCGACCTTCTCGACGGCCGCCTTGATGGTCTGCTCCGTACGGAACACCATCACGTTGGCGTCCATCGTCTCCTGCAGCTCGCGGCGCAGCTCGGCGACCCGCTCGGTGCCGGTGGAGTTGCGCAGGTTCTCGATCTGCGCGACGACCTGGGCCTCCGGGTTCTCCGGCAGCTCGACGTAGTCGGCCTTGTGGGAGTACTCGGCGGCGGCGATGCCCGCGCGACGGCCGAAGACGTTGATGTCGAGCAGCGAGTTGGTGCCGAGGCGGTTGGCGCCGTGCACCGACACGCAGGCGACCTCGCCGGCCGCGTACAGACCCGGGACGACGGTGGTGTTGTCCGACAGGACCTCACCCTCGACGTTGGTCGGGATGCCGCCCATGGCGTAGTGCGCGGTGGGCTGGATCGGGATCGGGTCCGTGTACGGCTCGATGCCGAGGTACGTACGGGCGAACTCGGTGATGTCCGGGAGCTTGGCGTCCAGCTGCTCCGGCGGGAGGTGCGTCAGGTCCAGGTAGACGTGGTCGCCCTCGGGACCGCAGCCGCGGCCCTCGCGGATCTCCGTGTAGATGGAGCGGGAGACGACGTCACGGGACGCGAGGTCCTTCATGACCGGCGCGTACTTCTCCATGAAGCGCTCGCCGTCCTTGTTGCGGAGGATGCCGCCCTCACCGCGGGCGCCCTCCGTGAGCAGGATGCCCATGCGCCAGATGCCCGTCGGGTGGAACTGGAAGAACTCCATGTCCTCCAGCGGCAGACCGCGGCGGTAGCAGGCGGCCTGGCCGTCACCGGTGAGGGTGTGCGCGTTGGACGTCACCTTGAAGAACTTGCCGGTGCCGCCGGACGCGTAGACCACGGACTTCGCCTGGAAGACGTGGATCTCGCCGGTGGCCAGCTCGTAGGCGACGACACCCGCGGACTTCTTGACGCCGTCGACCTCGGTGATCAGCTGGTCCAGGACGTAGAACTCGTTGAAGAACTCCACGCCCTCCTTGACGCAGTTCTGGTACAGCGTCTGGAGGATCATGTGACCGGTGCGGTCGGCGGCGTAGCACGCGCGGCGGACCGGGGCCTCGCCGTGGTTGCGGCTGTGGCCGCCGAAGCGACGCTGGTCGATCTCGCCCTTGGGGGTCCGGTTGAACGGCAGACCCATCTTCTCGAGGTCGAGAACGGCGTCGATGGCCTCCTTCGCGAGGATCTCGGCGGCGTCCTGGTCGACCAGGTAGTCACCACCCTTGATCGTGTCGAAGGTGTGCCACTCCCAGTTGTCCTCCTCCACGTTGGCCAGCGCGGCGGCCATGCCGCCCTGCGCGGCGCCCGTGTGGGAGCGGGTGGGGTAGAGCTTCGTCAGCACGGCGGTGCGGCTGCGCTTCGTCGCCTCGATGGCGGCGCGCATGCCGGCGCCGCCGGCGCCGACGATGACGGTGTCGTACTTGTGGAACTTCATGACGTGGATTACCTCAGCCCCGTGCCTAGCGGATGTTCGGGTCGAAGGTGAAGATCACCAGCGTGCCCAGAAGGATGGTGAACACCGTGGCGGTGTACAGCAGGCCCTTGAGCCACAGGCGCGTGTTGGCACGCTCCGCGTAGTCGTTGACGACCGTGCGGAGGCCGTTGGCGCCGTGCAGCATCGCCAGCCACAGCATCAGCAGGTCCCAGACCTGCCAGAACGGGGACGCCCAGCGGCCGGCCACGAAGGCGAAGCCGATCTTGGAGACGCCGCCGTCCAGGAAGAGCTGGATCAGCAGGTGGCCGAGGACGAGGACGACGAGGACCACGCCGGAGAGGCGCATGAAGAGCCACGCGGCCATCTCGAAGTTGCCACGGGTCGCGCGCGGGGTCTTGCCGGTGCGCTTGCGCGGGGGCTCGATGAACGGAGCCGGGTTGTCGACGTCGTAGTGCGCGGCGCCCTCGACGGGGCCGATCGCAGTGGAGGTCTCAGTGGACATGTCTGGCGTCAGCTCCCGAACAGTTCACGTGCGGCGTGGCCGAGGACGGGGTACAGCGAACCCGCCATCAGCACGACCCAGATGCCCACGACGGTCCAGAGCATCTGCTTCTGGTAGCGCGGGCCCTTGGACCAGAAGTCCACGGCGATGACGCGAAGGCCGTTGAGCGCGTGGAAGAGGATGGCGGCGACGAGGCCGTACTCAAGGAGTGCGACGATCGGCGTCTTGTACGTCGCCACGACGTCGTCGTAGGCCTCGGGAGAGACGCGGACGAGAGCGGTGTCCAGTACGTGGACGAACAGGAAGAAGAAGATGAGGACGCCGGTGACTCGGTGAGCCACCCAGGACCACATTCCTTCCCGGCCGCGGTACAGCGTTCCAGCCGGCACGGAAAAACCCTCCGGGAGCGGGGATCGGGGCCGGCCGGCTTTCTGTCGGTCTGGCCCGGCCGGGTACGGTCCACCGGCCCCGGTCATCGTAGCGACGACTCGTCGGTTCGCTCGCGCGGGGTCCATAGGTGTGATCAAACAGGCACGTTCGGCCTATCGTCACACCCCTATTCGTCGCATTCCGGGCGAACAGGGCTGGCATTAATCGAACATCTGATCCGGGCGCGGGTGAGTCGTCGCAGTTCATCGGCGGCGACGACCCGTTCCTCCTCCTTTTCGTTGCCGAGACGTGACCGGATGGCCGCCAGGACCCGGTCGAGTCGTTCGGCCGGGGCCACCCCGTCCAGGCTGATGACGAAGGCGTGGCCGAACCGGCCCTGGTACGCGGCGAGGCCGGCGTCCAGCGCGGTACGGGCCGCGGGCGGCGCGTCCGGCGGCGGCGGGGCGGCCGTCTCGCGGGCGAGGGCCGCGTCGAGCTCGGCGCCCGACAGGTCGTAACCGGCCTCGTCGGCGGCGGCGAGGAGGGAGTCGACCGTGGGGTACGGGCGATGCGCGCTCACTCGTTCGGCCCAGCGGTGACTGCCGCAGCAGCCGAGCAGCAGCGTCGTGGCGGCGGTGGGCGGCGCCGCGTTGAAGCGGGCCAGCCCGCGGAGGTGCCGTCCGGTGCAGGGCTGGGCGGACACCACGGCGGGCGCCAGGATCCGGCAGGGGGCGGTGGGGGCGTGGCTGGTCAGGGGAACTCCGGAGGAGACGGGATCGGGAGTTGCGGCGCGGGTGACCGGGGCGGCCCTGAGAGGAAGACGGGAACGGGGCGCGGGAGGTTCACGCGGGCGCGGCGGTACGCGCGCGAGGCGCGGATGCTCCGGGGCGGCGCGGAAGGCGCGAGATGCGGGAGGTGCGGGGAGAGGGGATGGTGCGAAGGAAGTGCAAAGGGTGGTGGCCGAAGTGTGGGGTGTGAGGTCACGCTATCGGCGGGACGGGGGAGGCGTCCGACGGATGCGCGAATTTCATCAGGACGAGTGGGTTTCGCTGCCCGGGTAGACAGAAGAGCCGAGACGACATGGTTCGCGCCGTGAGGGAGGATTCCGGGTGATGCGGTACTCCATACGAGGGCCCCGCCGGGGCCCCGCACTGATGGCGGCAGCGGTGGCACTGGTCACCATGACCGCCTGTTCGAACAATTCCTCCTCCGGACCGCCGCCCACCGGCACCGGTCCGGCCCCCGCCACCGGGGCGCCCTCGACGGCGGCCCCGCCGAGCCCGACCCCCACGCCCACGCGCACGTATCCGCTGTCCACGACGCCCCGCGTCATCCCGGCCGTCGGCCGGTTCGAGGCAGCCCGCGGCCCCGGCTGGAAGCCCGGCCCCCGTGCCGGTGTGGTCGTCGCCGCCAAGGACGAGGCCGCCCTCGCCGACGAGGCCCGGCTGATCGCGGGCGAGCTGAACGTCCCGTACCGCGGCACCGCCGCCGCCCGCGCCGGCGACGTCAGCCTCGCGCTCGGCGGCTCCGGCTCGGCCGAGTCGTACACCCTGGCCGTCCGGGACGGCGGCGTCCGGATCACCGGGCCCGGCGAGGCCGGCGTCTTCTACGGCACCCGGACGCTCAAGCAGTCCGTCAGGTCCACCGGCGCGATACCCGAGGGCACGGTCACCGACACGCCCGCGAAGCCACAGCGCGGCCTGATGGTGGACATCGCCCGCAAGTACTTCTCCGCGGCCTGGATCGAGGCCCGGCTGCGCGAGATGGCCGACCTCAAGCTCAACCAGCTCGGCCTGCACTTCTCCGACGACCAGGGCTTCCGGATCGCCTCCGACAGCCACCCCGAGATCGTCTCCGCCCGGCATCTGAGCAAGGCGGAGGTGCGGCGGATCGTCGCCCTGGCGAACAGCCTGCACATCCAGGTCGTCCCCGAGATCGACTCGCCCGGACACCTCGGCGCGGTCATCGACGCGCACCCCGACCTCCAGCTGGTCAGCGCGGGCGGCCGGACGCCGCGCGGGGCCGTCGACATATCCAAGCCCGCCTCGGCGAAGATCGTCGACGAGCTGCTGCGCGAGTACATGGCGCTGTTCCCCGGCGCGTACTGGCACCTCGGCGGCGACGAGTACGTGGCCCTGATGTCGAGCAACCCCGAGGCCACCTACCCGCAGCTGGCCCGCGCCGCGGTCGCCCGCTTCGGCTCCGGCGCCCGGGTCAAGGACCTCACCACCGGGTGGCTCAACGACCGCGCGGCCACCGTCCGCCCGTCCGGCCGGGCCCTGCGCGCGTGGAACGACGGGTTCTTCACCGGAGGGATCGTGCCGGCCGCCAAGGACCTGACGGTCGCGTACTGGACCGGCAAGGAGATCGGCGCCCGGACCCCGTCCTCGTACCTGAGCGAGGGCCGCACGATGCTCAACTACAACGACGAGTACCTCTATTACGTACTCGGCCAGCCGAACACCTTCGTGTACCCCACCGGCCGCCGGATCTACGAGGAGTGGACCCCGCTCGTCCTGCGCGGCACCACGCCCGTGGCGGCCCGCTACGACGGGCAGATCCTCGGCGGCAGCTTCGCCGTCTGGTGCGACCTGGCCAACTCGCAGACCGAGGCCCAGGTGGCGGACGGGATCCGGATGCCGCTGGCGGCGACGGCGCAGAAGCTGTGGGACGCGCGGAAGCCGACGGCGAGCTGGGCGGAGTTCCAGGGGCTGGCGGTGCGGGTGCGGTAGCGAGGGGCGCGAGGGGGCGCGAGGGGGATCGCGGCCGGGGGCGGGAGGGCGGCTTCCGGGCGTGTTTTCCCATGGACGGGAGCCGTCCGCTTGGCGTACGTTCCGTCGTCTGCGCGCGCCGACCGGCCGCGCCGGCGCCTCTGGGGAGGGGCGCCCTACATCCCTGGGGGATCCGCTTTCATGCTCCGTAATCCGAACGGGCTTGCCCGTGCTCTCATGATCCTGCTCGCGGCGAACATCGCCTGCGACATCCCGCTCGGCGTGATCGCGCTCCGCACCCTGGGCACCGACTACCGATACGAGGATGAATCCGGCAATCTGGCAATGATGGGCGCCGACTTGGCGACCTATCTCCTGACCATTCTGGTGTTCCTGGCGACCGTCGTCGTTTTCGTCGTCTGGTTCCATCGGGTGAGGCAGAACGCCGAGGTGTTCGCCCCCGATGGGCACGGCCGGGGCGCCGGCTGGGCGATCGGCGGCTGGTTTGTGCCGATCGCCTGCTTCTGGATTCCGCGGGTGACGGCCGTCGACATCTGGCGGGCCAGCCGCCCCGACCCGTCCGCCGGTGACGGCCCCGGCGAGCTGAGGCTCCTCAACTTCTGGTGGGGGTTCTGGATCGCGAGCAGGCTCACCCTCTGGACCTCCGAACGCCTGGCCATGAGGGCGGACACCCTCGACGACCTCCTGACGGCGACGTGGTGGGAGCTCGCCGGCACCGTGCTCGACGCCACCGCCGCGGTCCTCGCGATCCTCTTCGTGCGCCGGCTGACCTCTATGCAGGACGCGAAGGCCAATGGCATGATTCCGGCCGCGTAGTGACGAAAACGCGCCACCCGGCGCCGTAGGGAAACGCTGCGTCCGCAGGGTGGCGAGGAGCCGTCATGACGTCCGCGACGAGCACGACCACGAGCGCAAGCACGGCCGCAGGTCTGACGGAGCTGATCGACCGCGCCGACGCGCGCGGGCTCGCCGCCGCGGGACTCGCCTGCCTGGACAGGTGTCTGCCGCTGATCGCGTCCGCCGAGCGGGCCACCGAGGCGCTGCGGCCGGTGTGGGCCGCGGTCGCCCGCGGCGACGGCGGGGCCTGGGGTGCGGCGCTGGCCAAGGTACGGGCGGAGTTGAACGCTTCCGGCGACGCCGCCGACGGCGGGGCCGGGGCGGACGGGGCCGGGGCGCTGGTGCGCGCCATGCTGGCCAAGGCGCCCGCCGACTGGGCCGAGGGGCCGCTGCGGGCGTGGGCGGGGGAGTGCTCCGGTGCCGCGCTCGCCGTCCACGAGGGGTACGACGCGGCGGCGGGCGTGGGCCCGCTGCGCGCGGGCGAACTCCGGCGCCAGCAGGTCGTCCTGGAGTCGGCGGCGCACGGACCGACCGGTCTGCGCCGGGCGCGCGAACTGTCCGCCGAGGGCGGCCGGGTGCTGCGCGCCGTGGTCGCGCGCCGGGCGCGCACGGCGTGAACGGCGCGGCGTGAGCCGCACGACGTATGCCGCATGAGGCGGTACGGGTACGGGGCGCCGCCCCCTGCCCGTACCGCCTCGCGCGTTCCCGGCTCACGCGTTTCCGCTCAGGACTCCGCCGGCGGCTCCTCGATGTGCAGCGCGGCGACGGCCTCGCCGATCTGCTCCTCGGCCCGCGCCTTGTCGAGGCCGAGACCCGCGAGCGGGCCCTTGCCGTCCTCGAACTCCAGCAGGGCGAGCAGGATGTGCTCGGTGCCGACGTAGTTGTGGCCGAGGCGCAGGGCCTCGCGGAAGGTGAGTTCCAGGACCTTCTTGGCGTCCGCGTCGTACGGGATGAGCGCGGGCACCTCGGCGGCGGCGGGCGGGAGTGCCGGGGTGAGCGCCGCGCGGATCTGCTCCGGGGTGACGCCCTGGGTGCCGGTCCAGTGGATCGCGAGCCCGTCGGGCTCGGCGAGCAGGCCCAGGGCGAGGTGGGCCGGGACCATCTTGTCGTTGCCGGCGGCGGTGGCCTCGTTCTGGGCGGCCATCACGACGTTGCGGGCGCGGGGCGTGAAGCGGCTGAACCCGGCGTTCGGGTCCATCTTCGCGGCGTTGCCGGCCGTGTCGCCCTTGGGGACGAACCGCTTCTGGACGGCCTGCCGGGTGACGCCCATGCTCTTGCCGATGTCGGTCCAGGAGGCCCCGGCGCGGCGCGCCTGGTCGACGAAGTGGCCGATGAGGTGGTCGGCGATCTCGCCGAGGTGGTCGGCCGCGATGACCGCGTCGGAGAGCTGGTCGAGAGCGTCCCCGGGGTGGCTCTTCTTGATCGCGTCGATCAGGTCGTCCAGTCGCACGGGGTTGGTCATGCCGAGTGGATTCGTCATGGTGCAACCCTAGGTTGACAGCGGAAGGGTGTCAACCGTTGGTTGACACCCCTCCGGCGTGGCGCGCGGGCCCGGAATCCGGGCAGCCCGTTTAGTGACAAAGTGTCGGAATCCGCAGGGGCCCCGCGCCCGTACCATGAAGGCCCAACAGGCCATCCATGCCGAGGAGTTGATCCGAATGGGCGACGGCGACGTGGTACGGATCGGATCGAGGGCCAGCAAGCTGGCGCGGGCCCAGGTCGCGGAGTGGCTCGCGCCGATCGCCGCGCGGTTCCCCGAGGTGACGTTCAAGCGGCAGGTCATCCTCGAAGGCGGGGACAAGGACCGGGTCACCCCGACGCTGGCCGAGGTCGCCCGGACGGCCGGCGGCTCCGCCTTCTCCACCAACCAGGAGGCGGCCCTGGTCGCGGGCGAGGTCGACGTGATCGTCCACTCGCTCAAGGACCTCCCCACCTCCGTGTGCGAGGGCACGCTCCTGCTGACGACCCCCGGCCCGCGCGAGGACGTACGGGACGTGCTGTGCGGCGCGACGCTCGCCGGCCTCCCGCAGGGCGCGCGCGTCGGCACGGGCGCCCCGCGCCGGGTGGCCCAGCTCCTCGCGCTGCGGCCCGACCTGCGGGTGGTGCCGATCCGCGGCAACGTCCCCGGACGGCTGGCCCGGACCACCAAGGGCGAGCTGGACGCGGTGCTGCTGGCGGCGGCGGGCCTGAACCGGCTCGGCCTGCTGCCGGAGAAGCACGAGGTGCTCGACCCCGCCGTCTTCCTGCCGTCCCCCGGCCAGGGCGCGCTGGGGATCCAGGTCCGCGCCGGGTCCCCGGCCGCCGACCTCCTGGCCGCGACCGGCGACCCCGAGACCGACGCGTGCGTGCGCGCCGAACGTGCCCTGCTCGCCGAACTCCACGGCGGCTGCTCGGTGCCCGTCGGCGCCTGGGGCCGGATCGGCCCCGGCGGTCTGCTCCACCTGTCCGCGACGGTGACCTCCCTGGACGGCGCCCAGCAGGTCACGGCGGCCGGCGAGGGCCCGGCCGACGACCCGGCGAAGGTGGGCGCCATGGTCGCGGCCGAGCTCCTCGCCCACGGCGCGTCCGGCATCCTCCGCTCGATCCGGCACTCCTGATTTCCAGGCGTTCCGTCCCGAGACGATGCCGGGCCTTCTTGCGTCGTGCCCCCTTCCAGCCCGAGGCTGTCCGTGTCCATCACCGCGAGCGAAGCCCGCAAGGCCCTCTTCCCGCTGATCAAGAAGGTCAACGACGATCACGAGGCCATCGAGATCGTCTCCAAGCACGGCAACGCCGTGCTTGTCTCGGCCGAGGACTACGCGGCACTGCGTGAAGGCTCGTACCTGCTGCGCTCGCCCGCCAACGCGCGGCGGCTGCTCAAGGCCTACGAGAACGCTCTGGGGCACGTCAACGTGTCCGAGCGCACGCTGATCGATCCGGACGCGGTGGACCCTGCCGCGGGTGCCGCGTGAGGCTTGTCTTCGAGGATCAGGGCTGGGAGGACTACACCTCCTGGCTCAAGAACGACCGCAAGACACTCGCTCGGATCAACAAGCTCACCGAGGACGTCAAGCGCGACCCGTTCACAGGGATCGGCAAGCCTGAGCCTCTCAAGTACCAC
Organism: Streptomyces laurentii; assembly: GCA_002355495.1. Taxonomy (GTDB): domain Bacteria; phylum Actinomycetota; class Actinomycetes; order Streptomycetales; family Streptomycetaceae; genus Streptomyces; species Streptomyces laurentii. The sequence continues at coordinate 4,883,643 of AP017424.1, forward strand.
TTGCCCGGGGCGTGGTCGAGGCGGATCGACGATGAGCATCGCCTCGTCTACCTGGTCACGGGCCAGGAGATCGTGATCCTCGCCGCCCGCTACCGCTACTGATCGCCGAGTCGGCTCCGCCGGGACGGGATCACGTCCGCAGGGCCGCGCGACGCGGCCGGGTGAGGCGGCCGGGTGAGGCGGCCGGGCGAGGCGGGAAAGGAAGACGACCGGGGCCGCCACCCCCCACAGGAGAGGCCCCGGTCGTCGACCGCGGAGCCGCAGGGCGGCTCCGTATTCCTTACAGCGCCGCCGGTGCGTTTTCTGTCACACCCCGCCCCGACCCGGTCGGGCGGAGGGAAAGTTGCGCGTTGTACAAAGATCCGTACCGCGTGGACGCGGTGCCCGGGAAAGACGTAGCGTGCTGCTGCGCCCGGGGGCGGCGTGGCGGTGACCACCAGCCGCGATGAGCGCGACGATGGACAGGTGTGGGGAGTGCTGGGGGACGAGGCGGAGCTGACGGCCGCAGTGCTCGCCGCGCAGAACGGCGACGAGCAAGCCTTCCGCGCCGTGTACCGCGCGGTCCATCCCCGGCTCCTCGGGTACGTGCGCACGCTCGTCGGCGAGGCCGACGCCGAGGACGTCACCTCCGAGAGCTGGCTGCAGATCGCCCGCGACCTCGACCGTTTCGCCGGCGACGCCGACCGGTTCCGCGGCTGGGCCGCCCGGATCGCCCGCAACCGGGCCCTGGACCACATCCGGATGCGCGGCCGGCGCCCCGCCATCGGCGGCGACGAGACCGAACTCACCGACACGCCCGCCGAGTCCGACACCGCGGACGAGGCACTGGAGGCCCTGGCCACCGGCCGCACCATGCATCTCATCGCCCAACTGCCCCAGGACCAGGCCGAGGCCGTGGTGCTGCGCGTCGTCGTCGGCCTGGACGCCAAGAGCGCCGCCGACACCCTCGGCAAACGCCCCGGCGCCGTCCGCACCGCCGCCCACCGCGGCCTGAAGAAACTCACCGAACTCCTCGGCGCGTCCGGCCCCGACGGCGACGCCGGCCCGCTCGACGGGGTGCCCGCGCAGCGCGCCGTGCGGGCCGGAGCTCCGACCCCCGGACGTGTGACGCAAACGCGCGCGCGGACGCAGAAGGACATGTGATGGCCGACGAGCGGTATGCATGGCTCGACCAGGAGGCCGCGGAGCGGCTGCTGCGCGGTGAGCCCGTCGACCCGGTCGACCGTCTCGACGACACCGCCCGCGACGAGGCCCGGCTGCTCGCGCGCGCCCTCGAATCGGCCCGTACGCCCCTCCCGCCCCTGACCGCCGTCGGCCCCGACGGCGAACTCCCCGGCGAGGCCGCCGCCCTGGCCGCCTTCCGCGCGTCCGCCGCCGGCCGGGCCGCCGGAACCGCCCGCGTCCCGGCCGCGTCCGCCGGGGCGGGCACGCAGGCCGACCTCGGCGCCGTCCGGCTCGCGCCCGTCGCCGGGAGCCGTCGCTGGGGACGGTCGCTGCGGTACGGGCTCGCCGCCGCGTTCGCCGCCGTCACGGTCGGCGGGGTCGCCGTCGCCGCCGGTACGGGCGTGCTGCCGCTGACCTCGCACCCGGCGGCCCGCGAGGTCACCGCCGTCGACACCCCCGGCCCGGGCAATTCCACGACGGCCGGCGGCATCGGCTCCGAACTGCCCGCGCTCCCCTCCGGCGGCCCCGGGCGGCCGTCCGGCACGCCCGGCGGCACCTCCGCCCCGGGCATCACCCCGGGTGCGTCCGACGGCGCTTCGGCCGGTGCCACCACCGGGCCCGGCAGGGGCACCGGGCCGGACCAGGACGAGGACGGGGAGGGCGCGGCCGGCCGTGCCCGGTCGTTCCGGGCCTGCCAGGACTACCGCGCGGGCACGCTCGCGCCGGCCGGCCGGCAGCGGCTCGCGAACCTGCTCCGGAACGGCGAGACCGTCAAGCGCTACTGCGACCGGCTGCTGTCCGGCGGCCGCGACCGCCCGTCGACGACGCCCTCCGCGGGACGTACGCCGTCCGGCGGCCGTACGTCCTCCGGGAACAACGGCGGCTCCGGCAACGGCAACGGGAACGACAACGACAACGGCACCGGGTCCGGGTCCGGTTCGGGCTCCGGCAACAACTCCGGGAACGGCGGCGGCTCCGGCTCCGGTTCGGGCGCCGACGGGGGCGACTCCGAGGGCGACGGGAACCAGGGCCGCGGCGACAAGAACCACGGCCGGTCCGCCGGGAACGGCCGGCCCGGTCAGTCCGGTCAGTCGGGCCAATCCAGCCAGAGCGACAAGGGCGGCAAGACCGACAAGGCTGACAAGGCCGGCAAGGGCAAGCAGGGAGCCCAGGGCGCCCCGGCGAACCAGGGCCGTCAGAACGCGTCGCGCGGCTCCGGCCACCCCCGCGCGTAGTGCGCCCGTAACCCGCCCGCCGAATGGCATATGCCGAGTGGTGTGACACTTTCCGGCCCCGTGGCGCAGTAGAGAGTGAGCCGACTGGTCATCGGCGAGCGCACAGAGCCGGGGTTCCCCCCGTACCTTCCGGCTCGGCGCACCTGGCGCGGGCGGGACACGTTCCCCCGGTCCCGCCCGCGCCCCTTCTCCTTCAGGTCCCTCGCGTCACCAGTGGACGACGACCTTGTCGCCGACCTTCACCTGGTCGAAGACGGAGGCGAGCTTCGACCGGTCGCGGACGTTGACGCAGCCGTGCGACGCCCCGTTGTAGCCGCGGGCCGCGAAGTCCGCCGAGTAGTGCACCGCCTGGCCGCCGCTGAAGAACATCGAGTACGGCATCGGCGAGTGGTAGATCGTCGACGTCCAGTCCCGGGCCTTCCACTCCACCTTGAAGATGCCCTCGCGGGTCGGGGTGTTCTCCGAACCGAAGCGCACGTCCATCGCCGACACGACCTTGCCGTCGATCATCCACGCGAGCGTCCGGCTCTCCTTGCTGATGCACAGCACCCGCCCGGTCATACAGCGCGGATCGGGCTTGTCGAGGACGTTGGTGGTCGGCGGGCGCAGCTCGGCGGCGGTCGGCCGGTGCGTCGCCGCGACCAGCTTGTCCCAGGTCTTCTGGTCGACCGAGCCGGTCACGGACAGCCCGTGCCCGCGCTGGTACGAGCGGACCGCGGCCGTGGTGATCGACCCGTAGAAGCCGGTGGGCGCCCGGTCGAAGACGCCGGCCTGCCGCAGCCGCGCCTGGAGTTCGCGGACCCGCGCGTTCTCGGCGCCCTCGGCCATGAGGATCTTCACCGTGGGGGTGGGCCGGGGCGTGGGGGTGGCCGTGGGTGCCGGCGGCTTGCCGTCCGCCGTCGGCTTCGCGGACGGCGTGGCGGGCCCGGACGGCCGGGGAGGCTTGGCCGGCTTGTCCGACGGCGTGCCGGTGGACGGCGTCGACGGGGGCGTCGACGGGGCGGGTGCCGTGACCCGGTCGGCCGGGGTCGGCGCCGTACCCGTACCCGTACCCGATCCGGCGCCCGGACCGTCGGCCGTGGGCGTGCAGCCCACCGCCAGGACGGCGGCCGCGGCGGCCAGGACCGCCGCGCGTATGACGGACGACGAACGCTTCATCGATGCCCCCCCGGGGAAAACCGCGTGTACCTACGTGTGTACCCCAGGGATGCGTCCCCGCCGCGCGGCGGTTGCGCACGTGACCGAATCGAGACGGGCATGCTGTGAGGAAGGTCCCAGCGGGCTGCTCTCCTCCGTGCCGCACGCCCGGCACTACAGTCCGCAGCGAGGGGTCGGTACCCACGAGTAGCGGTTGAGTAGCCGCTGAGCAGCAGCGGTTGATCGGGAGGCACATCACATGGCGCGCGAGTCGGAGTCGGGACTGCCCATCGAGCCGGTCTACGGACCGGACGCCCTGGAGGGCTGGGATCCGGCCGAGAAGCTGGGCGAGCCGGGCGCGTACCCGTTCACCCGGGGTGTGTACCCGACGATGTACACCGGCCGGCCGTGGACCATGCGCCAGTACGCGGGCTTCGGCACCGCCGTGGAGTCCAACGCCCGCTACAAGCAGCTCATCGACAACGGCACCATGGGCCTGTCGGTCGCCTTCGACCTGCCGACCCAGATGGGCCACGACTCCGACGCGCCCCTCTCGCACGGAGAGGTCGGCAAGGTCGGCGTGGCGATCGACTCGGTCGACGACATGCGGGTGCTGTTCGACGGCATCCCGCTCGACAAGGTCTCGACGTCGATGACCATCAACGCCCCCGCCGCGCTGCTGCTCCTGATGTACCAGCTGGTCGCCGAGGAGCAGGGCGTCGAGGCCGGGAAGCTGACCGGCACGATCCAGAACGACGTGCTGAAGGAGTACATCGCCCGCGGCACGTACATCTTCCCGCCCAAGCCGTCGCTGCGGCTGATCGCGGACATCTTCAAGTACTGCAAGGCCGAGATCCCGAAGTGGAACACCATCTCGATCTCCGGCTACCACATGGCCGAGGCCGGCGCCTCGCCCGCGCAGGAGATCGCGTTCACGCTCGCCGACGGCATCGAGTACGTCCGGACGGCCGTCGCCGCCGGCATGGACGTGGACGACTTCGCGCCGCGCCTGTCGTTCTTCTTCGTGGCGCGGACGACGATCCTGGAGGAGGTCGCCAAGTTCCGCGCGGCGCGCCGGATCTGGGCGCGGGTGATGAAGGAGGAGTTCGGCGCGAAGAACCCCAAGTCGCTGATGCTGCGCTTCCACACCCAGACCGCCGGCGTGCAGCTCACCGCGCAGCAGCCCGAGGTCAACCTGGTGCGCGTCGCGGTGCAGGGCCTCGCGGCCGTCCTCGGCGGCACGCAGTCGCTGCACACCAACTCCTTCGACGAGGCCATCGCGCTGCCGACGGACAAGTCGGCGCGGCTCGCGCTGCGGACGCAGCAGGTCCTCGCGTACGAGACCGACGTCACCGCCACCGTCGACCCGTTCGCGGGCAGCTACGTGGTGGAGCGGATGACCGACGAGGTCGAGGCCGCGGCCGTCGCACTCATGGGCAAGGTCGAGGAGCTGGGCGGCGCGGTCGACGCGATCGAGCGCGGCTTCCAGAAGAGCGAGATCGAGCGCTCGGCGTACCGCGTCGCGCAGGAGACCGACTCCGGCGAGCGGGTCGTCGTCGGCGTCAACCGCTACACCATCGACGTCGAGGAGCCGTACGAGCCGCTGCGCGTCGACCCGGCGATCGAGGCGCAGCAGGCCGAGCGGCTCGCCACGCTGCGCGCCGGGCGCGACCAGGCGGCGGTGGACGCGGCGCTCGTCGAGCTGAAGAAGGCGGCGGAGGGCACGGACAACGTCCTGTACCCGATGAAGACGGCGCTGAAGGCGCGGGCCACGGTCGGCGAGGTGTGCGACGCGCTGCGCCAGGTGTGGGGCACGTACGTGCCGACGGACGCGTTCTGACGCCTTCCCGGCGTCGTCGGGCAGCCCCGTTCCAGGGGTCTCCGGAGCCGGGTTCCGGCCGGATTCCGGAGGCCCTCGGAGGGGCTGATTCCGGCTGGTGAAACCCGAGAGCGGAGCGTCGTACTGGTGTGCGACACTCCGCTCCATGCTGGGTGTCACCGATCTGCCGACCTATCTCGCGGGCCTCGCCGTCATCATTCTCCTGCCGGGCCCGAACTCGCTCTACGTGCTGTCCGTCGCCGCCCGAAAAGGCACCCGGACCGGCTACAAGGCCGCCGCCGGCGTCTTCACCGGCGACACGGTCCTGATGACCCTCGCCGCCCTCGGCGCGGCCTCGCTGCTCCAGACCACGCCCCTGCTCTTCCTCGTCGTGAAGTACGCGGGCGCGGGCTATCTGACGTGGATGGCGTACGGGATGCTGCGCTCCGCCCTCGCCATGTGGCGCTCGCGCGGTCAGGAGCTCGTGCCGGACGAGCCCGGCGCGGCCCAGGCCGTCCAGGCGGCGCAGGCGACCGAGGCCGCGGAGCGTCCGTACCGCCGGGCCCTGGTCATCAGCCTCTTCAACCCGAAGGCGATCCTCTTCCTGATCTCCTTCTTCGTGCAGTTCGTGGACTCCTCCTACGCCTATCCGGCGCTGTCCTTCCTGCTCCTGGGCAGCCTGCTGCAGCTCGGCAGCTTCCTCTACCTCACCACCCTCATCTTCAGCGGCACGCGGCTCGCCGCCGCCTTCCGCCGCCGCAAGCGGCTGTCCGCCGGGGCGACCTCGGCCGCCGGCGCGCTCTTCCTCGGCTTCGCCGTGAAGCTCTCGCTGAGCAGCGCGGCCTGAGGCCTTTCTTCCGGCCTGTTTGACCCTGACACCGTGTGAGGCGGTCCCGTAGGAGGCGTCATGTTCACCATCGGAGACTTCGCCCGGTACGGGCGGGTGTCGGTCCGCATGCTGCGTCACTACGACGCCATCGGACTGCTGCGCCCGGCCCGTGTCGACCCGTACAGCGGCTACCGCCACTACACGGCGGACCAGCTCGCCCGGCTCAACCGCGTCATCGCGCTCAAGGATCTCGGCTTCACCCTGGAACAGGTGGGGGCCATCCTCGACGACGAGATCGGCGCGGACGAGCTGCGCGGGATGCTGCGGCTGCGCCAGGCCGAACTGGAATCGGCCCTGGACGCGGCGCGGGCGCGGCTCGCCCAGGTCGGCGCGCGGCTCCGAGCCATCGAAAGCGAGGGACACATGTCCACGCAGGACGTCGTCGTCAAGCGGATCCCGGCCGTCCGGATCGCCGAGCTGAGCGGCACCGCCGCGAGCTTCGGCCCGAAGGACATCACGCCGGTCATCGGCCCGCTGTACGAGGAGCTGTGCGCCCGCCTGGAGCGCGCGGGCGTCACCGGGTTCGGCCCGGGCATCGCGTACTACGAGGACGCGGGCCAGGGTGACGGCTCGATCGTCGTGCACGCCGGGACGAGCGTCCCGGAGGGCACGGCCGCGGAGGGCGTGCGGGTGCACGTCCTGCCGGGCGTCGAGGAGGCCGCCACCATCGTCCACCGGGGCTCCATGGACGCCATCCTGCCGACCGAGCAGGCCCTGGCCGCCTGGATCGGCACCAACGGCTACCAGTCGGCCGGATACGCCCGCGAGCTCTACCTGGAGTGCCCCGAGGACCCGGCCGGCTGGGTCACCGAGATCCAGGAGCCGGTCACCCGCGCCTGACCGACGAGGCCGCCCGCAGCGCCCGCCGCCGCAGCTTCAGGGCGCGGCGGGCCAGCCGGCGCAGCCCCGGGTGGCGGGGGACGGGCAGCCCGCCGGGCAGGCCCAGCGAGGTCAGCCGGCGCAGCGTGACGTGGTGCCGGGCGGCGGCCGCGTGCGGGCCGGACAGATGCCGTACGGCCGCGTCCCGCAGGTCGGGCCGCAGCCGCGGCTGCATCACGAACCCGACCGTCGCCACCAGGTCCGCCAGCGCGTCCCCCGCCAGGGGGGCCGCTCCGGCGGGCTCCTCCAGGTCCGGGACGAGCGCGTCCGCGAGGACGAGCGGGATCCGGTTGCTGTTCTGGTACGGCGTGAGCCGGGCGAGCAGCGGCCGGGTGCCGACCCGGGCCGTGGCGAGCCCGTAGAAGGCGCTCGCCGTGAACAGCGCCGTCGAGAAGCAGCCCACCACGAGCGCGGGCCGCAGCTCCCGGTACAGCACCTCGGCGAGCACCGGCCGGTCCAGGACGGTCAGTTCGGCGCCCAGTGCCGCCGCCTCCCGGACGAGGGCCGCCGACCAGGCGTCGGGGGCGCTCGGGTGCGGCTTGAAGACGAGCCGGCGGTGGCCGCGGGCGACCGCGCCCCGCACCATCCGCAGATGCAGTTCGCCCTCCTCCTCGGGGGTGAGGAGGGAGAGCGCGGCCAGGTACTGGCCGAGCAGCAGCACCGGCCCGGCCTCCGCTTCCGCCTCCGCTTCGGCTGCCGATTCCGGGGCCGGTCCGGCCAGCTCCTCCACGACCTTCGTGAACGCCTCGGCCGGTACGGCCTCGGCGACCGCCCCGAACTCCGCGAGCAGCAGCGGCGTGAGCCCCGGCACCAGGTCGAGGTGCAGCAGCCGCCGCACCCGCTCGCCGACCAGCGGGTCGATCCGGTTGCGGGTGGGCCCGTAGCTCATCAGCCCGTCCGCGTACACGTCGATGGACGCCTCCGGCAGCAGCCGCGCGATCGTCAGCGCGGGCGCGACCTGGAGGGACTCCACGACGAGTTCGAGCTTCCTGCCCGGGCCGCCGTCCAGCTTCCACAGCTGCCGCAGATACCGCTGGAGCATCGGCAGGTCGTCCGCGCGGGGCGTCCAGCCGCCCGGGTGCAGCGGCTCGATCGCCTCGTTCCAGTCCAGGACCTCGTCGAAGCGGTCGCGCAGCCGCTCGAAGCCGGGCATCCGGTGCACCGGGGTGGTGGTCTCCGGCACGGCCGCGTTGGTGGAGACGAGGAGCAGCCGCCGCCCGGCCGGCGCGAAGCGGCCGCTGTCGAGGGCGGCGGCCAGCGTCGCGGCGCCGTACAGCGTGGACGCGTAGAAGATCTGGGTGGTGCTGCTGCTCATACGGCGTTCGTCTCCTGGTGGGCCGCGGTGTCGGAGGTGGCCGGGGCCGCGGCCCGCGTCCCGTCGGCGGTGGCGGTCTGCGGGCCCGGGGCCGTCCGGCGGCGCCGGAGGCGGCGCAGCGGGCCCGCGCGGTCCTCGCCCATCGCCGTCAGGGCGTCGGCGAGCACGTCCCGTGGCAGCCGGCGCAGGGCCGCCGCGCTCCGTATCCGCAATTCGCGGCCCACTCCCGGCTCGAATCGGTCGATGTTCCCGAGGTGATGGGAAATCACCGCGCAATAGGTGCGGACGGCTTTCGGGAGCAGCAGATCCGCTTCCGGATCGGCACTCGTCTCCTCGATGACCTGGTCGAAAGCGCGCAGGAAATCGAGTTGCCGGACATCGCCGATCTGGGTGAGGGACGTGGCGACTCCGCGCCGGTAGAAGATTCCGGGTTCACCGGTGACGGCGAAGGATTCCGCTTCCCGGTGCAGCCGCCAGATCCACGGCCGGTCCTCGGCCGTGCGCAGCCCGTCGGTGAAGCGCAGGAGCCCCCGGTCGAGCAGCCGCCGCCGGTAGATCCCGGCCCAGGCGTACGGATAGTCGACGGCGGTCGACCGGTCGGCCGGCAGGATCACGCCGCGCGGCGACAGCACCTCGCCGCGCCGTCCCACCGGGACCCGGCGCAGCGACCGCTTGCGGCCGGTGACCTGGACGTGGTCGACCCGCAGGAAGTCGCAGTCCAGCGCGTCGAGATCGGCGACGAGCCGCGCGTAGTAGCCGGGGGACAGCCAGTCGTCCCCGTCGAGGAAGGTCAGATACGCGCCGCGGGCGGCGTCGAGTCCGGTGTTGCGCGCGGTGGCGAGGCCCTGGTTGCGGGCGTGCCGGAGCAGCCGCGCGCCGGGGATCTCGTGCTCGGCCCGGGCCAGGAGTTCGGTGGTCCCGTCCGTCGAACAGTCGTCGACGAGCAGGAACTCGAAGTCCTCGCGGGCGTTCGCGCGCAGGCTTCGCAGGGTGTCGGAGGCGTATGTCTGCACGTTGTGGAACGGCACGACGACGGAGAGCTTGACCACGCGGCCGACGCTAGGCGCCGCCCCGGCATTCGCCCTGACCGGAAAGGGGACAAGCGGTGAACACGAAGCGGCGGGCCCCTTAACCGCCCTGGTTCACGGCCCCTTTCTGTCCGTTTCCCGCCCGGCGGCTGAGTGCTGTTCACCCTTTGTTGCAGCCGTGTTGGGCCGCGAATCCCGTATCCCTCCTAGCGTCCTCGACGTGTCCTCACGTACCGAACGAGCGGTGCGCGTCGCCGTTCTCGCCGATTCCGACACCCGGTGGAAATGGGGCGTGCTCACCGCACGCAGAATCACCCCGGAAATGCCGGGAAGCGGCGCCGACGCCGAAGCCCCCGGGACGACGGAAGCCGCCGAGCCCACCGGATTCGTCCTGCGCGGCCGTGCCACCCCCACCCCCCGCCAGCTCGCCGAGACCGCCGTGTCCCCGGTGACACCGCGCGAGGTGACCGGTGCGGAGTTCCTGCGCGAGGTACGCGACGCCGCCGCCCGCGGCGAGGGATACGACGTGATCGTGCTCGCCCTCGTCGGCGGCACCGTCCGCGCCCTGCTCCAGGGCATCGCCGAACTCGGCCTGGAGCGCCGGCCGGTGCTCGTCGCCGGCTATGTCGGCGTGGTCTACGAGAAGCTCGCCGACGGACTGCTGCTGCGCCACGGCGCGGACGTCGTGCTCGCCAACTCCCGTCACGACGCGGACCGTTTCCGCGTCGTGTACGAGGGAGTGGGCGCCGACCCGTCGAGCGTGGTCGAAGCCGCGCTGCCGTTCCTCGGCGGAGCCCCGTACACCCCCGAACCCGGCCGCGACACCCTGGTGTTCGCCGCCCAGCCGTCGGTGCCCGTCACCCGGGCCGAGCGCGCCTACGTGCTGCGCCGCCTGATCGAGCACGCGCAACGGCACCCGGACCGGGAGGTGTTGCTGAAGCTGCGCTCCAAGCCCGGCGAACACACCACGCACCTGGAGGAGTTCCCGTACCAGAAGCTGGTGCGCGACCTCGACACCCCGCCCAACTTCCGTCTCGTGTACGGGCACATGGGCGAGGTCCTGGACCGCACCGACCTGCTGGTCACCGTCTCCTCCACGGCCGCGCTCGAATCCCTGCACCGGCGTATCCCCACCGCGATCCTCACCGACCTCGGGGTGCGCGAGGCGCTCGGCAACCACCACTTCCTCGGCTCCGGGCTGCTCACCTCCTTCGACCGCCTCGACGGCAAGGAGGCGCCGGAGCCCGACGAGGACTGGCTGGCCCGGCAGGGCGTCGCCGCCGACGGCGGGTACGACCGCGCCTTCGACGCCGCCCGCGAGCGGGTCGCCGCGCTCCTCGCCGGACCCGCGCTGCCGCCCGTCGCCCCGTACTACACGGAGTCGAGCGCCGGCGGCTATCTGCCCGGCATCCTCGCCCGCCACCGCCTCGACGTCACCGCGTCCGCGCCCCGCGCGAGCGGTGTGCGCCGGGTCGTGCGCGAGGTCGCGCGCGGCGCCTACCGCCACGGCGTGCAGCGCGTGGCACCCGTCATCCGACGCCTGGGAGACCTGTGATGCCCGTACCGACCACGCCTGCCCAGGCGACGCCCGCGCCGGCCACGACGCCCACGCCGGCCGCGACGCCCGCGGACGCACCGACGGCCCCGACCGTGCTCGCGGTCATCCCCGCCCGGGGCGGCTCCAAGGGCGTCCCCGGCAAGAACCTCGCCCGGGTGGCCGGGATCCCGCTGGTCGGCCGGGCCGTCCAGGCCTGCCTCGGCGCGCCCGCCGTCACCCATGTCGTCGTCTCCACCGACGACGCGGCCCTCGCCGACGCGGCCCGCGCCCACGGCGCCGAGGCCGTCCGGCGGCCCGACGCGCTCGCCGGCGACACCGCCACCAGCGAGTCCGCCGTGCTGCACGCCCTCGACACCTTCGAGGCCCTGCACGGCCGTACCGCCGACGTCGTCCTGCTCGTCCAGTGCACCAGCCCCTTCCTCACGGCGGAGGAAGTCGACGCGACGGCGGCGAAGGTGGCCTCCGGCGCCGCCGACACCGCCTTCACCGCCGCCCCGAGCCACGGCTTCCTCTGGAAGCAGGGACCCGAAGACCACGGGGCCGACGGGGCCGACGCGACCGGTGCCACCGGCGTCAACCACGACAAGGCCCACCGTCCGCGCCGCCAGGACCGCGAGCCCGAGTACCTGGAGACCGGCGCCGTCTACGCGATGGCCGCCGAGGGCTTCCGTACCCACCGGCACCGCTTCTTCGGCCGCACCGCGCTCGTCGTCACCGACCCCGCCCGGGTCCTGGAGATCGACGACCCGCACGACCTGGCCCGCGCCCGCGCCCTCGCGCCGCTCCTCGACACCCCGGCCACCCCGGCCCTCGCCGACGTCGACGCCGTCGTCCTCGACTTCGACGGCACCCAGACCGACGACCGCGTCCATATCGACGCCGACGGACGGGAGTTCGTCTCCGTGCACCGTGGCGACGGCCTCGGCATCGCCGCCCTGCGCCGCGCCGGGACACGGCTGCTGATCCTGTCCACCGAGCAGAACCCCGTCGTCGCCGCCCGCGCCCGCAAGCTCAGGATCCCCGTCCTGCACGGCGTGGACCGCAAGGACCTCGCCCTCAAGGCATGGTGCGACGAGCAGGGCGTCGACCCCGCGCGCGTGCTCTACGCCGGCAACGACGTCAACGACCTCCCCTGCTTCCACCTCGTCGGCTGGCCCGTCGCGGTGGGCAGCGCCCACGACTCCGTACGGGCCGCGGCCCGCGCGGTCACCGACACTCCCGGCGGCTTCGGCGCGATCCGCGAGATCGCCGCCTGGCTCCTCGGACCCGAGCTCAACACCCCCGCTTCGTCGGACGATTCGTAAGGAACCACGATCATGAGCAACACCCGCCTGCGCACCCTCGGCGCCAAGACCGCCGGCCCCGGCCACCCCGTCTACGTCACGGGCGAGATCGGCATCAACCACAACGGCGACCTGGACAACGCCCTCGCGCTCATCGACGTGGCCGCCGAAGCCGGCTGCGACGCCGTGAAGTTCCAGAAGCGCACCCCGGAGATCTGCACCCCGCGCGACCAGTGGGACATCGAGCGCGACACCCCCTGGGGCCGGATGACGTACATCGACTACCGCCACCGCGTCGAGTTCGGCGAGGACGAGTACCGCGCCATCGACGAGCACTGCGCGAAGCGCGGCATCGACTGGTTCGCCTCCCCGTGGGACACCGAGGCCGTCGCCTTCCTGGAGAAGTTCGACGTGCCCGCCCACAAGGTGGCCTCCGCCTCCCTCACCGACGACGAGCTGCTGCGCGAACTGCGCGCCACCGGCCGCACGGTGATCCTCTCCACCGGCATGTCCACCCCGAAGCAGATCCGGCACGCCGTCGAGGTCCTCGGCAGCGACAACATCCTGCTCTGCCACGCCACCTCGACCTACCCGGCCAAGGCCGAGGAGCTGAACCTGCGCGTCATCCAGACGCTCCAGGAGGCGTACCCGAACGTCCCGATCGGCTACTCCGGCCACGAGACCGGCCTGTCGACCACGCTCGCCGCCGTCGCCCTCGGCGCCACCTTCGTCGAGCGCCACATCACCCTCGACCGCGCCATGTGGGGCTCCGACCAGGCCGCCTCCGTCGAGCCGCAGGGCCTCGCGCGCCTCGTCCGCGACATCCGCGCCATCGAGACCGCGCTCGGCGACGGCGTGAAGAAGGTCTACGAGTCGGAGCTCGGCCCGATGAAGAAGCTCCGCCGGGTCCAGGGCGCCGTCGCCGCATGACCGGCCGGCTGGCGTTCGTCGAGAGCCCGGTCCAGCTCCTGAACGTCCTGGAGTGGGCCTACGCAGACGCCCTCGGGCGTCCCCGCCCCCTCGCCGTCGTCCCGCCGCAGCCCGCCCGCGGCGGGACCCCGGGTGCCGCGCCGGACGCGGCCCCGGGGGAGGCCCCCGGCGCGGCTCCGGGGGAGGCCTCGCGCGACAGCGAGACCCGCGGCACCGAGACCCGCGGCACCGAGACCCGCGGCACCGAGACCCCGGAAGGGGCCCCGGACGGCGAGGCCCCCGCGCCCCGCGCGCCCTCGCTCGCGCACGCCGGCCTCCACGTCGTCGTCCTCGCGCCCACCGACCCCATGTCCCGCGGCCAGCTGCGCCGGATGGCCCAGCTGGCCCGGGACGAGGGCGTCACCGTGACCTGGCAGGACGCCCGCCAGGGCAAGGGCGCGGTGGTACGGACCCTGGGGGAGCTGGCCGGGCCGCTGCGCGCCGCGGACCGGGTCATCGTCGGAGACCCGTTCTCGCGCTACGTCCAGCTGCTGCTCACCCTCTACGGCCCCCGCCGGGTCACCGTCGTCGACGACGGCACCGCCACCATGGAGTACGCCGCGCAGCTCGCGCGCGGCGAGCGCCTGGTGCGCTGGCACCGGCGGGGCAACCTGGGGCCGCGCGAACTCGCGCTCGCCCCGGTGACCTCGCTCGCCCGCCGCAAGCTCGCGCCGAGCCGGCACCGCACGATAGAGATCTTCACCTCGCTGCCGGTCGAACCGCCGCCCGGCACCACCGTCACCGTCAACGACTTCGCCTGGACCCGGGCCGCGTTCGGGCCGCCCCGGCTCACCCGCGGCGCCGACCTGGTCGGCACCTCGCTGGTGGAGACGGGGGTGGTGGACCCCGACGAGTACCTGCGGGCCGTCACCGTCCTGGCCCGCACCCACGACGCCACCCGCTACTTCGCGCACCGCCGCGAGGCCGCCGGCAAGCTGCACCGCGTCGCGGCCGAGACCGGCCTCGAAGTGGTCCGTCCCGAGCTGCCGCTCGAACTCACGGCCCGCCGGGGGCCGGTCGGCCGCACCATCGTGAGCTTCCCGTCCACGGTCGTGCACACTCTGCCGCTCGCGCTCGCCGGTACGGGGGTGAAGGTCGCCGTCTGCGAGATAGCGCCGGAGTGGATCAGGGAGACCGCCTCGCCGCGGGCCCGGGGCTTCCTGGCCGGAGTGGTGGGCAGTGCCACCCGTACGGAGAGGCTCGAATTCGGGTAGGCATACCCAGGGAAGACGGTCTCCAAGCCCGGGAAGGCAAAATTCTTTCCCCTAAGGGGGCGAACTTTTCGCGATCAAGGGGTAGTTGATCTTCTTCGGGCATACCCTTTTCAAGGTGAACCAGTTGACGTCCCCTGAGCCCGACCCCGGTCCGGCGCCCGCGGCGCTGCCCGGGAAGCTGTCCGAACCCCTGCGTGCCGAACTGATCGAGTTTCGCCGGGACTTGCACATGCACCCCGAACTCGGCAAGCAGGAGTTCCGCACCACCGCCGTGCTCAAGGCCCGACTGGAGGCCGCCGGGCTGCGTCCGCGCGTACTCCCCGGCGGCACGGGGCTGGTGTGCGACATCGGCACGCGCGACGGGGACGCCGACGGGGGCGGGGACACCAGAGGGGACCTCGACGAGAAGGACGCCACGGACGGAGGGGCGGACGGCGACGCGACGCGGCGCCCCGTGCTGGCGATCCGCGCCGACATCGACGCGCTGCCCATCCCGGACACCAAGACCGTCCCGTACCGCTCCACCGAGCCCGGCCGCGCGCACGCCTGCGGCCACGACGTCCACACCACCGCCGCGCTGGGCGCCGGCCTGGTCCTCGCCGCACTCGACCGCCAGGGCCGGCTGCCCGCGCCGGTCCGGCTGATCTTCCAGCCCGCCGAGGAGGTGCTGCCCGGCGGCGCCACCGACGTCGTCGAGGCCGGCGTGCTCGACGGGGTCGGCCGGATCATCGCCGTGCACTGCGACCCGAAGGTCGACGCCGGCCGGATCGGGCTGCGGCACGGCCCCATCACCTCCGCGTGCGACCGTCTGGAGGTCACCCTGTCCGGTGCCGGCGGGCACACCGCCCGCCCGCACCTGACCACCGACCTGGTCACCGCCGCCGCCCGGATCGCGGTCGACGTGCCGGCCGTCCTCTCCCGGCGGATCGACGCGCGCTCCGGACTCTCGGTCACCTGGGGCCGGATCGAGTCCGGCCACGCGCCGAACGTCATCCCGCAGCACGCCGAACTGTCCGGCACCGTGCGCTGCCTCGACCTGCCGGCCTGGCGCGAGGCCCCCGACCTGGTCCACGCCGCCATCGACGAGGTCGCCGCACTGCACCGGGCCAAGTCGACCGTCGACTACGTGCGCGGCGTCCCCCCGGTCGTCAACGATCCGGCCGTCGCCGATCTGCTCCGCGAGGCGATGACGGCCCGGCTCGGCGCCGACGCGGTCGAGGACACCGAGCAGTCGCTCGGCGGCGAGGACTTCTCCTGGTACCTGGAGCACGTCCCCGGCGCCATGGCCCGGCTCGGCGTCCGCGCCCCCGACGAGACCCGGGTGCGCGATCTGCACGCCGGCGACTTCGACGTCGACGAGTACGCCATCACGGTGGGTGTGGAATTGTTCACGGCCGCCGCCCTTCTGGACGCGCGCGCATAGCCCCCGTTCACCGATGTGTATACGGATATTTCCGGCCATGACCGCCACCGGACGGATACCGTCCGGCGGTGGGGCGGGCCCTTCGCGGGCCCGCGGCACCGCCTCGTACCAGCGATGATGTCGGACCGTACCGGAATGGGTGCCCTGCGTGGCGTTCTGGCTGGTTCGCGTCGATCCGATAACGACTCATGAACGGGTCTTTAACTGACATCTACGCGCGTTACGATCGCGGCGAAACCAGCGCCGGAAGAGGCGCTTTCGGTCAGTCTTGAAGGGACCCTCCTCTTGCGCCGGATCACCAGGATCACCACCGTGGGCATCGCCTCCGCGGCGCTCGCGCTGTCCGCCACCGCGTGTGGCAAGTCGTCGTCGGAGGCGGGCTCCTCGTCGACCTCCGACTCCAAGGCCGTCAAGGCCGCCATCGCGTACGACATCGGCGGCCGCGGCGACCAGTCCTTCAACGACGCCGCCTACGCGGGTCTGCAGAAGGCCGAGAAGGAGCTCGGCGTCAAGGGCGCCGAGGCCGAGCCGTCCGAGGGCGAGAGCGACGCCGACAAGGTGCAGCGCCTCACCGCGCTGGCCCGCTCCGGCAACAACCCGGTCATCGGTGTCGGCTTCGCGTACGCCCCGGCCATCGAGAAGGTCGCCAAGGCGTACCCGAAGACCACCTTCGGCATCATCGACGACACCTCGAAGACCGGCCCGAACATCGCCAACCTGGTCTTCAACGAGGAGCAGGGCTCCTACCTGGCCGGCGTCGCCGCCGCCAAGACGTCGAAGTCCCACACGGTCGGCTTCATCGGCGGTGTCGAGGTTCCGCTGATCAAGAAGTTCGAGGCCGGCTTCGTCCAGGGCGTCAAGGACACCGACCCCAAGGCGAAGGTACTGACCCAGTACCTGACCCAGCCGCCGGACTTCAACGGCTTCTCGAAGCCCGACCTCGGCAAGGCCGCCGCGCAGGGCCAGCTCGACAAGGGCGCCGACGTGATCTACTCGGCCGCCGGTCTCGCCGGTTCGGGTGCGATCGAGGCCACCGCCAAGGCCGGCAAGTGGGCCATCGGCGTGGACTCCGACCAGTACATGCAGAAGGGTCTGGCCGCCTACAAGGACCACATCCTGACCTCGGTCACCAAGGACGTCCAGGGCTCGGTCTTCAACCTGATCAAGTCGGTCAAGGACGGCAAGCCGCAGTCCGGCGAGGTCCGCATGGGCCTCGCGTCCAACGGTGTCGGCCTGGCCGCCTCCAACCCGGCGTACACGAAGATGACCGACGTCATCGCCGCGGTCGAGAAGGCCAAGAAGGACATCGTCGACGGCAAGATCACCGTCAAGACCACGCCGTGACCCTGATCCGGGCGTGATCCCACCGAGGGCCCGGTGACGCGGGGGAGTACCCCACCGTCGCCGGGCCCTCGGGTCCGCCCGCGACAGGTTCGCCCCGGGTCCGCCGGGCCCCGTCCAGCCGCTTCGTACGGCCGGTGAGGCCCCGGCGGGCAGCCCCGGTCTCATTCCCGTACGGGTTTTCCATTCTCGGCAGTGCTACGCGTGTAGATGTCCCAGCGGCACGATAACTTCGCCCCGCCCTGCCCGTCCGCTCCCACTCCTTCCGGCCAAGGAGAGTGCGCCATCAACGCGTCCAGCCCCCCTGCCGTCGAACTCCACGGCATCACCAAGCGCTTCCCCGGCGTCGTCGCCAACAAGGACATCGCGATCACCGTTCGCAAGGGCACCGTCCATGCCCTCATCGGTGAGAACGGTGCCGGCAAGTCGACCCTGATGAAGATCCTCTACGGCATGCAGAAGCCGGACGAGGGCACCATCGCCGTCGACGGCGAGCAGGTCGCCTT
Source organism: Streptomyces laurentii (assembly GCA_002355495.1). Lineage (GTDB taxonomy): Bacteria > Actinomycetota > Actinomycetes > Streptomycetales > Streptomycetaceae > Streptomyces > Streptomyces laurentii. Next base: position 4,901,403 of record AP017424.1, read on the forward strand.
CGCCAGCCCCGGCGACGCCATCGCGCGCGGCATCGGCATGGTGCACCAGCACTTCATGCTCGCCGACAACCTCACCGTCCTGGAGAACGTCGTCCTCGGCGGCGAGAAGCTCCACGGCATCGGCGGCAAGGCCCGCCGGAAGATCCAGGAGATCTCCGACGCGTACGGCCTCGGGGTCCGCCCCGACGCCCTCGTCGAGGACCTCGGTGTCGCCGACCGCCAGCGCGTGGAGATCCTCAAGGTCCTCTACCGCGGCGCCCGCATCCTCATCCTCGACGAGCCGACCGCCGTCCTGGTCCCGCAGGAGGTCGACGCGCTCTTCGACAACCTGCGCGAGCTGAAGTCCGAGGGCCTGACGGTCATCTTCATCTCCCACAAGCTGGGCGAGGTCCTGAAGGTCGCCGACGACATCACCGTCATCCGGCGCGGCACCACCGTCGGCACCGCCGACCCGAAGACCGCCACCACCAAGCAGCTCGCCGAGCTGATGGTCGGCACCGAGCTGCCCTCCCCGGAGACCCGCGAGTCGACGGTCACGGACATCCCGATGCTCCAGGTGACCGGGCTGACCCTGACCGAGTCCGGCGCCGCCCCCGCGGCCCCGCTGACGACCGCCGCCCCGGAGGACCCGGCCGAGGCGCTCGACGTCGTCGAGGTCGTCGAGGGCCCGCACCCGGCAGTCGCGCTCGCCTTTGGGGGCCGCAAGCTGCTCGACGACATCTCGCTCACCATCCACAAGGGCGAGATCCTCGGCATCGCCGGAGTCGAGGGCAACGGCCAGACCGAGCTGATCGAGGCCCTGATGGGCATGAACAGCCCGGACGCCGGCGTCATCACGCTCGACGGCACGGACATCTCCGCGACCTCGGTGCGCAAGCGCCGCGAGGGCGGCATCGGCTACATCCCCGAGGACCGCCACCGCCACGGCCTGCTCCTGGAGGCCCCGCTCTGGGAGAACCGGATCCTCGGTCACGTCACCGAGGTCCCGAACTCCAAGCGCGGCATCCTCGACCCCAAGGCCGCCCGCCTGGACACCGAGCGGATCGTGCGCGAGTACGACGTCCGTACCCCCGGCATCGACGTGACCGCGGCCTCGCTGTCCGGCGGCAACCAGCAGAAGCTGATCGTCGGCCGCGAGATGAGCCACCACCCGAAGTTCCTGATCGCCGCCCACCCCACCCGCGGTGTGGACGTCGGCGCGCAGGCGCAGATCTGGGACGCCATCCGCGACGCCCGCAGCGAGGGCCTGGCGGTGCTGCTGATCTCCGCCGACCTGGACGAGCTGATCGGCCTGTCCGACACCCTCCGGGTCATGTACCGCGGCCGGCTCGTCGCCGACGCGGACCCCGCCACCATCACGCCCGAGGAGCTGGGCTCCGCCATGACCGGTGCCGCCACCGGCCACCTGGAGGGCAACGACCAGCACCCCGAAGACGGTGACGCCCGATGACGAAAATCGACAAGGACAAGCTGATCATCGGGGCCGCCGGCCCCGTGCTCGCGCTCGTCTCCTCGTTCGTGCTCACCGTGCTGGTGCTGCTCGCGACGGGCCTCGACCCGATCGAACCGATCCGGCTGATGATCGACAACGCGGCCTACTCCGACATCCAGGTGCTGATCGTCAACCAGACCGGCATCTACTACCTGGCGTCGCTGGCCGTGGCCGTCGGCTTCCAGATGAACCTCTTCAACATCGGCGTCGACGGCCAGTACCGCCTCGCCGCCATGCTGTCGGCGCTCGTCGGTGCCGCCGTGGACCTGCCCGGCCCGCTGCACATCCTGCTGATCGTGCTGGTCGCCACGGCCACGGGTGCCTTCTGGGCCGGTATCGCGGGTGTCCTCAAGACCACCCGGGGTGTCTCCGAGGTCGTCTCCACGATCATGCTGAACTCGATCACCACGGCCCTGGTGGCCTGGCTGATCCTGCCGAAGAACTTCGGCGTCCAGCCCGCCGGCTCCAACAACCTGACGACGGGCGACATCCCCGAGTCCGGCTGGTTCCCCGGCATCGACATGGGCGAGGGCAACGGCGTCATCTACGGCTTCACCTTCGTCGCGCTCGCGCTCGGCGTCGTCTACTGGTTCGTCCTCAACCGCACCCGCTTCGGCTTCGACCTGCGCGCCACCGGCGCCAGCGAGTCCGCGGCCCAGGCCAGCGGCGTCGACGCCAAGAAGATGATCCTCACCTCGATGCTGATCTCGGGTGGTCTGGCCGGTCTGTCCGGCATGCCGACGCTGCTCGGCGAGACCCACACGTACAGCCTCGACTTCCCGGTCGGCGTAGGCTTCACCGCCATCGCGATCGCCCTGCTGGGCCGTAACCACCCGGTCGGCATCCTCTTCGCGTCGCTCCTCTTCGCGTTCCTGGAGAAGGCGTCCTCGACGCTGGACACCGAGGGCTACCCGAAGGAGATCACCGAGATCATGAAGGGCATCATCGTGATCGCCGTGGTCGTCTCCTACGAACTCGTCCGCCGTTACGGCCTCCGCCGCCAGCAGCAGAAGGTCGGCGAGCAGCTGGCCGCCGGCGGCGCCCTCACGACCGACAAGGAGGTGGCGGCATGAGCACCGGCACCGTCGCCAAGCCCAGCGCCGCCCCCAGCAAGGGCGCGCGCCGCAAGCTCACCTGGCCCTGGATCCTGCTGATCGTCGCGGCCGGAATCGTGCTCTTCTCGCTCGTCCGCGCCGTCTCCGGTGCCGACGACCTCACCTCGGTCGGCCAGGTCTCCGGCGCGCTGCAGCTCGCCGTGCCGATCGGCCTCGCCGGTCTCGGCGGTCTGTGGTCCGAGCGCGCGGGCGTCGTCAACATCGGCCTCGAAGGCATGATGATCCTCGGCACCTGGTTCGGTGCCTGGGCCGGCTACCAGTGGGGCCCGTGGACGGGTGTCGTCGTCGGCATCCTCGGCGGCGCGCTCGGCGGTCTGCTGCACGCGATCATCACGGTCACCTTCAACGTGAACCACATCGTGTCCGGTGTGGCGATCAACATCCTGGCGCTCGGCTTCACCAAGTACCTGTCGAACTTCACGTTCGCCGAGGTGGGCGACCTGGGCGGCTCCTCCAAGCAGTCCCCGCACATCGACCAGATCACCCAGATCACCATCCCGGGGCTCTCCGACAAACTGGCCGAGCTCCAGGACAAGCACTGGTTCCTGGTCTCCGACCTGGCCGGCATCCTCGGCGGCCTCGTCACCAACCTGTCGCTGCTGACCATCGTCGCGATCCTGCTGATCCCGGCGACCTGGTGGGTGCTGTGGCGCACGGCTTTCGGCCTGCGGCTGCGCTCCTGCGGCGAGAACCCGGTCGCGGCCGAGTCGCTGGGCGTCAACGTCTACAAGTACAAGTACATCGCGGTGGCGATCTCCGGCGGCCTCGCGGGCCTCGGCGGCGCGTTCCTCGCGATCGTCTCCACGGGCATCTACCAGGAGGGGCAGACCGGCGGCCGCGGTTACATCGGTCTCGCCGCGATGATCTTCGGCAACTGGATGCCGGGCGGCATGGCCCTCGGCGCCGGCCTGTTCGGCTTCACCGACAGCCTCAAGCTGCGCGGCGGTGCCGAGAACGTCCACGCGCTGCTGCTGCTCGTCGCCGTCCTGCTGGTCATCGCCATGCTGTGGCAGCTGTACAAGAAGAAGTACGCCGCGGCCGTCGTCGCCGCCGTCTTCGCGGCCGTCTTCTTCCTCTGGTACGCGTTCACCGACCAGGTCCCGAGCCAGTTCGTGGACGCCGCCCCGTACATCACCACGCTGCTCGTGCTGTCCCTGTCGGCGCAGCGGCTGCGGATGCCGAAGGCGGACGGACTGCCGTACCGGAAGGGCCAGGGCAAGTGACCGGCCTCCTGGAGCAGGCCGACACCGGTCTGTCCGAGGCCGGCTGGGAGGCCCTGCGGGCGGCCGCCCGCGAGGCGATGGCCCACGCCTACGCCCCGTACTCCGGCTACCCGGTCGGCGCGGCGGCCCTGGTCGAGGACGGCCGGACGGTCTCCGGCTGCAACGTCGAGAACGCGTCCTTCGGCCTCGGCCTGTGCGCCGAGTGCGGTCTGGTCTCGCGGCTCCAGGCGACCGGCGGCGGCCGGCTCACGCACTTCGCGTGCGTGGACGGCCGGGGCGAGCCCCTGGTGCCGTGCGGCCGGTGCCGGCAGCTCCTGTACGAGTTCGGGGGCCCCGACCTCGTCCTGGAGACGCCCGCCGGGTTCATGACCCTGGCCGGGATGCTGCCGCAGGCGTTCGGGCCGGAGCACCTGACCACGGGCCGTACGGCCGCGGACGGCAAGGCTTCGGATGGCCAGGTCGCGGACGACCCGGCCTCGGACGACCAGGCTTCGTAGTCCCTCAAGGCGGCCCTTCCGGCAGGATGGAGGGGCCGCCTTCTCCTTTTGCTCCTCTATGCGCGTAGAAAGAGGCATCACCACATGGACGTCATCTCCGTCATCCGCACCAAGCGGGACAAGGGCGAGCTGAGCCCCGAGCAGATCGACTGGGTCATCGACGCCTACACCCGCGGGGAGGTCGCCGACGAGCAGATGTCCGCCCTGGCCATGGCGATCCTGCTGAACGGCATGAACCGCGACGAGATCGCCCGCTGGACCGCGGCCATGATCGCCTCCGGTGAGCGGATGGACTTCTCGTCCTCCCTGTCCCGCCCCACCGCCGACAAGCACTCCACCGGCGGCGTCGGCGACAAGATCACCCTGCCGCTCGCCCCGCTCGTCGCCGCCTGCGGCGCGGCCGTCCCGCAGCTCTCCGGCCGCGGCCTCGGCCACACCGGCGGCACCCTCGACAAGCTGGAGTCCATCCCCGGCTGGCGGGCACTGCTCTCCAACGAGGAGATGCTGTCCGTCCTCGACGGCACCGGCGCGGTCATCTGCGCGGCCGGCGACGGCCTCGCCCCGGCCGACAAGAAGCTCTACGCGCTCCGCGACGTCACCGGCACCGTCGAGGCCATCCCGCTGATCGCCTCCTCGATCATGTCGAAGAAGATCGCCGAGGGCACCGGCTCGCTGGTCCTGGACGTCAAGGTCGGCAGCGGCGCCTTCATGAAGACCATCGAGGACGCCCGCGAGCTGGCCTCCACCATGGTCGCGCTCGGCAAGGACAGCGGCGTCCGCACGGCCGCGCTGCTCACCGACATGTCCACCCCGCTCGGCCTGACCGCCGGCAACGCCCTCGAAGTCCGCGAGTCCGTCGAGGTCCTCGCGGGCGGCGGCCCGGCCGACGTCGTCGAGCTGACGCTCGCGCTCGCCCGCGAGATGCTCGACGCGGCCGGCCTGAAGGACGCCGATCCGGCGAAGGCGCTGGCCGACGGCTCCGCGATGGACGTCTGGCGCCGCATGATCGCCGCGCAGGGCGGCGACCCGGACGCGGCCCTCCCGGTCGCCCGCGAGCAGCACGTCGTCATGGCCCCGGCCACCGGTGTGCTCACCCGCCTGGACGCGTACGACATCGGCGTCGCCGCCTGGCGCCTGGGCGCCGGCCGCGCCCGCAAGGAGGACCCGGTGCAGGCCGGCGCGGGCGTCGAGATGCACGCCAAGCCGGGCGACACGGTGACCGCGGGCCGGCCGCTGCTGACGCTGCACACGGACACCCCGGAGAAGTTCGACTACGCCCTGAAGTCGCTGGAGTCGTCCTTCGACATCGCCCCGGAGGGCACCTCCTTCACGCGTAAGCCGATCGTCCTCGACCGCATCGCGTAAGGACCGGAAGGCCCCGGCATGTGCCGGTGACACGTATGGGTGAACGGGATCGGTGGACCCCCACCGGTCCCGTTCGGCATGCTGGGATCGGTGACGACCGATTGAGGAGCACACCATGAGCGCACTCGCGGCCGAGGCCGGACCCGAGCAGGGCAACGGCTGGGACGACCTGGTCCGTCGCTGGGAAACGATGGACTGGCCTGAGGGCTGCAAGGTGGAGATCATCGAGGGGATCATCACCGCGGCACCAGCACCCGCAGCCCGGCACGGCAGCATCACAGCCAAGGTCCACCGATGGCTGGTCCGGGGCATTTCCGACGAGCTGAACGTGTACCAGTCACTCGCCCTGGCGATTCCCGAGCATTCGAGTCTGTACATCCCCGACCTGGCGGTCGTTCCCGAAGCCATCGTGGACCAGGGGACGGGAAACTCCATCCCGGCCGCGACAGCCGAACTCGTCGTCGAGGTCACCTCGAAGGGCAACGCGAACCACGATCGGGTTCACAAGCTGCGTGGCTACGCCATGGGTGGCGTGCCCCTCTACCTGCTCATCGACCGCTGGCACGCGGGCCGTCCCACCGCCACGCTCTACGGCGAGCCGAAGAACGGCCTCTACCGTGTCCTGGAGGTCGTCGAGTTCGGCGAGAAACTGTCTCTCCCCGCCCCCTTCGGCCTCACCCTCGACACCGCCGAGTTCCCCGTCGACTGAGCGCCCGTCACGCTCGCGGGCCGTCCGGCGGCCACCCGGGCGCGGGGACTGCCGCGCCCGGGTGGGCGAGAAGTCCGGTGACCGTGGCCCGCGCGGCCGAGCGGACCTCCGCGTCCGGGTCGTCCAGGAACGCCGCCACCGGCGCGACCAGCTCCGGCAGCAGGTCCCAGCAGGCCAGGGCCGCCTCGACGAGGACCAGGTCACCGGCCTCGCCGTCGTCCCACAGGTCGACCTGGTCGTCCTCGTCGGCCGCGACGTACGCGGCCGTCCACGCCGCCGTGTCGGCCCCGGCGATTCGCGCTCGCAGTTCGTCGGCCTCGTCCCCGATCCGTACGGCCTCGGCCACGTCCCGGATGAACGCCAGCCCGAGGGCCGGTGCCTCGGCCAGCCGGCCCGCCACCGCCGCGAGGACGGGCGGGGTGGCCGGCCAGACCGTGCCCTGGTGCAGGATCGCCGACCACAGGTGGCCCTCGGCCGCCGCCAGCGGGCCGGCCAGGATCTGGCGGGTGTCGGTCGCCGCCCCGTACGCGTGGAACAGCCGCTCCCACACCACCGTGTCCGCGCTCACGCGCCCGCTCCCGGCACCAGGGCCAGCAGCGCGGGCAGCTCCCGCATGTGGGTGAAGAGGTGGGTGCCGGGGCCGGCCAGGCGTTCCGCGCGGGTGAGGCCGCCGGCGTAGCCGAAGACGCGCATGCCCGCCGCGCGGGCCGCCTGAACGCCGTACGAGCTGTCCTCGACGACCGCGCAGCGCTCCGGCGGGAAGCCCATCGCGCGGGCCGCGTGCAGGAAGAGGTCGGGGGCGGGCTTGCCGTGGGCGACGTCGTGGGCGCTGAAGACGCGGCCCTCGAAGCGGTCGAGGAGGCCGGCGCGGGTGAGGTTGCGGCGTATGGAGGTGTGGCCGCCGTTGGAGGCGAGGCAGAACGGCACGTCCAGGGCGTCCAGGACCTCGGTGACGCCGTCGACCGCGGTCAGTTCCGCGTCCAGCGCCTCGTCGTACAGGTGCTGGAAGGGCAGTTCCCAGCCGTCCTGAAGGCGGCGGCCGGCGCGTTCCTCGACCAGGGCGGTGAGTTGTCTCTTGGAGGAGCCGACGAACAGGTCGGCCATCTCCTCCTCGCTGAACTCGGCACCGAGGCGGGCGAACACGGCCCGGTCCACTCGGCAGTAGATCCGCTCGCTGTCCACGAGGACACCGTCGCAGTCGAAGATCACCAGCTCGGCGCGATCAAGAGTCATGGCGCCGAGCCTAGAGCTACCGGGAAACGTTTCGGCAGCCCTCCGACAGCCCGGCCACGGGCAGCCCGAAAGCCGCCCGGAGACGGCCTCGGGACGGTCCGCGATGAATTCCGGGCGCTCCGGCGGTCTGCCCTGGTGTGGACGACTCCCGAAGACTCGAACTACGCCTCGGCGGCCCGCCCGCGCCCGACGACGTCGGACGGCTCTGCGAGCTGCTCGCCGCCGCCCCGCCCACCGTCGTCGTCTGTGACGTCGGCGGGCTCGACCGCGCCGGTCTCGCCGCCGTGGACGCCGTCGCCCGGCTCCGCCTCGCCGCCCGGCGGGGCGGCCACCGGCTGCTGTTCCGCGGCGCCGGGCCCGAGCTGCGCGGCGTACTCGGCCTCGTCGGGCTCGGCGATCTGCTGTGACCGGTGGTACTGCCGCCCTCAGACGGCGTCGAGCCGGTCCGGCAGGTCGAACAGCGGGAACCAGCGCTTGGTGTCGAGGAAGAAGTCCATTCCGCCGATCTTGCCGTCGTGCAGTTCGAGCACGATCAGCGCCCACGGGGCGTAACCGCCCTCCGGGTCCGGGTGGTAGTGCGCGAACGCCGGCTGGCCGTTCGCCACGGTCGCGACCAGCTTCGAGCCGCGGCACACCTCGCCGACGCCCAGCATCCAGCCCACGATGTCCTCGTGGCCGCGCAGCCACAGGTCGTACGGCGGCATGGACATGGTGGCGTCCTCGTGCAGGAGCGTGGTGAGCGCCTGCATGTCGTACCCCTCGAAGGCCGCCACATAGCGGTCGAGGAGCGCCTTCTGCTCCTCGTCCAGCGGGTTCGCCTCGTCGGACACGGCCGGCGCCTGCTCCTGGATCGTCGCCCGGGCCCGCTGGAGCGCGCTGTTGACGGAGGCGACGGTCAGGCCGAGGAGTTCGGCGACCTCGCTCGCCTTCCAGGCCAGCACCTCGCGCAGGATCAGTACCGCGCGCTGCTTCGGCGGGAGGTGCTGGAGGGCGGCCACGAACGCCAGCCGCACCGTCTCGCGCGAGACCGCGGTCTCCGCCGGGTCGGCCACCGACGGCAGCACGCGGCCGTCCGGCACCGGCTCCAGCCAGGTGATCTCGGGGCGTTCGTTGAGCCGGGCCTGCGCCACCGGCGTCGGCTCGCTCAGGTCCATGGGACGGGCCCGCCGGTTGCCCGCGTTCAGCGAGTCCAGGCAGACGTTGGTGGCGATCCGGTAGAGCCAGGACCGCAGGGAGGAACGTCCCTCGAAGGAGTCGAGCGAGCGCCAGGCCCGCACCATGGTGTCCTGCACCGCGTCCTCCGCCTCGAAGGCGGAGCCGAGCATCCGGTAGCAGTAACCGGTCAGCTCCCTGCGGTACTTCTCCAGGTCTTCCGTCATCAGGTCCATCGAGTCCACCCCGCGGCTTGCCCTTCACCGGCGCCCGTCCGGCACCGATGAAGGGAAGCTACCGCAGGGCACCGACAGCCTGCGGCGATTCGGTCAGGTTCCGGGCTTGCGCCCGTACACGTACACGTCGTCGCCGTTCTTCAGCAGATTCCAGTACGCCTTCGCGTCGTTCGGCCGCATGTTGACGCAGCCGGCCGAACCCGGCGGATTCCACATGGACTTGGTGACCGAGTGGAACGCCTGCCCGCCGTCGAAGAACTGCGCGTACGGCATCCAGACGTCGTAAAGCGTCGACCAGTGCTTGATGTTGCGCCAGTAGACCTTGCTGGAGCCGGTACGGGTCTCCGCGCCGTCGCGGCCGGTGCGCACCGGCACCGGGCCGTACTTCAGCTTCTTGCCGTCCTGGATCCAGCTGAGCTGCCGGGTCAGGTCGACACAGGCGATCCGGCCCTTGTTCGTCGGGCACTTGCCGGCCTGGTTCGGGTTCTTGCCCGCCGCCCGCTGCGCGAGCATCGTCGACATGGTGCGCCAGGTCAGCGGCCCGGCGTAGCCCATCGTCGGGGTGATGCCGTGCGTCCGCTGGAAGCTCTGGATCGCCCGGCAGTCGGCGGCCGACTGGCGGCCGTCGGCGGTCCGGCCGAGGAACTTCTCCACCTGCTTCTGGTACGGACCGGTCGTCACGTTGCAGGACGACGCCGCCTGCGCCGTGCCGCTGCCGACGGCCACGGTCAGCGGCACCACCAGGGACGTGACCGCGAGGCCGAGTCCGGCTCTTCTCCGTATCGTCGCGCGCGTGTTGTTCATGGTGACTCGCAACTCCCCCTTCGCTCTTCTGAGTTACGACGCTCTGAAGGATTGGACAGTTGCATCGGGGGCAGATCGGGTCAAGGGGCACGGTATGCCGCGGCGCCCGGAACCGGGTGGTTCCGGGCGCCGTTCACGCCTTCGCGGGACTACGGGAGGGGCGACGCGGGCCGTGCGTCAGACGGCCGCCAGCCGGTGCCGCCGCTCCGCGACGCGCGCGCTGTGCGACCCGTACAGCGTGACCGACACGACGCCGACCACCGCGACCAGGCCGATCGCGACCGTCCCGCCCCAGCCGCCCGCGTGGAAGGCGACCGCGCCGAGCGTGCCGCCCACGCTGCTGCCCAGGTAGTACGCCGACTGGTAGAGCGCCGAGGCCTGCGCGCGGCCCGTCTTCGCCGTGCGGCTCACCGAGGACGAGGCGACCGCGTGCCCGGCGAAGAAGCCGGCCGTGATCAGGACCAGGCCCGCGAGGACGAGGGGCAGCGTGTCGGCGAGCGACAGCAGCAGACCGGCCGCCGTCGTGGAGACGGCGAGGTAGAGCGCGCCGCGCCGGCCCATGCGGCCGACCAGCCGGCCGGCCGCCGCCGACGAGACCGTACCGACCAGGTAGACCAGGAAGATCGAGCCGACCACGCCCTGCGGCAGCGAGAACGGGGCCTCGGTCAGGCGGTAGCCGATCACCGTGTACACGGCGCCGAAGACCGTCATGAACAGCGCGCCGATCGCGTACAGCCGGACGAGCAGCGGGTCCGCCAGATGACCGCGCACGGTGCGCGCCAGCGTCCTCGGGCTCTGCGCGACGGACGTGAAGTGCCGCGCCGGCGGGATGAGGAAGCGGAACGCGACCGCGCAGACCACGGCCAGCAGACCGACCGCCGCCAGACCCGCGCGCCAGCCCCACAGCTGGGCCACCCAGCCGGTGAGGAGACGGCCGCTCATGCCGCCGATCGAGTTGCCCGCCACGAACAGGCCGATCGCCGCGATCAGCGCCCGCGGCCGCACCTCCTCGGCCAGGAACGCCATCGCCGAGGCCGGCACACCCGCCAGCGCCGCGCCCTGCAGCGCGCGCAGCAGGATCAGGGTCTCCAGGTTCGGGGCGAGCGGGACGAGGAGGGCGACGGCGACGGCCACCGCCAGCGAGGCCGTCATCATCGAGCGGCGGCCGAAGCGCTCGGACAGCGCGCTCAGCGGCAGGACGCACAGGGCCAGGGCGCCGGTCGCGCCGGAGACCGTCCAGGACGCGGCCGAGGCGGTGGCGCCGAACGCGTCGGAGACGGCCGGGAGCAGAGCCTGGGTGGAGTAGAGGAGGGCGAAGGTGGCCACTCCGGCGGCGAACAGCGCGAGGCTGAGGCGGCGGAAACCGGGGGCGCCGGGGGCGAGGCGGGTGTCGCGGGGCTCGGCGGCCTTGGCGGCCTCGGCGATGGCGCGGGCCTCGGAGGTCGCGCGGGCGTCGCTCGCGTCCTGCGCGGCAGGAGAGTCGGGGGTCTTGCGGGAGTCGGCGACCGCGTGGGTGGCGGCCGCCTTGGTACTGGCGGAAGGCATGTACCGAACGTAGGCCGCCCCATTTCATGCGTCCAATGCATGAACCTGCTGTAATCGTTCCTATGGTGCATGAGTACAGGTCACAGCCTCGCCTGTCACCGAACAGTAACGAAGAAGACATGGGACTGCTGCTCGCGCCGCGCCTCGCGTACTTCGCCGCCGTCGCCCGCCACGAGCACGTCACGCGGGCCGCCGCCGAGATGGGCGTCCCCCAGTCGACGCTCTCGCGCGCCATGGTCCGGCTGGAGGAGGACCTCGGCGTCGCGCTGTTCGCCCGGCGCGGCCGTACGGTCGCGCTCACCCCGGCCGGCCGGCGCTTCCTCGGCTCCGCCGAACGCGCCCTCGCCGAGGTCGAGCGGGCCGCCGGCACCGTACGGGACGACGCCGACCCCACCGCCGGCCGGGTCGCCTTCGGCTTCCTGCACACCATGGGCTCCGAGACCGTGCCCGCCCTCATCCGCGCCTTCCGCGTCGATCACCCCGGCATCCGCTTCACCCTCGTCCAGAACTACGGCGAGGCCATGCTCGAACGGCTCCGGGCGGGCGAACTCGACCTCTGCCTCACCTCGCCCGTCCCCGACGCCCCCGACCTCGTCGGCCGCCGCCTCGACGAACAGCGGCTGCGGCTCGTCGTCCCCGACGACCACCGGCTCGCCAGCCGCAAACGCATCCGGCTCGCCGAGGCCGCGGACGAGTTCTTCGTGACCCTCGAACCCGGCTACGGGCTGCGCCGCATCACCGACGACCTGTGCGCCCAGGCCGGCTTCACCCCGCGCGTCGCCTTCGAGGGCGAGGAGGCCGAGACGCTGCGCGGGCTCGTCGCCGCGGGCCTCGGCGTCGCGCTGCTGCCGCCGCCGGCCGTGCCGCGGCCCGGCGTCGTCGAACTCGGGGTCACCTCGCCGCGCGCGGCCCGCGAGATCGGGGTGGCCTGGCTCGACGGGCACCCGGACACCCCGCCGGTCGCCGCCTTCAAGAAGTTCCTGCTGAACAAGCGGGGGAGTCTGCTGCCGGAGTGACGCGGGGCGGCGGTGCCGGTCGTGCCGGTCGTGCCGGTTCAGCGGTTCAGGGAACGGCCGAAACCCGCCGCCAGCGGCATCCGCAGTCCCAGCGGCGGAGGCGCCGCGAGCGCGTCCGTCAGCGGCCGGCTCTGCGGGTGGCCGAACAGCGACGACAGGACGAAGTCGACGGCCAGCGCGTGGACTTCGGCGTGATACTGGCGCAGCGCGTGCCCGTCCGCGTGTACCTCGAAGCGGCACGTGTCGCGGTTGGTCTTCTTGGCCCGCTCGGCGAACCGGAACGACAGCTCCGGATCCGTCCGGGCGTCCCGCGTGCCGTGCACCAGCAGCACCCGGCGTCCCACCAGCTGCCGCACCGGCTCCGGCTCCGCCGCCCGGTCCTCCTCCGGCAGCCACGGCGCCAGCGCGAGCACCGACGCCACCGCGTCGTGGCCGCCCGCCCGCAGCGCCGCCCGCGCGCCCATGCCGCGGCCCGCGAGGCACACCGGGACGTCGCCGTACCGCCGTACCGCCTCCGACACCGCCCACGAGGCGTCCGCCGCGAGCTGCGCGTCCGAGCCGTTCCAGCCGCGGCCCCGATACCGGACCACATGCGCGACCAGACCGTCCGCCCGGCCCTCGCGCGCCAGTCGCCGTGCCAGCGGCAGCGCCGCCGCGTGCGCCCGCGCGGACGGGCGCCGGCTCGACGCGGCCTCCCCGTCGGGCAGCAGCAGAACCACCCCGCCGGCCTGGGTGACGGGTTGCGTCGCTCCGACCGCTCGGCCCAGCCGGGGTGTCCGGGAGTCGGCCGTTCCCACGAGTGCGTTGTGCGCCATGACCGAACAGTCTCAGAAGTGGAGGTGTACGCCACCCGTACGCGCGATCACTGTTACGTATCGTCCGCTGTCGTTCGACCGGCGAACACCAGTTTTCGGACGCGGCTTTGAAAGTGGACGGTCATGAACGGCCGTGAACGATCAGAAGCGTTCGAAACACTGGATCTCGCCGAGGGGCTCGAAGCCCCGGCGCGCGTACCAGGCGCTCGGCCAGTCCTCCGTGTGCGCCGTGAGGAAGACCGTCGGACAGCCCTCGGCGTCGGCGATCCGCAGCGCCGTGTCCAGCACCACGCCCGCGTGCCCCTGCTTCAGGTGCGTCACCGCCGTCACCAGGTCCTCGATCTGGGCGAGGCCCGCCGCCCGGTCGAGATAGAGATCCGCCCACGACGCGACCTGCCCGAACGCGTCGTGCGACGCGAGGAACCGGACATCGTCCGCGCCCCGGAGCCGGGCCGTACGGCGCTCCACCAGATCGCGTACGACCTCGTCCGTCGCACCCGGGATGAAGTGCCGCCACGCCTCGGCCATCGGCTCGCGCAACGCCGGAAGACCCACCTCGCGGGCCCCGCCCTCGGCCGGTACCGGGAGGCCGTGGCGGCGCATCACCGTGATCGCGGAGCGGGAGTAACCGGCCTCGGCCAGCGGGCCGGCGCAGGCGGCTGCGGTCGTCGCGTCCGGTATGGACACGATGCGGAACGGCAGGTGGGACAGGACGTCGTCGACGTGGGCGGGGAGGGCGTCGGGGTCCGGGGAGCCGGTGACGACGACGTGGTTGTTGCCGTGGGAGTGGCGGAAGGTGTCGTCGAGGGCGGCGAAGCCGCCGGGGAAGTCGACGGTGCGTTCCGCCTGGCGGCGGGTGAAGGAGGCGAGGAAGGCGTGGATCCGGGGGAGGTCGGTCATGGGGGCAGGCTAGGTGGGGCGCGGTGCGGGTGCCACGGGGTTGTTGGGGGCCTGTCTGCCGGTGGGGTTGTTGAGGGAGGAGGTGCGAAGTGCGGGGAACCGCTTGGGGGCCGTACCGACTCTTTACGTGCCAACCGGGGTGCTCTACGCGCGTAGGCGCTACAGTGCGGAAATGACGAGCCAGATCCCCACCACGCCCAGCGCGGACCAGATCCGCCGTGCCCCGAAGGTTCTGCTGCACGACCACCTCGACGGCGGGCTGCGGCCCGGCACGATCGTCGAACTCGCCCGTGCCCAGGGCTATGACGCTCTCCCCGAGACCGATCCCGACAAGCTCGGCATCTGGTTCCGGGAAGCCGCCGACTCCGGTTCGCTGGAGCGGTATCTGGAGACCTTCGCGCACACCTGTGCCGTCATGCAGTCCCGCGAGGCCCTGTTCCGGGTCGCCGCCGAGTGCGCGCTCGACCTCGCCCAGGACGGGGTCGTCTACGCCGAGGTCCGGTACGCCCCCGAGCAGCACCTGGAGGGCGGGCTGACGCTCGAAGAGGTCGTCGAGGCCGTCAACGAGGGCTTCCGGGAAGGGGAGCGGCAGGCGCGGGAGCGCGGGCACCGGATCCGGGTCGGCGCGCTGCTGACCGCGATGCGGCACGCCGCCCGTGCCCTGGAGATCGCCGAACTCGCCAACAGCTACCGCGACGCCGGTGTCGTCGGCTTCGACATCGCGGGCGCCGAGGCCGGCTACCCGCCCACCCGTCACCTCGACGCCTTCGAGTACATGAAGCGGGAGAACAACCACTTCACCATCCACGCGGGCGAGGCGTTCGGGCTGCCGTCGATCTGGCAGGCGCTCCAGTGGTGCGGGGCCGACCGGCTCGGGCACGGGGTGCGGATCATCGACGACATCGAGGTCGCCGACGACGGCTCGGTCAGTCTCGGCCGGCTCGCCGCGTACGTCCGGGACAAGCGGATCCCGCTGGAGCTGTGCCCCACCTCCAACATCCAGACCGGCGCCGCGGCCTCGTACGCCGAGCACCCGATCGGGCTGCTGCGCACGCTTCACTTCCGTGCCACCGTCAACACCGACAATCGTCTGATGAGCGGCACCAGCATGAGCCGGGAATTCGAATTCCTGGTCGAGGCATTCGGCTACACGCTCGACGACGTGCAGTGGTTCACGGTCAATGCGATGAAATCAGCGTTCATTCCTTTCGATGAACGGCTGGCCATGATCAACGATGTCATCAAGCCCGGATATGCCGAGCTGAAGTCCGAATGGCTGTTCCAGCAGTCCGCCGCCACCAGCGACTCTTCTCGCCGTACGGGCTGATCGAGGAACACGGGACGGGAAACGGTGCGGCCGGGCGAACCACGCCCGGCCGCATTTCGGTGTTTGCGGTGGCGGCGTTCGCTGGTTAGGTTTCGTAGTCACTCGCATTTCCCCAGCATTCCCCTGCTCCGCGATTCCCGAGATTACCGAGGAAGTTTTCTGATGAAGCAGTCCGCCGCCAAGAAGCTTGGTGTCGCCGTCCTGGGTGCCGCTTTCGCCGCCACTGCCGCCGGTACGGCCTCCGCCGCCCCGGTCCCGCAGCCGGCCGGCCCGGACCCGCTGGCCCTGGCGACCAACCTCGTCCCGGGCGGCCAGGGCCTGGCCCAGGCGCCCCAGGCCGCCACCGAGGCCCTCGGCCAGGGTGCGAAGACCCTGCCCGGCGCGGTCGGCCAGGCCCAGAACCTCCCGGGCGAGGTCACCAAGCAGGCGTCGAGCCTGCCGCTGGACGGCGTCAAGTCCGGCCTCGGCCACACCCCGCTCGGCGCGCTGGGCGGCCTGCTCGGCGGTCTGCCGGTCGGCGGCCTGGGTCTGCCCCTCTGATCCGCCGCTGATCCACCCCGCGTCACGTACGCGCGAAGGGCGCCCGTCCGGTTCTCCGGAGAGGCGCCCTTTTCGTCTGTGTACGAGCGGGTGGGGTGCGGCGGCGGGTTTACCAGGCGGTGCTCGACGTCTTCTCCTCGGGCAGCAGCACCCACAGCGCCAGGTAGAGCAGGAACTGCGGGCCGGGCAGCAGGCACGAGACGAGGAAGATCACCCGCATCGTGTTCGAGGAGATGCCGAAGCGCCGGGCCAGCCCCGCGCACACTCCGGCGATCACGCGTCCGTCGCGGGGTCGGGCAAGTGCGGCCATGGTGGGCTCCTTCATTTCCGGTGCTCGGGATTTCCGATGTCTCCATGCTGCTCCCCGGCACGGCGGAAAACCTCGCTCTACGGGGCGATTCCGACCCTGGGAATCGTCGGGGTCGCCCCCTGAGGAGCCCCCGGACGCGCACCCCTGAGCAAGGCCCCGTTCTCGGAGCGAGTCGCGGAATCCGGACGGGAACGCGGATCAGAGGGGGAACCCCGGCGGGTTCCCGGGCGCCGTCCGCGGTCCGTGTTCGGGCCGGAGCGCGCCCGGCGGCGCAGCCGGGCCCGGCCGGCCGGGACCAGGAGGGCGTGTGCGACCGCGACGCCCGTCGTGTTCAGGAGTATCGAGTCGACGTCCACCACCTGCCCCGGCACGGCGGTCTGCAGCAGTTCCACGGCCAGCGACACCAGCGCCCCGGCCGCCGTCGTCCGGGCGAGGGACCACCAGGGCGAGACCCGCAGCCGTCCGTCGGCCATCGGCAGCAGCACCCCGAGCGGTGCCAGGAGCAGCAGTTCGCTCCCGATCCGGCGGGCCGCCTCGGCGGGTCCGAGGGCCAGATCGCCCCGTATCCCGGCCAGCGGGGTCAGGTTCGGCGCGGTCACCCAGGCCACGTCCCGCGGCCGTAGCGCCACCCAGGCGACGACCACCAGGTGCGCGAGGAGGAGCGCGAACCCCGCCACGCGTACGACCGAGGCGGCATTGCCGCCCGCATTGCCCGCATTGCCCGAACCTTGACGCTGCACGCCCCCCAAGACGCGCCCCTTGGCGGAATCGGTTCCGCTCGACGGATCCCGCCCTCCGCCGGGCCTCTCCGGGACAACCCTGAGAGGACTGTCAGGGTTGTCCCGGGGAAGAGGCGCCGGGGCGGGGAATCCCCGGACCTGGGGGCGTTTCGGGACGCGGCCGCAGAGGACGGCTTCCGGGGCGGAGCCTCGCGGCCGGTGGGCTGTGACGACCGGCACACCCGCCGGCGGCCTCAGGGGCGCGTCGACGGGACCGGGGACTCCGGGCGTTCCTTCAGCTGTTCCGTACAGCGGTAGCGGCGCGGCTCGTACGGGCCCGGGCCGCCGAGGACCACGGTGTCGCCGCTTACGCCCGCCGTGCTCTCCGCGAAGGTACAGACGAGCTGCGCGAGCGCCGCCGGCGGCAGGTCCTCGGGCTGGCGGCTGAGGCGAAGCGTCGGCTTCGGGTCGCCCCGGTGCGGGCCGCCCACCGTCAGCGGCGCCTGGGCCGCCGAGGAGAAGCCCGCCTCGCGCTCGCCGTCCGACGGCTCGGCCGTCAGCTGGGTGAGCAGCGCCGCGGCCGTACGGACGGGGTCGCCGACCGCCTTCTCCTCGGGCAGCGAGGAGCCGCGTTCCACCCGCTCCAGCTGGGCCCCGCACAGCAGGTACACCCGCAGCGGCACCCCGCGCCGCCCGGGCGCGACCGCCTCGTCCCGCGCCCCGCCCGCGGGCTCGTCGGCGGTCCGGGTGCCGCCGTCCACCCTTCCGCCGGCCGCCGCCTCGCACGGCACCCGCGAGGGCGCGGCGCCCGCGTCCACCGGCACGGTGGTCGTCCGGATCCCGCAGCCCGCGAGCAGTGCGGCGGCGGCCAGGGCTATGAGCCCGCGGGCCGCGCCCCGTCGTCCCGTACGGCGACGCCTCAACTCTCCTCCACCCCGCCCCGGCTGCCGCGGGTCCGCAGCTCCCGCGCGATCCCCGACGCGTCCCGGGGCAGTCGCAGTACGAACACCGCGCCGTCCACCCGTCCGTCCGCGTCCGTCGAGTTGGACGCGGTGATCGAACCGCCGTGGATCAGCGCGTTCTCCATGGCGATCGACAGGCCGAGCCCGCTGCCGTCCGACCGCGGCCGCGACGCGCTCGCCTTGTAGAAGCGGTCGAAGACGTGCGGCAGGACCTCCTCGGGGATGCCGGGCCCGTGGTCGCGTACCGCGATCACCAGGTCCTCGCCCGCCCGGGAGTCCTCCGGGGAGTCCTCCGGCGCGTCCTCCCACGTGTCGTCCCCGGAGTCCGTCTCCGGCTCCTCGTCCGTCCCGACGTCCCCGGCCACCCGCTCCGAGAGTTCGGTGCGCACCGACACCCGCACCGGCGAGCCGCCGTGCTTGAGCGCGTTGCCGATCAGGTTCGCGAGGATCACGTCGAGCCGGCGCGGGTCGAGCCGCGACACGATGCCGCGCTCCGCGTCCAGGTCGACCGCGTCCAGCCAGGCGCGCGCGTCGATGCAGGCGGTGATCTGGTCGGCGATGTCCACGTCGTCGAGGACCAGACGCGCGGTGCCCGCGTCGAAGCGGGTCACCTCCATCAGGTTCTCCACGAGGTCGTTCAGCCGCCGGGTCTCGCTGACCACCAGCGCGACCGCGGGCGCGATCATCGGGTCGAGCGAGTCCTGCTCGTCCTCCAGGACCTCGGTCACGGCGGTCAGCGCGGTCAGCGGGGTGCGCAGTTCGTGCGACATGTCGGCGACGAAGCGGCGGCTGGCCTCCTCGCGCGCGCTCATGTCCGCGACCCGTTTCTGCAGCGAGGCGGCCGCGCTGTTGAACGTACGCGACAGGTCGGCGAGTTCGTCGGTGCCGGAGACCCGCAGCCGGGTGTCGAGCTTGCCCTCGCCGAGCTGCCGGGCCGCCTCGCCGAGCCGGTGCACCGGCCGCAGCACGGTCGTCGCCGCGACCTGCGCGAGCAGCACGGAGCCGATGACGGCGAGGCCGGTGGCGATGCCGAGCGACCAGGACAGCGAGTTGAGGTCGGCCTTCTCCGCGGCGAGCGACTTGAACATGTAGCCCGTCGGCCCGCCGCCGTCGATCTTCGTCCCGCCGACCAGGTACGGCGTCGATCCGCGCTGGGTGCGCTGCCAGAAGAGGTGGTACGGGAACATGTTGGCGTCCGTCACCGCGCGCTTGGTCCGCACCGCGGTCCGCAGCGACGACGGCACGTCCGCGAGCGTGAACTCGTCCGGGTTCGACGCCCCCACGATCGGCTTGCCCGCGTCCCGCTCGCCGACGAGCAGCACGCTGTACCCGGCGGTGCCGCTGGCCATCTGTTCGGCGGTGCGGCGCAGTTCGTCCTGGGTGGGGCGCGGCGGCAGGGTCGCCGCCCGGTTCTGCATCTCCTGCCGGAAGCCGTTCAGCGCCCCGTCCTGGGTGCGCTTGAGCACGGCCTCGCGGTTGAGCCAGTACGCGATGCCCGACGCCGACACGGCCGCGGTCAGCGCGACCAGCGCGAAGACGACGACGAGCCGCAGCCGCAGGCTGGTGAACCGGAGCACCGACACGATCCCTTTGCTCACGCAGGGACATCCAGCCGGTAGCCGACACCCCGGACCGTACGGATCAGGGTCGGTGACGACGGTACGTCCTCGACCTTGGCGCGCAGCCGCTGGACGCACGCGTCGACGAGCCGCGAGTCGCCCAGGTAGTCGTGTTCCCACACCAGCCGCAGCAGCTGCTGGCGCGACAGGGCCTGTCCGGGCCGCCGGCTCAGCTCCAGGAGCAGCCGCAGCTCGGTCGGGGTGAGCTGGAGGTCCTCGCCGTTCTTGGTGACGGTCATCGCCGAGCGGTCGATCACCAGCGAGCCGAACGTGGCCGAGTCCGTGGACTCCCGCTCGCCACGCCGCAGCACCGCGCGGATCCGGGCGTCCAGCACCCGGCCCTGCACGGGCTTGACCACGTAGTCGTCGGCGCCCGACTCCAGGCCCACGACCACGTCGATGTCGTCGCTGCGGGCCGTGAGCAGGATGATCGGCAACTGGTCCGTGCGCCGGATCCGCCGGCACACCTCGAAACCGTCGATGCCGGGCAGCATCACGTCCAGCACGACCAGATCCGGGCGCTGCTCCTTCAGCAGCTGCAGGCCGTCCTCACCCGTCGCCGCGGTGGCCACACGGTGGCCCTGGCGGGACAGGGAGAGTTCGAGCGCCGTGCGGATGGCGTCGTCGTCCTCGATCAGCAACAGAAAAGGCACGGACTCATTCTGTCGCATGCGGCCGTCGGAGTTCGACCGTCCGGTCACCACTCGGTATCGACGGCCTCCGGCGGCCGTCGGAAACGGCCGTCGGAAACGGCTGCCGGCGGCTGGCGGCGGCTGGCGGGGCTGTCGGTGGGTGCCGGCCGGCTATCGGCTGCCCTCGGGGGTCCGCGTATCGACAGGCGCCTGTGACACGGCTGTGACAGTCGGCGGACACCCCCATGAAGTCGGCCGGGCAGGCTTTTCGACATCAGGACCGAACGGACTCCACACGACGGGGGGCGCGAGATGAACACCCTGCACGGCAGCAGCTCGAGCGCGGTGGCCACGCGTCTGCATGACGTCGCACGGAGCACGGAGAAGTCCGGCGGTGTGAACGGGCGGGGGTGCGTTCGCGGCGCCGGACGTCAGCGCAAGGCGCCGTACATGGTCGCCGTGGCCGCTGACGGGGGAGCGGGGTACGGGGAGGCCACGGGGGAGCGTTCCACCCGGGCGAAGGCGGAGGCCGCCGAGGCGGCTTTCACGGCCTACGTCCAGGAGCGCCGGGCCTCCCTGTACGCCACCGCCTACCACCTGACCGGTGACCGCTTCGAGGCCGAGGACCTGCTCCAGAGCGCGCTGTTCTCCACGTACCGCGCCTGGGACCGGATCAGCGACAAGGCCGCGGTCGGCGGCTACCTGCGCCGGACGATGACCAATCTCCACATCAGCGCGTGGCGGCGGCGCAAACTCAACGAATACCCGACCGAGGAGCTGCCGGAGACGGTCGGCGAGACGGACGCGATGCGCGGCACCGAACTGCGCGCCGTCCTCTGGCAGGCCCTGGCCCGGCTGCCCGAACTGCAGCGCACGATGCTGGTGCTGCGGTACTACGAGGGCCGCACCGACCCGGAGATCGCGGACATCCTCGACATCAGTGTCGGCACGGTGAAGTCGAGCATCTGGCGCTCGCTGCGGCGACTGCGCGAGGACGAGGTGCTGAGCTTCGGCCGTGACGAGCAGGAGTCCTTCGGCGAGCTCGTCGCCTGAGGACGTACGGGGGAGACACGGGGGAGACACGGGGGAAGTACGGGGGAAACGGGGGTCGTACGCGAGTACGGGCCACGGGGGAGTCACACGACGAAGCGCCGGACAGGCGGGGGACCTGTCCGGCGCTTCGTCGTGTTCGGGGTCGGGGCGTACGGGCCGGGGTGTACGGGTTCGCGCGGGCCTTACCGGGACGACGCGGGGACGCGGCAGCGGCCCGCGGCCGCGGCGGCGAGCCGGCCCAGGGCCTCGTCCTTGGCGCACGGGTGGGCGCCGAGCGCGGTCTGGCGGGCCACGATGGCCCGCTCGGCGCGCATCAGCCGCCAGCCGCGGCGCAGCAGGAACGGCACCGACTTGCGGCCCTCCCGCAGGTCGCGCAGGAGCCGGCGGCGGAAGGTCGTCGAGGGGCGGCCGCGCAGGCACAGCGCGTCGGCCAGGACGCCGAGTTCCCGGCAGCGGGTCACGATGTCGGCGGCGAAGATGCCCTCCGCCACGAACAGCGGGGTGCGCCCGATGTCCAGCGTCTCGTGGTCGACCCGGGAGCTGGTGGAGATGTCGTACACCGGCACGTCGGTCCGTCCCGCACGGCACAGGGCCACGATCCCGGCGACGGCGGCGTCCGCGTCCCAGGAACCGGGGGAGTCCCAGTCGATGTCCGAACTGCCCTCGACCAGGGGCAGGGTGGGGTCGTCGCCCTCTTTGTAGAAGTCGTCGAGGCGCAGGACCGGCAGCCCGGTGAGGGCGGCGAGGGACGACTTGCCGGAGCCGGAGGGGCCGGTCAGCAGGACGACCCGGGTCGGGATCGGTTGGGAACTCACGGGACACCAGTGTGAAGCATTCCCCCGTGCAGGGGACCCCGAGGCCACTCGTTGGTATCGAGCATCACACCTCTACTACTGTCGGTGGCCGCTCGACCACTCCCTGGAAGGACCCTCATGGCGCGTCACGCAGCCCCCCGGACCGCTCGCCGCAAGGCCCTGCTGAAGGCCGGACTGACCGTCACGGCGGCCGGCGCGGCCGTGTTCGGCGCGGGCGCCGCCGCCCAGGCCGCCCCGGCCCCGACCCCGGCCGCCCCCGCCGCCGACGGCGGGCTGGCCGGACTGCCGCAGCTGGTCGGCACGCTGACCGGCGGCGACAGCGGCACCGGCGCCGCCCTGGGGGGCGTCGGCAAGGGGCTGGCCCCGGTGACCAAGCTCAAGCTGAACCCGCTGGCCGGCACCGGTGTCGACCCGCTCGACAACGGCATCGGCACCCAGATCGCCGACTTCAAGCCGATCGGCACCGACCTGGTCACCGGCCACCTCACCCAGGGCGGCGCGATCGCCGGGCTGCCGGTGGTGGGTCCGCTGTCGCAGAGCCTGCTGCCGTAAGGAGCCGTAAGGAGCCGTAAGGGGCCGGGAGGGTCAGTTGAGCTGGCCCAGGGGCCGGACCGTGACCGTCGTGACGTCGACGCCCGCGGGCCGGCCGAGCGCCCACAGGACGGCGTCGGCCACGTCGGCGGCCGACAGGGCCGGGCGGTCCTCGGGAACGCCGCCGCGGGCGTCCCAGAACGGGGTGTCGACGAAGCCCGGCGCGATCACGCTCACCCCCACGCCGGACTCGGTCACCAGCATCCGGGTGTTCTCGGCGAGGGCGTGCACCGCCCACTTGGTGACCGAGTAGAAGTTGCCGGGGGTGTTCTTGAGGCCGGCGACCGAGCCCATGAGGACGATCCGGCCGCGGGTCCGCCTCAGCTCGTCCAGCGACTGCCGGATCAGCAGGGCGGGCCCGAGCACATTGGTCAGGAGCATCGACCGCATCGCTTCCGGGTCGGCCTCCGCGACGGTCGCGTGCGTGGAGAACCCGGCGTTCGCCACGACGTGGTCGAGCCGCCCGAAGCGCTCCACCGCGGCCCGTACGGCCGCCTCCACCGCCGCCGGGTCGGCCGCGTCGCCGGGCAGGAGCAGCAGCGTGTCCGGGGCGCCGAGGGAGGCCGCGAACCGCTCCAGCCTCCCCGCGTCCCGGCCGGTGGCGGCGACCCGGTGGCCCGCCGCAAGGAGCCGCCGTACGGTCGCGGCGCCGATGCCGCTCGATCCTCCGGTGAGCAGGGTGACGGGAGCCCGGGTGGGGTCGGTGGGGGCCGCACTGGTCATGGATCCTCCTGCGTCAGGGTGCCTGGTGTCCGGTGCCAGTGGGGCCGGTGGGGCTCCTCGGCCGGACATCCTTTCCCCGGATCCGGGCAGGGCGAAGCCCCCGGCCGGGCGGTGTCGCCTCCCCGGCCGGGGGCTTTCGCGTACGGTCAGGCCCTCAGACCGCCGGGCCGTCAGACCGCCGGGCCGTCAGTAGGCCGAGCCGCTCGCGCCCAGCGAACCCGTCGGGTGCCAGACGGTCTTCGTCTCCAGGAACGCGGTCATCCGGTCCGTGCCCGGGGCGGCCGTGAAGTCCTCCTCGGCGCGCGGGCGCAGGACCCGCTTCAGGTTGCCCGCCGCGGCGATCTCCAGCTCGCGGGCCAGGTCGGCGTCCGCGCCCGTCAGGTCGAGGGCGTTGACGTCGAGGTGGGCCGCCAGGTGCGGGCCCATCTCGGCCGCCTTGCCGGACAGGATGTTGACGACGCCGCCCGGCAGGTCGGAGGTGGCGAGCACCTCGCCCAGGGAGAGGGCGGGCAGCGGGGCCTTCTCGGAGGCCACGACGACGGCCGTGTTGCCGGTCGCGATGACCGGGGCGATCACCGAGACCAGGCCGAGGAAGGACGACTCCTGCGGGGCCACGACGGTGACGACACCGGTCGGCTCCGGCGTCGACAGGTTGAAGAACGGGCCCGCGACCGGGTTCGCCCCGCCGACTACCTGGGCGATCTTGTCGGTCCAGCCCGCGTACCAGACCCAGCGGTCCACGGCCGCGTCGACGACCGCCGCCGCCTTCGACTTCGACAGGCCCTCGGCCTCGCCGACCTCGCGGACGAACTGGTCGCGGCGGCCCTCCAGCATCTCGGCGACGCGGTAGAGGATCTGGCCGCGGTTGTACGCGGTCGCGCCCGCCCAGCCGCCGAACGCCTTGCGCGCCGCGACGACCGCGTCCCGGGCGTCCTTGCGGGACGACAGCGGCGCGTGGGCGAGCCAGTTGCCCTTCGAGTCGGTCACCTCGTACACCCGGCCGCTCTCCGAACGCGGGAACTTCCCGCCCACGTACAGCTTGTAGGTCTTGAAGACGCTCAGACGGTTATCGGACATCGAGGTACGCCTCCAGGCCGTGGCGACCGCCCTCGCGGCCGAAGCCCGACTCCTTGTAGCCGCCGAAGGGCGAGGTCGGGTCGAACTTGTTGAACGTGTTGGCCCAGACGACCCCGGCGCGGAGCTTGTTCGCCACCGCGAGGATGCGGGAGCCCTTCTCCGTCCAGATGCCGGCGGACAGGCCGTACTGGCTGTTGTTGGCCTTGGCGACGGCCTCGTCCGGGGTACGGAAGGTCAGCACCGACAGGACCGGGCCGAAGATCTCGTCGCGGGCGATGGTGTGCGCCTGCGTGACGTGCGTGAACAGCGTCGGGGCGAACCAGTAGCCGGCCGACGGCAGCTCGCACGCGGCGCTCCAGCGCTCGGCGCCCTCCGCCTCGCCCTGCTCGACGAGCCGGGTGATCCGGGCCAGCTGCTCCGCGGAGTTGATGGCGCCGATGTCGGTGTTCTTGTCGAGCGGGTCGCCCAGGCGCAGCGTGGAGAGCCGGCGCTTGAGCGCGTCGAGCAGCTCGTCGTGGATCGACTCCTGGACCAGCAGACGGGAGCCCGCGCAGCAGACCTGGCCCTGGTTGAAGAAGATGCCGGTGACGATGCCCTCGACGGCCTGGTCGATGGGGGCGTCGTCGAAGACGATGTTGGCGCCCTTGCCGCCCAGCTCAAGGGTGAGCTTCTTGTCGGTGCCGGCGACCGTGCGGGCGATCTCCTTGCCGACGGCGGTCGAGCCGGTGAAGGCGACCTTGTTCACGTCCGGGTGCGCGACGACGGCGGCACCGGCGTCCCCGTAACCCGGAAGGATGTTGACGACACCCTTCGGCAGCCCGGCCTGACGGCAGATGTCCGCGAAGAACAGGGCGGACAGCGGGGTGGTCTCGGCGGGCTTCAGGACGACCGTGTTGCCGGCCGCGAGCGCCGGGGCGATCTTCCACGCGAGCATGAGCAGCGGGAAGTTCCACGGGATGACCTGGCCGGCCACGCCGAGCGGGCGCGGGTCCGGGCCGAAGCCCGCGTGGTCGAGCTTGTCGGCCCAGCCGGCGTAGTAGAAGAAGTGCGCGGCGACCAGCGGCAGGTCGGCGTCGCGGGTCTCCTTGATCGGCTTGCCGTTGTCCAGGGTCTCGAGGACGGCCAGCTCGCGGCTGCGCTCCTGGATGATCCGGGCGATCCGGAAGAGGTACTTGGCGCGCTCGGCGCCGGGCAGCGCCGACCACTTCTCGAACGCCTTGCGGGCGGCCTTCACGGCCCGGTCCACGTCCTCGGCGCCCGCCTGGGCGACCTCGGCGAGGACTTCCTCGGTGGACGGGGAGACGGTCTTGAAGACCTTGCCGTCGGCGGCGTCGGTGAACTCGCCGTCGATGAACAGGCCGTACGACGGCGCGAGGTCGACGACCGAGCGGGACTCGGGTGCCGGTGCGTACTCGAATGCAGATGCCATGTTGATCAGTCCACCGTCACGTAATCGGGGCCGGAGTAGTGGCCGGTCGCCAGCTTCTGACGCTGCATCAGCAGGTCGTTGAGCAGGCTGGAGGCGCCGAAGCGGAACCAGTGGTTGTCCAGCCAGTCCGCACCCGCGGTCTCGTTGACCAGGACCAGGAACTTGATCGCTTCCTTGGTGTTGCGGATGCCGCCGGCCGGCTTCACGCCGACCTGGACACCGGTCTGCGCGCGGAAGTCGCGGACGGCCTCCAGCATCAGCAGCGTGTTGGCCGGGGTGGCGTTGACCGCGACCTTGCCGGTCGAGGTCTTGATGAAGTCGGCACCCGCGAGCATGCCGATCCACGAGGCGCGGCGGATGTTGTCGTACGTGGACAGCTCGCCGGTCTCGAAGATCACCTTCAGCCGGGCGGCGTCGCCGCACTCGGCCCTGACGGCGGCGATCTGCTCGAAGACCTCCAGGTAGCGGCCAGCCAGGAAGGCGCCACGGTCGATGACCATGTCGATCTCGTCGGCGCCGGCGGCGATGGCGTCCCGGGTGTCCGCGAGCTTCACCGGAAGCGCGGCGCGGCCGGCCGGGAAGGCGGTGGCGACGGAGGCGACCTTGACGTCCGAGCCCGCGAGGGCGGCCTTGGCGGTGGCCACCATGTCGGGGTAGACGCAGACCGCGGCGGTCGTCGGGGTCGTACGGTCGGTCGGATCGGGGTGGACGGCCTTGGCGGCGAGCGCCCGGACCTTGCCCGGGGTGTCCGCGCCCTCGAGCGTCGTCAGGTCGATCATGGAAATGGCCAGGTCGATGGCGTACGCCTTGGACGTGGTCTTGATCGAACGCGTACCGAGAGCAGCGGCGCGCGCCTCCAGGCCGACGGCGTCGACGCCGGGCAGCCCGTGGAGGAAGCGGCGCAGCGTGCTGTCGGACGCGGTCACGTCGGCGAAAGCATGAGCTGCAGATGCAGTGGTGGGCATGGTCACCACTTGAGCATATCTACGCGCGTAGTAGCGCGTACAGGGGCCCTTCGCGCAGCGGAGGGCGAGGCCGGGGCGACGGCCGGGTCCCGGAGGGGCTGAAGCGCTCTGTCACGTTGCCTGTGACACGGAGTGGATGGCCCCGTCCGCCGCGACCGGCACCGGCGACGGCACCGGCGACGGCGCCAAGACCGACACCGTGCAGACATCGGTCATCCCGCACCCGCCACCCCGAACCGCGGCTGATCACCTGCGGCGGCGAACCGGTCGACGGCCACCGCCCCGACAGCATCGTCGTCCACGCCGACCTGGCCGACAGCACCACGCCCTGAGCCGGGACCGGACACGGTGCCTGCGCCGAACGGGCGACCTTGAGGCAGAATCGGGCGCATGACGAGCCCGACCCCTTCCGCTCAGCCCTCCGAGTCCGACCAGGAGGACCGCGTCTTCCGATCGCCGCTGGGCGTCGCGGGCGGAGTCTTCCTGCTGCTCCTCGCCGTGTTCTTCGGCATCGACTCGATGCTGAACGGCCACGGCAACGCGCCGTTCATCGCCATCGCCGGACTGATCCTGGTGATCCCGCTGATCGTCGCCTTCACCTTCCGGCCGGTCGTCCAGGTCAACGGCGTACGGCTGCGCATCCGCAACCCCTTCCGTACCATCACGCTGCCCTGGGGCACCGTCGCCGACATCCGCGCCGGCTACTCCAGCGAGGCGTTCACCCAGGACGGCGGCAAGTACCAGCTGTGGGCCGTCCCCGTCTCGCTGCGCCAGCGCAAGCGGGCCTCCCGCCGCGCCGCCCGCGCCTCGCAGGACGACCCGCACGGCCGTACCTCCGTCAGCGCCAGCGTCTCTGACCATGACGCGCGCGTCGCGCCCGCCGACCGGACAGTGGCCGACCTGCGCGAGACGGCCGAGCGGCTCGGCGGGAAGCCGGAGGCGCAGGGCGAGGCGCAGGTGCGCTGGGCGTACGAGGTGATCGTGCCGGCCGTGGTCGGGCTTGTGCTGTGGATCATCCTCGCGGTGACCGGCTGACCACGCCTGGTACACGACGCCGAAGGGCCCGTACGGGAAGGCTCGCGCCATCCCGTACGGGCCCTTCGGGCGTTCCCCGCCGGTCTCAGAGACCGGCCGCCTGGGCCAGGTCCCGCTTCAGCGCCGCCAGCAGCTCGGCCGCCGTCACCCGCGCCGGCGCCAGCGCGCTCGCGTCCGCGACCGGCACCACGACCTCCAGATAGCACTTGATCTTCGGCTCGGTGCCCGACGGGCGGACGATCACCCGGGCCTTGTAGTCGCCCTCCAGGTGGTAGCGCAGGCCGTCCGTCGGCGGCAGCGACTCCGTGCCCTTCGCCAGGTCCTCCGCCGACGCCACCGTCAGGCCCGCCAGCCGCACCGGCGGCTTCTCGCGCAGTGCCGCCATCGCGTTCGCGATGATCCCGAGGTCCCGCACCCGCACCGACAGCTGGTCCGTGGCGTGCAGCCCGTGCGCCACCGCCAGGTCGTCCAGCAGGTCCGCGAGCGTACGGCCCTGCTCCTTCAGCACCGACGCCAGCTCGGTCACCAGCAGCGCCGCCGTGATGCCGTCCTTGTCACGGACGCCCTCCGGGTCGACGCAGTAGCCCAGCGCCTCCTCGTAGCCGTACCGCAGACCGTCCACCCGGGCGATCCACTTGAAGCCGGTCAGCGTCTCCTCGTACCCGACCCCGGCCGCCGCCGCGATCCGGCCGAGCAGCGACGACGACACGATCGACTCGGCGAACACACCCGACGCGCCCTTCGCCACCAGGTGCGCCGCGAGCAGCGCGCCCACCTCGTCGCCGCGCAGCATCCGCCAGCCGCCCTCGACGGCCGCGTCCGGGACGGCCACCGCGCAGCGGTCCGCGTCCGGGTCGTTCGCGATCACCAGGTCCGGGTCCACGGCCCGCGCCGCCTCGAACGCGAGGTCCATCGCACCCGGCTCCTCCGGGTTCGGGAACGCCACCGTCGGGAACGCCGGGTCCGGCTCCGCCTGCTCCGCGACCAGCGCCGGCGGCGGGAAGCCGTGCCGGCCGAACGCCGCCGTCAGCGTCTCCTTGCCGACGCCGTGCATCGCCGTGTACACGGTCCGCGCGGTGCGCGGCGAGCCCGGCGTCAGGACCGCGTCCGTCCGCTCCAGGTAAGCCGTCAGCACCTCGTCGCCCAGCGTCTCCCAGCCGCCGTCCGGGCGCGGCACGTCCGCCAGCGCCCGCACCGCGTCGATCTCCGCCGCGATCTCCGCGTCCGCCGGCGGCACGATCTGCGAACCGTCGCCCAGGTACACCTTGTAGCCGTTGTCGCGCGGCGGGTTGTGGCTCGCGGTCACCTCGACACCCGCCACCGCGCCCAGATGCCTTATCGCGAACGCCAGCACAGGCGTCGGCAGCGGGCGCGGCAGCAGCGCCGCGCGCAGCCCCGCGCCCGTCATCACGGCGGCCGTGTCGCGCGCGAAGTCCGCCGACTTGTACCGGGCGTCGTAGCCGATGACCACGAGACCGTCCGTCCGCCCCTTTGCCTTCAGGTACGCGGCGAGGCCGGCGGCGGCGCGGATGACGACGGCGCGGTTCATACGGTTCGGGCCCGCGCCCAGCTCGCCGCGGAGGCCGGCGGTGCCGAACTGGAGCATGCCGGAGAAACGGGCCGCCAGCTCGTCGCGGTCGCCGCGGTCGAGGAGCGCGGCGAGCTCGTCACGGGTCTCCGGGTCGGGGTCCTCGGCGAGCCACGCCTGGGCCCGGGCGAGGAGGTCGTCCTGCGTCACGGTGGTGTGCCTTTCGGGAAGTGCGGGCGGTGGGGGGTGCGGGCTTTTGTGTGGGGGTGGTGCGGGCCGCGGGGTGGGCCGGGGGCGGTGGGTGGCGCGGGGGCCGGGGAGGGGGCGCGTTCCGCACCGCGTGATGTACGGCGCGGACACCCTTCACGAGTACCCCGGGTCCATGTCCCGCGCCACACATCACGCTCTACGTTTCGAACGTCGACCCCCTCCCCGTCCCCCGCTCCCGTCCGGTGGTGCCCCGCCCCTCGCCCGCGGGGGAGGTGAAGCGAGGTGGGTGGGGGGTGCGGGTCCGTGGGGCCCTGGCCGCCGGGGGATGACCCGGAGGGCTTAAGACCCGCGCCCCCGACCCCTTGCGGGATCAGGGGCGAGAGGCCGTCCTGCGTGGATCAGATCCGGGCGAGGACCTGGGTGAGGAGTTCGCCCATGCGCGCCGCCGAGTCGCGGCCCGCCTGGAGGACCTCCTCGTGGTTCAGGGGCTCGCCGGAGAGGCCCGCCGCCAGGTTGGTGACGAGGGAGATGCCGAGGACCTCCGCGCCCGCCTCGCGGGCGGCGATGGCCTCCAGGACGGTGGACATGCCGACCAGGTCGCCGCCCATGACGCGGACCATGTTGATCTCGGCCGGGGTCTCGTAGTGCGGCCCGGGGAACTGGACGTAGACGCCCTCTTCGAGCGTCGCGTCGATCTCCTGGCACAGCGCGCGCAGCCGCGGCGAGTACACGTGCGTGAGGTCGACGAAGTGCGCGCCGACGATCGGCGAGGTGGCCGTCAGGTTGATGTGGTCGCTGATCAGGACCGGCTGGCCCGGGCGCATGCCCTCGCGCAGACCGCCGCAGCCGTTGGTGAGGACGACCGTCTCGCAGCCCGCGGCGACGGCGGTGCGGACGCCGTGGACGACGGAGGCGACGCCCCGGCCCTCGTAGAAGTGGGTGCGGCCGAGGAAGACGAGGGCGCGCTTGTCGCCGATCTTGTACGAGCGGATCGTGCCGCCGTGGCCCGCGACCGCCGGCGGCGGGAAGCCGGGCAGCTCGGTGACCGGGAACTCGGCCTCCGGGACGCCGAGCGCGTCGACGGCCGGCGCCCAGCCGGAGCCCATGACCAGGGCGACGTCGTGCTTCTCGGCTCCGGTCAGCTCGCGCAGGCGCGTGGCTGCGGCATCGGCGGCCTCGTACGGGGTGGCAGTTGCGTTCACTGGCTCTCTCGCCTCGGGGAGGGGGGTCCGAGGGGAGCCCCGGACGGATTTGTCACGCGCAGCAGCGTAGCCCGAGAAACCCTACGCGCGTAGATGATTGCCCCGACGCGGCATGATCGTTGTCTTGTCGTTTCCCTCAAGATCCGGACACGTCCGGGAACGGCCCCACACGGGCCGGTATTTGGCATATGCCTCAGCAGGGGCGCTTGCGCAGTTCCATCACGTAATCGTGCGGCGCGCCCGCCGACTCCGCCGCGTCCGCGACCTCGCCCAGGTAGCGGGCCGAGGGCAGCCCGCCCTCGTACGCGTTGAGCACGTAGATCCAGGCCGGCTCGTCGCCGTCCAGGGTGTGCACCCGCACCCGCATCCGCCGGTAGACGTCGAGGCCGACGCCCTCCCAGCGGTCCATGGACTCCTCGTCCATCGGAGCGATGTCGTACAGCGCGACGAAGACCTGGGACCGCGGTGCCTCCACGATCGTGGCGAGCGCTCCCTCCCAGCCCATCTGCTCCCCGCCGAAGGTCAGCCGCCAGCCGTTCAGCCAGCCGGTGCCGCGCAGCGGTGAGTGCGGTGCGCGGCGGCTCATCAGCCGCGCGTCGAGGTTGCCGGCGTAGGCGGCGTAGAGCGACATGGGACCGAGGGTACGGGAGGCCGCGCGGTCCGGGGCGAAGTCCGTGGTGGAGGAGGTGCGGCAGGGACACGGGAGGAGGACGGGAGAAGGCACGGGAGGGCGTGCGGGGGAGTCCGTCCCGCCCCCGCCGCGTCCTTTCGCCGAGGGTGCGGGACAATGGGCTACGCACTTGAAGCGTGCGGGACAATGGCGTACGCACTGCAGCCCAGCGGGGTGACCCCCCGGCAGAACGAGAGCGCGAGGCGTAGATCCCAGTGACCCGGATCGTGATCATCGGCGGCGGACCCGGCGGATACGAGGCGGCCCTGGTGGGCGCCCAACTCGGCGCGGAGGTGACCGTCGTCGACTCCGACGGCCTCGGCGGCGCGTCCGTCCTGACCGACTGTGTCCCGTCCAAGACCCTCATCGCCACGGCCGAGGTGATGACCACCTTCGACTCCTCGTACGAGGAGCTGGGCATCATCGTCGCGGACGACACCCCGCCGCTCGAGCAGACCGCTCGCGTCGTCGGTGTCGACCTCGGCAAGGTCAACCGGCGTGTGAAGCGGCTGGCGCTCGCCCAGTCGCACGACATCACGGCCTCCGTCACCCGCGCGGGTGCCCGGGTGCTGCGCGGCCGGGGCCGGCTGGCCGGACGGCAGGCGCTCGACGGCTCCCGTCAGGTGATCGTGACCGCCGCCGACGGCAGCGAGGAGACGCTCACCGCCGACGCCGTGCTGATCGCCACCGGCGCCACCCCGCGCGAGGTGCCGGACGCCAAGCCGGACGGCGAGCGGATCCTGAACTGGACCCAGGTCTACGACCTCAAGGAGCTCCCCGAGGAGCTCATCGTGGTCGGTTCCGGTGTCACCGGCGCCGAGTTCGCCGGCGCCTACCAGGCGCTCGGCTCCCGGGTCACGCTGGTCTCGTCCCGCGACCGGGTGCTCCCGGGTGAGGACCCGGACGCGGCGGCCGTCCTGGAGGACGTGTTCCGGCGCCGCGGCATGAATGTCATGGCCCGCTCGCGCGCCGAGTCCGCCAAGCGGGTCGGCGACCGCGTCGAGGTCACCCTGTCGGACGGCCGGGTCATCTCCGGCACGCACTGCCTGATGGCCGTCGGCGCCATCCCGAACTCCTCCGGGATGGGTCTGGAGGAGGCCGGGGTCCGGGTGAAGGACTCCGGGCACATCTGGACCGACCGGGTCTCCCGTACCTCCGCGCCCGGCGTGTACGCGGCCGGCGACGTCACCGGCGTCTTCGCGCTCGCCTCGGTGGCGGCGATGCAGGGACGTATCGCCATGTACCACTTCCTCGGCGACGCGGTGACCCCGCTGAACCTCAAGACGGTCTCCTCCAACGTCTTCACCGACCCGGAGATCGCCACCGTCGGCTACACCCAGGCCGACGTGGACGCGGGCAAGATCGACGCCAAGGTCGTCAAGCTGCCGCTGCTGCGCAACCCCCGCGCGAAGATGCAGGGCATCCGGGACGGCTTCGTGAAGATCTTCTGCCGGCCGGGCACCGAGATCGTGGTCGGCGGTGTGGTCGTGGCCCCGCGGGCCAGTGAGCTGATCCACCCCATCTCGATCGCGGTCGACAACAATCTGACGGTCGAGCAGATCGCAAATGCTTTCACTGTGTACCCCTCCCTGTCGGGCTCGATCGCGGAAGTGGCACGGCAGTTGCACACCCGAAAGGCGACCGGCGAGGCGTAGGGCCCGCCGACCGGCACGGCCGGCCCGTTCCCGCCCGGCTCCCGCCTGCGGGAACGGTTCGCCGACCCGGACAACCCCCGGCAAGCCGGGGCATAGGACGAACGGCAGCGGGGCCCCTCATAGCACAGAGGGGCCCCGCTTGTGCGTATCTTCCGCAATTCGGTGCATAGAGCTGAAAAAACGGTGACGCGCACGTTACTGTCAGTTTCGTGTTCGCTGCAGAACGTCGCCAATTGATCCTCGAAATGGTGCGCGCCAACGGAGCCGTGTCGCTCCGTGAGCTCGCCCGCGTCGTCCAGACCTCAGAAGTGACCGTACGGCGAGACGTGCGGGCCCTTGAGGCAGAAGGACTCCTCGACCGCCGGCACGGTGGTGCGGTGCTCCCGGGTGGGTTCACGAGAGAGTCGGGCTTCCCTCAGAAGTCCCATCTCGCGACCGCCGAGAAGACCGCCATCGCCGACGTCGCCGCGACCCTCGTGGAAGAGGGCGAGGCGATCGTCGTCGGGGCCGGCACCACCACCCAGGAGCTGGCCCGCCGGCTCGCCCGCGTCCCCGGTCTCACCGTCGTCACCAACTCGCTGCTCGTCGCCCAGGCCCTCGCCCACGCCAACCGTGTCGAGGTCGTCATGACCGGCGGCACCCTGCGCGGCTCCAACTACGCGCTGGTGGGCAGCGGGGCGGAACAGTCGCTCCAGGGGCTGCGGGTCTCCCGCGCCTTCCTCTCCGGCAGTGGCCTGACCGCCGAACGCGGCCTGTCCACCTCCAACATGCTCTCCGCGAGCGTGGACCGGGCCCTGGTGCAGGCGGCCGCCGAGGTGGTGGTCCTCGCCGACCACACCAAGCTCGGCGCCGACACCATGTTCCAGACCGTGCCGACGGACGTCATCACCCGCCTGGTCACCGACGAGCCGCCCGCCCACGACGAGCGGGCCGCCACCGAGCTCCAGGCCCTCGCCGACCAGGGCGTGCAGATCACCGTCGCCGGGACCGCGGGGCACGCGGCCGAGCCGCACCCCCCGAGCGGCCGGCCACGGCGGGACGTCCCCCTGCCCGGACAGCGTGCCGCCCGGCTGCCGGGTCCGTCCGGGCCGTACCGCGGCGGGCCGGGCGTCCACGGCGGCCCCGGGGGGCTCAACGGCCCGGGCGGTCACGTGGGTCCGGTCGGCCCGGCCGGCCTCGCGAACGACATGCTCGGACCGGAGCGGCCGATGAGAGTCGCGGACCTGCGCCGCCGCTGAGCCGCCGCCGAGTCGTCGCCGAGTCGTCAACGCGTGGGGTACGTACGGTGATTGGGTGCGGCGATTGGGTACGCCGGTCGGGTACGGCGGGCCCGGTGTCGTCGTCTCCCGTACGGCGGGCCGTGAGTCCCGAGCGCGCGCGGACGGCGGTCGCGCTCAGGCGGCGCGGCGGGCCTTGCGGCGGGCGATCGCGAACGAGGCGCCTCCCCCGGCGGCGATCAGGACGGCGCCCACCGCGGCGATCGCCGCGGCGTCGTTCGCACCGGTCTCGGCGAGGCTGGCGCCCTTGGCCGCGGCCGGCCGGGCGCTGTCCGCCTTCAGGGTCTTGTGGATCCAGTTCGCGTAGGCGGGCGCGCTGGTGTAGAGGCCGGGGCCCTCCGAGCACGGCACGCCCGGGGCGCCGGGGCCCGAGGTGACGCCGATCAGTTCCCAGCGGCCGTCGCGGCCCTTCTGGACCTGCGGCCCGCCGGAGTCGCCGAAGCATGCCATGGCCTTGGGCTTGGTGGTGACGGTGCACAGCCTGTCCCCGTTGGCGTAGCCCGGCGCGCATTCGGACACCGCGCCCCTGCGGGTGTCCAGTTCCTGGAGCCGCTCGGGGAACGTGAAGGTGCCGTCGACGGTGGTGCCGAAGCCCAGCAGCCGGGTCGGCGTGCCCGGCTTCCCGGGCCGCTCGGCGATCCTGATGGGCCGCTCGGTGACCGGGCGGTCCAGGCGGATCAGCGCGAGGTCGTCCTTGTTGGCGGCCTTGTTGCCGCCGTTCACGTAGCCGGGGTGGGCGACGATCCGGTCGATCTTCCGGACGGTGCCGCCGGACGTGCGGCGGTCGGTGCCGACCCGCACGATGCCGTCCAGCTTCAGGCCCTCGACCTTCACGCAGTGCGCGGCCGTCAGGACCCATCGCGGATCGATCAGCGACGCCCCGCAGTTCCCGTCGAGCAGACCCTGGTCCGGGGCCGACTCCGGGATGACCGCCATGAACGGGTAGTCCTCCGTGGAGTCGGACCCGTTGACGATGGCGTGCGCGCTGCCGGTCATGGCGGTGGCGCAGGCCACTGCGGTGAGCACGCCGACGGCGGCGGCCCGGGCGGTACGGCGGGGGGACGGCTCGAAGCTGAACACAGAGGGATTCCTTGGCGCTCGGTGGTTCCTTGCCTCCGTAGCCTCGCCGTTCGCGACAAGCCGGACCATCCGGGCAGCATGTCGGCCGGTCCTGCGGACAACCCCCCTGAGCCGGGCACGCCTGCCCCAGGGCGGGCCTTGTCCGATCCGAGGTGCCCGTACGCGCCTCTCGCCGTCAGGCGCGCAGGCCCCGCAGTGTCAGGTCGAGCAGCCGGTCCGCCAACTCCGGGTCCTCCGGGGAGCGTTCGGCGGCCAGCGCGATGGCGTTGGTGAGCTGCATCAGATCGCCGATCGCCACGTCCGCGCGCACCGCGCCCGCCGCCCGGGCCCGCGCCATCAGCACCGTGCCCGCCTCCCGCAGCGGCTCCCGGCAGGAGGACAGCGCCGAATCCCGGTCGGCCGAGGCCGACATGAGCGCGATCGACAGGCCGCGGTACTCGCTCGCGTGCGCCACCAGGGCGCGCAGCCACCGTCCGAGCGCCTCGCACGGGTCGGGGTGCCCGGCCAGTTCGGCGGAGTGCCGCAGCAGCGCGTCGCGCGCGTCCTGGAAGACGGCGCCGAGCAGCGCCTCGCGGGTCGGGAAGTGCCGGTAGAGGGTGCCGATGCCGACCCCGGCGCGGCGCGCGATGTCCTCCAGGGAGGCGTCCGTGCCCTGTTCGGTGAAGGCCGTCCGGGCCTGGGCCAGCAGCCGCTCGTGATTGCGCCGCGCGTCGGCACGCATCCGTACTCCTTCCACCGGCCCCGGGGCGGGTCCGGGTACCGCGAGGGGCCCGCGGGCGGCGTATGCCCACGGGCCCCTCGTACGGTACCGGTGCCGGTCCGGCGGCCCGGCGGGTCCGCCGGGCCGGTGATCCGTCATACGGTCACATCGGCACGCTGCCGGTGCGTCAGTCCTTGATCTCGCAGATCAGGGCGCCGGAGGTGACGGAGGCGCCGACCGCGGCGGACAGGCCCTTGACGGTGCCGGCCTTGTGCGCGTTGAGCGGCTGCTCCATCTTCATGGCCTCCAGGACGACGATCAGGTCGCCCTCCTCGACCTCGGCGCCCTCCTCGACGGCGACCTTGACGATGGTGCCCTGCATCGGGGAGGCGAGGGTGTCGCCGGACGCGGTCGGGCCGGACTTCTTCGCCGCGCGGCGCTTGGGCTTGGCGCCCGCCGCCAGGCCCGTACGGGCCAGGGACATGCCCAGCGACGACGGGAGGGAGACCTCCAGGCGCTTGCCGCCGACCTCGACCACGATGATCTCGCGGTTGCCCTCGTCCTCGTCGGCCTCGCCGCCCGCCGGGGCGAACGGCTTGATCTCGTTGACGAACTCGGTCTCGATCCACCGGGTGTGGATGTGGAACGGGTCGGCGGTGAACGCCGGGTCGACCACGACGGCCCGGTGGAACGGGATGGCCGTGGCCATGCCCTCGACCTTGAACTCGGCCAGCGCGCGCGAGGCGCGCTGCAGCGCCTGCTCGCGGGTCGCGCCGGTGACGACGAGCTTGGCGAGCAGCGAGTCCCAGGCCGGGCCGATCACGCTGCCGGTCTCGACGCCCGCGTCGAGGCGGACACCGGGGCCGGTCGGCGGGGCGAAGAGGGAGACGGTGCCGGGGGCCGGGAGGAAGTTGCGGCCCGGGTCCTCGCCGTTGATGCGGAACTCGAAGGAGTGACCGCGGATCTCCGGGTCGCCGTAGCCGAGCTCCTCGCCGTCGGCGATCCGGAACATCTCGCGGACCAGGTCGATGCCGGTGACCTCCTCGGTCACCGGGTGCTCGACCTGCAGCCGGGTGTTGACCTCCAGGAAGGAGATCGTGCCGTCGGTACCGACGAGGAACTCCACCGTGCCGGCGCCGACGTAGCCGGCCTCCTTCAGGATGGCCTTCGACGCCGCGTACAGCTGGGCGTTCTGGTCCTCGGTGAGGAACGGCGCGGGGGCCTCCTCGACGAGCTTCTGGTGGCGGCGCTGGAGCGAGCAGTCACGGGTGGAGACGACGACCACGTTGCCGTGGCTGTCGGCCAGGCACTGGGTCTCGACGTGCCGCGGCTTGTCCAGGTAGCGCTCCACGAAGCACTCGCCCCGGCCGAAGGCCGCGACGGCCTCGCGGACGGCGGAGTCGTACAGCTCCGGCACCTCGTCGAGGGTGCGGGCCACCTTCAGGCCGCGGCCACCGCCGCCGAAGGCGGCCTTGATCGCGATCGGCAGACCGTGCTGCTCGGCGAAGGCGACGACCTCGTCGGCACCCGAGACCGGGTCCGGCGTGCCGGCCACCAGCGGGGCACCGGCGCGCTGCGCGATGTGCCGGGCGGCGACCTTGTCGCCGAGGTCGCGGATGGCGTGCGGCGGCGGGCCGATCCAGATCAGGCCGGCGTCCAGGACGGCCTGGGCGAACTCGGCGTTCTCGGAGAGGAAGCCGTATCCGGGGTGGATCGCGTCGGCGCCCGCGTCCTTGGCGGCCTGCAGCACCTTGGCCATGTCCAGATAGCTGGTGGCCGGGGTGTCACCGCCCAGGGCGAACGCCTCGTCGGCCGCACGGACGTGCAGAGCGTCCCGATCCGGCTCGGCGTAGACGGCGACGCTCGCGATCCCGGCGTCCCGGCAAGCACGGGCGACACGGACAGCGATTTCGCCTCGGTTGGCGATGAGCACCTTGCGCACGATGGCTCCCTCCTTGAAACAAGCTGAGTTTAGGGACTGCCGACACGGCCTTTCGACCCATCCCCAGTGGTGAGCTTGCCCACACGGAGCGTGATAAGAGGCGTGCTCGGGTCGTGAAATCCCTTGTCGCACCACGGTACGCAGGGATTCTTTACGGCACAGTAGCTCCGCGGTGTGGCGCAGGTCTCTGTTCGTGCGGCCAGTCGCGAAAAGGGTTTCTTTGTGGAGTCCCTACGAATGGCGCAACCATTCTTTGCTCTCGCGGTGGAGTCCTCCTCGTGCGCGCGAACCCTTGTCCGACCCTTGGCCGGGTCTTGTTCGCCGGTTTACCGGCCAGTAGCCTTCGCGCTGTCGTCCGTACCGCAGGTAACAATGCAGGGATTCAGGGATCCAGGGGGTGGCCGAGGTGGCCCGCAGACCGATAGCGCTCCTCACGGCGGCGGTGCTCTTCCTCGAAGCGCCCGGCATCGTGGCGGTCAACGCGATCATGGCCCGCTTCGTGCGGGCCCAGTCGATGTCCCTCGACGGCCTCGACCCCGAGCTCCTGTACACCGGCACCTGGGCCCTCGGTATCGGCTCCGGCGCGCTGCTGCTGCTCTGCGCCCTCGTCCCGCTGATCGCCGCGATCCGCGACCGCCGCCCGGGCCGCGCCGGCCGGGCGCTGCTCGTCGGCTGCGCCGTGGTGCACGGGCTGCTCGGCGCGGTGGCGGTCGGGCTGCTCGGCTGGCTCGTCTTCGGGTACCTGATGCTGGTGGTCGCGCTGATCGTGCTCACCCTGGTGGCGTACGGCGAGACGGCGGCGGCCCCGAAGCCCGGGGCGCCGCGCGGCGAGGGCCCGGAGCCGGCGCCCGAGGCCCCCGCCGTCACGGCGTGACGCTCGGAGCGAGGCCCCCGCGGCTCAGGCCCAGAGGTCGGTGATCGACACGCCCAGCTTGCCGAGCAGCGTGCGCAGCAGCGGCAGGGACAGGCCGATGACATTGCCCGGGTCGCCGTCGATGCCCTCGATGAACGGCGCCGAACGGCCGTCCAGCGTGAACGCGCCCGCCACGTGCAGCGGCTCGCCGCTCGCCACGTACGCGGCGACCTCGGCGTCCGTCGGCTCGCCGAAGCGGACGAGGGTGGACGCGGTGGCCGACTCGTAGCGCTTGGCCTCGGTGTCGTACACGCAGTGACCCGTCTGGAGGATGCCGACCCGGCCGCGCATCGACTTCCAGCGGGCGGTGGCCTCCTCGGCGTCGGCCGGCTTGCCGAGCGCCTGCCCGTCCAGCTCCAGGACCGAGTCGCAGCCGATCACCAGCGCGCCGCTCGCCTCCGGCCGCGCGGCGACGTGCGCGGCCTTCGCCTCGGCGAGCGCGAGCGCCAGCTCGGCCGGGGTCGGCGCGTGCACCTTGTCCTCGTCGAGACCGCTGACGATCACCTCCGGGGCGAGCCCGGCCTGCCGGAGCAGTCCGAGCCGGGCGGGAGAGGCGGAGGCGAGCACGACACGGCGGCGATCAGCAGTCATGGCAGAAGCCTAGCGATCGCGTCGCGCCTCGCCTGCTTCCCGGTACGGGGGGACGTCAGCGCGCGGCGACCACGAACATGGCCACCACGATCGTCACCGCGAGCAGCACGCCGGCCCGCCGCAGCGTCGCGACCATGTCGCGGAGTTCCTTGGGCGGCTCGTTCTCGGGGTCGGACCACAGCATGCGTCCGATCCTGGGACCGACCGGACCCGGCGCGCCTGAGTACGGGTACTCAGACGGGTCCTCATCTCCTCATCCGCCGCCCGGGCAGGACTCGTGGCGCTCCAGACGCGGGAACAGGGCTCTCCACTGCTCGGCGTCGACGCTCAGCGGATGTGTCGCGCACAGCCGACCGCCGAGCCGTCCGGCCCGGCGACCTCCAGGGTGACTTCCACGAGATCTCCGTCGCGCCGGAGCGGGCGGAGCGGGGTGAAGCGGGTGGTGTGAGTGGTGTGAGTGGTGCGCTTCGGGCGCTGGGCGGCAGGGCCGAGCGACCCCGGCGCCCGCGAGGGTATGCCTCCAACTCCCGTATCTCCAGGGACGTTTCAGCCGCACGTGCAACGGAAGCACCGGCGAATCGACGCGCGGACATGCCGGAAGGCCGGACCCGTCCGGGGTCCGGCCTCCTGCGGCACTGCGACTCTTCGGTTCTTCCCGTCCGTCAGGCGGGCCAGTAGGACCGCGCCCAGGCGCGCGGGCCCGGCCGGTGCCGGACGCCCTGGGCGATCCGCGCCGGGTCCGACCAGCCCTCGGGTCCCTTCGGGCCGCCGTCCGCGGCGGCAGCCGCCGCCGTGGCCGCGGCCCGGGCCTGGACCACCGCCAGTGCGGCGGCCAGCTCCTCGGGTGTCGGGTTGCCTCGTACCACCTTGATCATCGTGACGTCCCTCCCGGAGTCCTGGAGTGGGCTTACAGCGGGATGTTGCCGTGCTTCTTCGGGGGCAGGGATTCCCGCTTCGTGCGCAGTTGACGCAGCCCCTTCACGATCTGGACGCGGGTGTCGGACGGCAGGATCACGCCGTCGATGTACCCGCGCTCGGCCGCGACGTACGGGTTGAGCAGCGCGTCCTCG
This sequence comes from Streptomyces laurentii, assembly GCA_002355495.1. Classification (GTDB taxonomy): domain Bacteria; phylum Actinomycetota; class Actinomycetes; order Streptomycetales; family Streptomycetaceae; genus Streptomyces; species Streptomyces laurentii. The sequence goes on from AP017424.1 coordinate 4,942,140, forward strand.
TACTCCTGGATCAGCCGGGTGCGCACCGCCTCGACGTCCTCGCCGTTCGCCTCCGCCTCCGCCAGCGTGCGCCGGTGCAGGATGTTGACCGCGCCCTGCGCGCCCATGACGGCGATCTGCGCGGTGGGCCAGGCCAGGTTGAGGTCGGCGCCCAGGTGCTTGGAGCCCATGACGTCGTACGCGCCGCCGAACGCCTTGCGCGTGATGACGGTGATCAGCGGGACGGTCGCCTCGGCGTACGCGTAGATCAGCTTCGCGCCGCGCCGGATGATGCCGCCGTACTCCTGGTCCACGCCCGGCAGGAAGCCGGGGACGTCGACGAAGGTGAGCACCGGGATGTTGAACGCGTCGCAGGTGCGCACGAACCGTGCGGCCTTCTCGCTCGCGTCGATGTCGAGGCAACCGGCGAACTGCATCGGCTGGTTGGCGACCACACCCACCGGGAAGCCCTCGACCCGGCCGAAGCCGGTGAGGATGTTCGGCGCGAACAGGGCCTGGGTCTCCAGGAATTCGCCGTCGTCGAGGACGTGCTCGATGACGGTGTGCATGTCGTACGGCTGGTTCGCGGAGTCCGGGATCAGCGTGTCCAGCTCGCGGTCCTCGTCCGTCGCCTCGGTCGGGGCGGTCTCGGGGAAGGCCGGCGGCTCGGAGAGGTTGTTCGACGGCAGGTACGACAGAAGGGATTTGACGTACTCGACGGCGTCCTTCTCGTCGCCCGCCATGTGGTGCGCCACACCGGAGGTGGTGTTGTGCGTCCGGGCGCCGCCCAGCTCCTCGAAGCCGACGTCCTCGCCGGTGACCGTCTTGATGACGTCGGGGCCGGTGATGAACATGTGCGAGGTCTGGTCGACCATCACCGTGAAGTCGGTGATCGCGGGGGAGTACACCGCGCCGCCCGCGCAGGGGCCGACGACCAGCGAGATCTGCGGGATGACGCCGGACGCGTGGGTGTTGCGGCGGAAGATCTCGCCGTACATGCCGAGCGCGCTGACGCCCTCCTGGATCCGGGCGCCGCCGGAGTCGTTGATGCCGATGACCGGGCAGCCGGTCTTCAGCGCGAAGTCCATCACCTTGATGATCTTCTGGCCGAAGACCTCGCCGAGGGCGCCGCCGAAGACGGTGAAGTCCTGCGAGAAGACCGCGACCGGACGGCCGTCGACCGTGCCGTAGCCGGTGACGACGCCGTCGCCGTACGGCTGGTTCTTCTCCAGGCCGAAGTTGGTGGAGCGGTGCCGGGCCAGCTCGTCCAGTTCGACGAAGGACCCCTCGTCGAGGAGCAGCGCGATGCGCTCGCGCGCCGTCAGCTTCCCCTTCGCGTGCTGCTTCTCCACCGCGCGCGCCGAGCCGGCGTGCGTGGCCTCGCCGGTCCGGCGCTGCAGGTCCGCGATCTTGCCCGCGGTCGTGTGAATGTCGATCTCGTGGTGCTCTGCCGGCTCGGACATCGGGATGCGGCTCCCTGCCTGGTCACGGGGGGTACGTGGACTGCTGGTTCGGATGACGGGGAAAGACGGGGGTGGAGCGGGGGTGAAACGGGGGTGGAGACGGGAAAAGCGTAAAAGGAGACGGGGAAACCTCGTGAAAAGCGGCGAAGTGACCTCGAATGGGCTACTGCTGGGCTACTGACCCGTAGCGTATCGGCGCCCTTACGGTTCGGCAGTGCGGCGTTTGCCACACCTACGCTGACTTGCATGACGACCTCCCACGACTCCGCCGGACGCTGGTCCGACCTGGACCGCCCCCCGCTCAACGCCACCGCCCTGCGCCGCGCGCTCGTGCTGCCCGACGGCGGCCTGTGGACCTCCCTCGACGTGGTCGAGTCCACCGGCTCCACCAACAGCGACCTCGTCGCGCGCGCCGGTGAACTCCCCGAGGGCGCGGTGCTCGTCGCCGAGGCGCAGACCTCCGCGCGCGGCCGGCTCGACCGGGGCTGGACCGCCCCGCCCCGCTCCGGGCTCTTCGTCTCCGTCCTGCTCAAGCCCGAGGTGCCGATGCACCGCTGGGGCTGGCTGCCGCTGCTCACCGGCGTGGCCGTGGCGACCGGGCTCGGCCGCGCGGCCGGCGTGGACCTCTCCCTCAAGTGGCCCAACGACGTGCTCGTACGGGTCGACGGCGAGGAACGCAAGACGGGCGGCATCCTCGCCGAGGGCGCGGGCGGGCACGGCGTGGTCGTCGGCCTCGGCCTCAACGTCAGCCTGCGCGCCGACGAGCTGCCGGTCCCCACCGCCGGTTCGCTGCTGCTCGGCAACGCCGTCTCCACCGACCGCGACACCCTGCTGCGGTCCGTGCTGCGGTCGCTGGAGCGCTGGTACGAGACGTGGCAGCGAAGCGACGGCGACCCGGCCGCCTCCGGGCTCCAGCGGGCGTACGCGGAGAAGTGCGCGACCCTCGGCCGCCGGGTGCGGGTGGAGCTGCCCGGCGAGCGGACGCTGGAGGGCGACGCGGTGGCGGTCGACGGGGACGGCCGGATCGTGGTGGAGACGGAGGGCGGCGGGACGGAGGCCGTGGCGGCGGGCGACATCGTGCACCTGCGGGCGGTGGGCTGAGACCCGGGGCCGGGCGGGGCCGGTACGAGGGCGGTACGGGAGCGGTACGGGCGCGGGCGTACGGGAGCGGTACGAGGGCGGTACGGGGACTTCGCGGGATCTGTACGGGCTTCGCGGAGGCGGTACGGGGCGGGTCCCGCGCGTACGGGCGCCGGGGCCGTGCCGGACGAGGGACGGGGCCCCGGGCCCGTACGGCCCACACCGGCTCCCCACCGGCCCCACCCCTCCCACCTGCCCCTTCTTTCTGCCCCATCCGCACCCCTTCCGCGCACCGCGCGACCGGTTCCCGCGTGAGCCAGCCCACACCTGTCGTATCGTGGGGTCGATTCGCGGCAGCGTGCTGCACGCGGCGCGACGCACGCGACAGAACGGCAGGACAGTGGGCAGGGAACGGGCAGGAGGCGGCCGGTGACCGTCGACGACGCGAACAACGGCGGCGGGACGGAACCGGCCGGACCACCGGCCTACCCCACGCCCCACCATGTCGTCGACCACACGGCCGAGCCGACCGACGACCCCCTCGCCATCCGCCTCGAACAACTCATCCTCGGCGCCGACCGCCGCTACACGCCCTTCCAGGCCGCCCGCACCGCCGGCGTCTCCATGGAACTGGCCTCCCGCTTCTGGCGCGCCATGGGCTTCGCCGACATCGGCCAGGCCAAGGCCCTCACCGAGGCCGACGTGCTCGCCCTGCGCCGGCTCGCCGGTCTGGTCGAGGCCGGGCTGCTGAGCGAGCCGATGGCCATCCAGGTGGCCCGCTCCACCGGCCAGACCACCGCCCGGCTGGCCGAATGGCAGATCGACTCCTTCCTGGAGGGCCTGACCGAGCCGCCCGAGCCCGGCATGACCCGCACCGAGGTCACGTACCCCCTGGTCGAACTGCTCCTGCCGGAGCTGGAGGAGTTCCTGATCTACGTGTGGCGGCGCCAGCTCGCCGCCGCCACCGGCCGGGTCGTGCAGGCCGCCGACGACGAGGAGATGGTCGACCGCCGGCTCGCCGTCGGTTTCGCGGACCTGGTCGGCTTCACCCGGCTCACCCGCCGTCTGGAGGAGGAGGAGCTCGGCGAACTGGTCGAGGCCTTCGAGACCACCTGCGCCGACCTGGTCGCCGCGCACGGCGGCCGGCTCATCAAGACCCTCGGCGACGAGGTCCTCTACTGCGCCGACGACGCGGGCACCGCCGCCGAGATCGGGCTGCGGCTGATCGAGACCCTCGGGCACGACGAGACGATGCCCGCGCTGCGCGTCGGCCTCGCCTTCGGCACGGTCACGACCCGGATGGGCGACGTCTTCGGCACCACGGTGAACCTGGCCAGCCGGCTCACCTCGATAGCGCCGAAGGACGCGGTCCTCGTCGACAGCGCGCTCGCCGAGGAGCTGACCCGCACCGGCGACGCGCCCGTCTCCGAGACCAAGGCGGCCGAGGAGGCCGCGCGCGCCGACGCGGAGGGCGAGCCCGTCCCCGCGTACCGCTTCGCGCTCCGGCCGATGTGGCAGCGTCCGGTACGCGGACTCGGGGTCGTGGAGCCCTGGCTGCTGAGCCGCCGTCCGGCCTAAGATCTCCGGGAACCCCTGTTAACACTCGTTAACAGGGTCCGGGATCGGCTGGGAGGGTGTGCGGTCATGACGGAGCAGTCGGGGCAGGCGGAGACGTCGGAGTCGTCGGAGAGGCGGACCGAGGTGCGCTTCGGGGAGTTCGTCGCGGTACGCCGGGAGGGCGCGGGCCACGTCGCCGAGCTGGTCCTCGACCGGCCCAAGGCCATGAACGCCGTCTCCTCGGAGATGGCCCGCTCCCTCGGCGCCGCCTGCGTCGCGCTCGCCGCCGACCCGACCGTCCGGGTCACCGTGCTGACCTCCTCGAACGACCGGGCCTTCTGCGTCGGCGCCGACCTGAAGGAGCGCAACTCCTTCACCGACGCCGACCTGGTCCGGCAGCGGCCCGTCGCCCGCGCCGCGTACACCGGCGTCCTGGAACTGCCCATGCCGACCGTGGCCGCCGTGCACGGCTTCGCCCTCGGCGGCGGGTACGAGCTGGCGCTGTCCTGCGACGTGATCGTGGCCGACGCGAGCACCGTCGTCGGGCTGCCGGAGGTGTCGGTGGGCGTGATCCCCGGCGGCGGCGGTACGCAGCTGCTGCCGCGCCGGGTGGGCGCGGCGCGCGCCGCCGAGCTGGTCTTCACGGCGCGCCGGGTGGAGGCCGCGGAGGCGCGCGAGCTGGGCCTGGTGGACATCCTGGCGGGGGACGCGCGCGATGCCGCCCTGGAGCTGGCCGGGCGGATCGCGGGCAACTCGCCGGTCGGCCTGCGGGCCGCGAAGAAGGCCATGCGGCTCGGCCAGGGCCTGGACCTGCGGGCGGGCCTGGAGGTCGAGGACGCGGCCTGGCGGTCGGTGGCCTTCTCCGGGGACCGGGCGGAGGGCGTGGCGGCGTTCAACGAGAAGCGGAAGCCGGCCTGGCCGGGCGAATGAGCCGGAGAGCCCATCGGTTTCGCCAGGGGCGCCGTTTTTCACGATGTGTGACTTTTTGTGACGTCCCGGAAGGGAAAACGGATCAAACCTCCCTAAGCTGGAGGAATGGCTGAGGATGCGCGCCTGCGGGCCGTCGTGGCGCTGGCGCAGGGGATGTCGGCGGCGCACACTCCGCGCGAGTTCTGGCACGCCGGCGCGCAGGGCGCGTGCGACGCGCTGGGCGGCTCCTTCGCGGCGCTCTCCGTCTGGCAGCGGGACCACGGCCGGCTGAAGGTCCTGGTGAACGCGGGGGCGCGGGCGGCTGGGGAGGAGGAGTTCCCGGACTCCGAGACGTATCCCGTGCACCGGTTCCCGGAGATCACCGAGTTCCTGCACGAACGGTGGGCGGGCGGCGGCGCGCCGGACGCCTGGGTCGAGACCGCCGACGACGAGGTGCCCACCGCCCGGGTCGCCGGCCTGCGGCGGCGCGGGCGCGGCAGTTGCGTGGTGGCGCCGGTGGTGCTGCACGGCCGGGCCTGGGGCGAGCTGTACGTGGCCCGCCCGGCCGGTGCGCCCGTCTTCGACCAGGACGACGCCGCCTTCGCGACCGTCCTCGCGGCGGTCGTCGCGGCCGGGGTCGCGCAGGCCGAGCGCCTGGAGGAGGTCCGCAAACTCGCCTTCACCGACCCGCTGACCGGACTGGCCAACCGGCGCGCGGTCGACACCCGCCTCGACGAGGCCATCGAGCGCTACCGGGCCGACGGCTCCGTGGTGAGCCTGGTGGTCTGCGACCTGAACGGCCTGAAGAGCGTCAACGACACGCACGGGCACGCGGTCGGCGACCGCCTGCTCGAACGATTCGGCTCCGTCCTCTCCCGCTGCGGCGCCATGCTTCCCGGCGCCCTCGCGGCCCGCCTCGGCGGCGACGAGTTCTGTCTGCTGACGGTCGGACCCGGCGCGGACGAGGTCGTCGCCGTCGCCGAGGAACTGTGCGTACGCGCCGCCGAGTTGGAGCTGGGCGAGGGCGTCGCCTGCGGGGTCGCCTCGACCGGCGACCCGATCGGCCCGCTGAAGTCCGCCCGCCGCCTCTTCCGCCTCGCCGACGCCGCCCAGTACCAGGCCAAGGCGGCCCGCTCCACCAAACCCGTGGTCGCCGGCCGCGACGGTACGGTCATCCCCCTCGCCGACACCCCACCCGAAACCCGCGACCGCCGCCGCTTCCGCGACGCGCCACCCGTACCGCCTTCCTGACGCGCCGGGGGGGCGGGGTGTGCGCCCCTCAGGCCCAGACGGCCTTGACCACGGCATGGCCCGCTGACGCCGCCTGCGCGTAGAAGGCCCGCAGGCCGTGGTGGTAGGAGCGGAACTCCTCTCGGTTCGACTCCTCGTCGGGGCAGAGCGCACGGAACCGGGGGCCGGCGGCGCGCCACAGGTCGTCGAAGGAGACGGCCGTGAGGAAGCGTGCGGCCCGGGACACCTCCGGGGCGTCCATGAGCATCAGGGGCGGGTCGAAACCGGTGTCGTTCGCCACGGGACGGCCGCCGTGGACCGGTAGCTCACGGTCGTCCGCCTCGGCGGCGGAGTAGAACTCGGCGACGAGGCCGGACACCTTGTCGAAAGAAGTGGAGACACCCGCCTCGTGCTCGTCGGCGCGGCGGTCCCACGCCTCGGACATGAACGCGGCGAGCCAGGCGTGGTCGTCCCGTATCCCGGTCTCCGCGACCGCCCGGAAGTGCAGGTGGATGCTCACGGGCTGAGCGTAAGGGACGCCACTGACGCGATGCCGTACCGCCCCCGCCGGCGCCCGCCTTCGGCCGGAGGGCGTCCTCGGCATCGCGTCAGTGGCGACGGAGGTCACCCCGCGGACGCCGAGTTCATGGTCACCCGCCGGCCGACGACGGTCGAGCCGGGACCGGCGGTCAGTGCCAGGGCTCGTAGTACGGGTTGCTCTCGCAGTCGTCCATGATCTCGATCTTCTTGACCTTGTCGACCGGACAGACGCCGATGATGAACCGGCGGGCGATGCCGCCGGGGAAGGCGACCTCGACCTGGTCGGCGTACTTGTGGTCGTCGCCGATGGTCTTGTTGACGTCCACGCCGCCGGGGGCGTCGATGTAGTAGTTCCAGCCGGACTTGTACCAGGACTTGTACAGGTCGTGGTCGTAGGTCGTCGACACGTAGGGCGAGGGCTGGTTGACCAGCACGTACTTCTCGACGTCGTACTGGCCGTTGACGTCCTTGGGGAAGAAGCCGACGGGGAAGATCTGCTCGGGCGTCCGGCTGTCGCTCCGGTAGAGGGTGCCGCAGGTGGTGCGCCAGGCCGGCATGGGGGTGATGCGGTCGACATCGACGTCGTGTTCGGCGGCGGCCGTCAGCTTGTCCGCGAACTGGGGGCACTTGGGCGCCTTGAGGGCGGGGGCGGCGGCAGGGGCCGGAGCGGCAGCGGGGGCCGGGGAAGCCGCCGAGGTGGCGGCTACGGCGGTCAGACACAGGACGACGGCGGCGGCGCGGCGCCGTACAGGAGTGGAGATCATGCGGGAAATCCTGGCGGCCGCGTGGCTCGGGGCGGGGATCTTCACTCGTTCGGCGGCGTGTCAACGAGCTTGTGTGCAACGCCTGTTCGGGACACCCGTGACGAGTCTCCGCTGCCCCTGCAACCGTCGCTCGTGAACGAACCCCTCCGCCTTCGGCTCCCGCCTCGCCAGTGAGACCACGGACGCCCCCGATCCGGGCCTCGGCCTGCGTATGCTCGGCTCGGCTCGGCTCAGGGGAGGGCGCGTGCTGAAGCTGTTGGGCTTCTTCGATGACTTCGGCTACTCCGGCGAGACGGCCGCGGGACCGCTGGGGGACCAGGTGTCCGCGTCCGGCGAACCGGACGAAGCCGAAAGCGAGGACGCCCGCCCGATGAACCTCTCCATCGGCGTCGGCTTCCTCGGCGAGGCGCTCGTCATCGGCTACCGCGGCCTGCGCGGCGGCACCCCGTTCGCCCCGGAGAAGCCGAGCCTGCTGGACGCGTACACCGGCCGCGGCGATCAGAGCCGCCGCTGAGCGCCTCGCCTCCCCCCGTCAGTGGCCCTTGGCGGAAGGCGTCGGGAGCGGGCTGATGCCGGGCTCGAAGTGGGTGCGGAGATAGATACGGGTGCGGTCAGGGGAGTACTCGTGCGCGTACAGGCGGGAACACTTCTCGTCCGAGGTGTCGTACGGGTTGGTGAGGTCCTTCGGGCCGCTGGGGCAGACGTAGCCGTATCGCACGCCGTCCGTGAGCGTCTCCGGCTCCGGCAGCCCGAGGGGCGTGAAGTCCTTCGACCGCGTGGTGGGCTGCGCGGTCGCCGTCGGCGTCAGCCACTTCCCGGACGACGGATGCTTCTTGAGGTAGGCGTCGGCCTCGGCCCGCGTCAGGGTGAAGGTGAGGATCCCGGTGTCGAACTGGGACGTGACCCGATAGGCGGCCTGCGCGTCCTGGGCCGTGGCCGGGACCTCGAAGCGCATGTGTTCGCTCATCCACGCGGGCGTGATGCCCTCGACCCAGCGTCCGTCCCTCACTCTGCCTGCCTCCTCGCTCGAATTGCCGCTGGTCGCCCGGTTGCCGTTGGTGCCGCCGCCGCTCCCGGGTGAACACGCGCTGATCGTGGCACCGGCCACGATCAGCGCGACAGCGGCCACACCTGCCGGGAGCCATCCCCGCCGGCGGCCGCGGCCGTGGGTGCCGTGGTCGCCGGCCGGACTCTCGGGCGCCCCGTAGGGGGAGAAATCATTCATCTGGCATCCTGCTCGGTTCCGTGCCGTCCGTGCGGCCCTGTCGCTGCTCGCGGCCCGGGTCGAGGCGGCCGTCCCTGCTGTCGTCGGGGTTCGGCAGCGGATCGCCGTTGGGCTGTGCGGAGCCGAGATCGTAGTGCTTGACGCTGCTGCTGCCCGACATGTCGAACTCCTGGGCGTTTCCGGTCCGGTGCAGCTTGGCCATCTCTCCGTCCGGGACGTTCAGCGGACCGATGTCGACTCCCTTGCCCTCGTCCCAGTTGTAGCGGTCCCAGACGTTCGCCTGGTAGTCGATGCCGATCTTCGGCTTGCCGTCGGCGTCGGGAACGGCCGTGACCACGCCCGTCACATTGCTGTTGGTGCCACCCACCGCGTAGAACCAGTTCGAGTCGACGTCCGGGCCGAAGTAGAAGCCCTCGTCCTGCCGTGCTTGCACAGGGATGGCGACCGGCTTTCCGCCGTTCTTCTGGAACTCGTCCAGGGCCTGCTGGCGCCAGGCGTCCTGGTTGAGCCGCACCGTCTCGTCGACGTACTGCTTGAACTCGGGGACATCCCCCATCATCTTGTCGACGGGCAGGTCCATCGGCTTGCCGCTGTTGCCGAGGTAGTGCGACATGTGGCGGGACGCGTCCGTCATGCCCTTCCAGTCGGCGCCTTCCGCGATCAGTTCCATCTTGCGCTTGGTGAGCCACTCGTCGAAGCCGCCCGACTCCGAGCCGTGCCGCCCCGCCCCGGCGTCGGCCGCGACCTGCGGCGCGGTCGGGCTCAGCACGCCGGCCGCCAGCAGGTCGTCCTTCTTCTCCAGCCAGAGCGTGGCCCGCGCCTCGGGGCTCAGCGATTCCCACAAGCGTTGCAGCTCGGCCCGCTCGGCGGCGTTGGCCTTGCCGCCCTTCGACGCCAACTCCTTCGCGCGGGGCAGCTGTTCCCCGTCGAGGGAGGTGTACGTGGCGTGCCCGGCGTTGTTCGGATCGTTGCCGTGGCTCTTGCGCAGCGCGCTGACCGCGGCGGCGTCGACCTCGGCCGCGTGCTGGACGAGACCGGTGAGCGTGTCGGCGTAGTACTGCATGAAGTCTTTGGTGCGCTGATTCGGGCCTTCCGGCGTGCACAGCATCTCCATCACCTTGACGGTGCCGTTCGGCCCGTCCGTGACGAAGAAGCCGGGGTCCGGCGGGTCGTGGGAGGGATTGCCCTTGTTCGCGTCGTCGGTGAGGCTCTTCGCCTGTTTCTGGTAGGCCGTCAATTCTGCGTGCGCATCGGAGAGTACGGCGGCGATGCTCTCCGCCTCCGACTGGAGGTCGCCGAACTCCTTGGCCGTCTTGCGCACGAATTCACGGGTGACGTCCGCGTTGACGCCGGTCCACTGGGCGCCCTCGGACTTCGCGGTCAGACCGTCCCGCGCGCTGGTGGCCAGCTTGGACAGCTCCCCGGCCATCGTCTTCCAGTCGGCCGCCGCCGTGCCGAGCTTGCCGAGGTCCAAGGCGATGAGATCGGAGTAGGTGAAGTTCCCCATGGCTGCCCCTACTTGAAGTAATCGTTCAGCGCGGAAACGGGCACCGGCCCGCTGTGACCACTGACGCTGGCGGCGATGGCTTCGTCGTCGTTCTGGCTCATCTTCTTACTGAAATCAAGGTGGTTGGAGATATGCGCGCATGCCTGGAGGACGTGCTTGACCTGCGAGGTCCACATCTCGACGGTCGTCTCCAGCTCCGAACCGAGCCCGAGATGATGGCTCTTGAGCGCGGCCGCCGCCTGCATGGTGGACCCCGAGGAGCCGTTCCCGGAACCTGCCGCCGCGATGTCACCCTTCTTGTTCAGCTCGCCATGGAGGATGAACGCCTCATGGCCGACAGCGCCCAGATCGTCCTGGCGTACGACGAGATCCGCGCCGCCGCTCTCGCCGGGGCCGACCGAGTTCAGCCGCATCCCGGTATCGCCCCCGCCTGAGGCCGCCACCGCCGCCTTGGCCTGTTCCCACTCTTCCCATGCCATGAGACCCCCGTCTCTCCGGTCGGCCGGACACCGACTCCCGGCCACCCTGCCATGCAACGCACAAGAAGAGTCGCTGATTTCGGCGGCGCGGTTGCACGGGCCGGGGGTGCGACACGACTCTCCACCAGCCCCACACACCTCAGCACACACCTCAGCCGGGCCGCCCGCGACCTCTCGACCGGTCCGGGGGTCGATCAGAGGTGGCTCAGCACGTTGACCACCCGCCCGCTGGGGTCCCGGACGAAGAACCGCCGTACGCCCCACTCCTCGTCCCGCAGCGGATGGACGATCTCCGCACCGTTCGCCCGCACGGCCGCGTACGCCGCGTCCACGTCGTCCACCTCGACGCTGATGTCGGGCGTGACCGGCGCGGTCGCGTCCTCGGTCATGACGCTGATCTGCGCGGCGGGGGCGGCCGGGGAGCCGAGCGTCATGATCCAGCCGTGGTTCATGACCTCCTCGAAGCCCAGCAGCCCGTAGAACTCCCGGCTCTCCTGCGCGGCTTCCGACCGGATGATCGGCACGACACGGCGAGCGGACAGCGTGCCTCGAAGCACTGATCGCCATCGATCGCAGCGGCCTGGACTTCGTCCTCACCGAGTCCCTCTGGGACCGCGAGGAGACGGCACGGCTGTCGGCCATCACCTCGGCACCCGTGAGCCCAGAGGTTCTGAGGCGGATCGCCGTGTTGAGCGGTGATCCGATGGAGACGCCCGAGGTGCGCGCCGCGGCCCGAGCACGGGTGTCGGCTCCTTCCGGCCCGCCTCCGTCCTGACACCGCGCGGCGATGGCGACAGCGGTGGCGATGGCGGTCCAGCCGGAGCGGGGGACCGGTGAACGGCGTGTCCCGGGACCCCGACCTGTGCCGTTCCGGAGGGGTGGGGAGCGGACCCGACAGACTGAGCAAGTCGACTAGTGACATGGCGCTCTTCAGTCCGTAGGGTGCTGAATATGGATATGCAGACTGTCGTCCTTGGGACGTCCGGCACCACCCCGCAGGACGTCGTCGACGTCGCCCGCCACGGCGCGCGCGTCGAGCTGTCATCCGACGCCGTCGAGGCGCTCGCCGCCGCCCGGGCCACCGTGGACGCGCTCGCCGCCAAGCCCGAACCGGTCTACGGCGTCTCCACCGGGTTCGGCGCCCTCGCCACCCGCCACATCGGCCACGACCTGCGCGCCCAGCTCCAGCGCAACATCGTCCGCTCGCACGCCGCCGGCATGGGCCCGCGCGTCGAGCGCGAGGTCGTCCGCGCGCTGATGTTCCTGCGGCTGAAGACCGTCGCCTCGGGCCACACCGGCGTACGCCCCGAGGTCGCGCAGACCATGGCCGACGTCCTCAACGCCGGGATCACCCCGGTCGTCCACGAGTACGGCTCCCTCGGCTGCTCCGGCGACCTCGCCCCGCTCTCCCACTGCGCGCTCGCGCTCATGGGCGAGGGCGACGCCGAGGGCCCCGACGGCGTGGTCAAGCCCGCCGGCGACCTGCTCGCCGCGGCCGGCATCGCGCCCGTCGCGCTCAAGGAGAAGGAGGGCCTCGCCCTCCTCAACGGCACCGACGGCATGCTCGGCATGCTGATCATGGCCCTCGCCGACCTCGACACCCTCTACAAGTCGGCCGACGTCACCGCCGCCCTCTCCCTCGAAGCCCTCCTCGGCACCGAGAAGGTCCTCGAACCCGAGCTGCACGCCATCCGCCCGCACCCCGGCCAGGCCGACTCCGCCGCCAACATGCTCGCCGTGCTCAAGGGTTCCGAGCTCACCGGCCACTACCAGAGCGGCGAGGCCCCGCGCGTCCAGGACGCTTACTCGGTGCGCTGCGCCCCGCAGGTCGCCGGTGCCGGCCGTGACACCATGGCGCACGCCCGGCTGGTCGCCGAGCGCGAGCTGGCCGCCGCCGTCGACAACCCGGTGGTGCTCGCCAACGGCGAGGTCCGCTCCAACGGCAACTTCCACGGCGCCCCCGTCGCGTACGTCCTCGACTTCCTCGCGATCGCCGCCGCCGACCTCGCCTCCATCGCCGAGCGCCGCACCGACCGGCTGCTCGACAAGAACCGCTCGCACGGCCTGCCGCCGTTCCTCGCGGACGACGCCGGCGTCGACTCCGGCCTGATGATCGCCCAGTACACGCAGGCCGCCCTGGTCAGCGAGATGAAGCGGCTCGCCGTCCCGGCCTCCGCCGACTCCATCCCGTCCTCCGCGATGCAGGAGGACCACGTCTCCATGGGCTGGTCCGCCGCCCGCAAGCTGCGCACCGCGATCGACAACCTCACCCGGGTCATCGCCGTCGAGCTGTACGCCGCCACGCGCGGCATCGAGCTCCGCCACGGCCTGAGCCCGGCGCCCGCCTCCGCCGCCGCCATCGCCGCCCTGCGCGCGGCCGGCGTCGCGGGCCCCGGCCCGGACCGCTTCCTCGCGCCCGACCTGGCCGCCTCGGACGCGTTCGTCCGCGCGGGCCGGCTGGTCGCGGCCGTCGAGCCGGTGACGGGGCCGCTGGCGTGACCTCGTCACCCGTCACCCCCCTCTCGTACCCGTAAGGCTTCGCATCCCTTCCTGTCGAAGCCTTGTCCGCGAGGATCATCTGCTTGGCGCGGACGAGGTGATGGTCGCGTTCGAGTGGCGCGGCCATCACCTCGCGCTCTCCGGGCGCGTGGACGCACACGGGAGCCGGGCGACAAGGCGCCGGTGAGCGTCGAAGTGCCGCGCCACGCCCGAGACCGCCTGAACGCCGGGGACCGACGGTGGGTGTCCGATGGACGAACCGCCGGGCCGTGCCCTTCGCCGCGCCTTTCGCCGTGCTCGCGGCGGGATCAGGTACGGGTGCCGCCGACGCGGCGGGTCGCCAGTGTCACGGAACCGGCGCCGAGGCCCAGCAGAATCGTTCCGCCGAGGACGTACGGAGTGATGCCGGCGGTACTGGCCGGGGTGGGCGGCGCGGAGTCCCCGTCGTCCGCCAAGTCCGTGGCCCCCAGGCTCGTCACGTCGGCCATGTCCGTCGTCGTGGCCGACTCGGTGCCGTCCGTTCTGCCCTCGCCCCCGGCGGTCTTCGCGGACGGCACGAACCACAGCGCGCAGAGCAGTATCCCCGCGGCGATGGCGGTGAGCAGCGGGCGTCGGGCGATGGACACGATGTTGCGATCCCCCTTGCGGAAACCCGGAATTGACGGGTACTTCGATGCTAATGAACGCAGCGGGTCGCGCGAAATCGGAGGCCCCTCGGCGCTCTACGCTCCGGCTATGAGTACTCCCGAGACATCACGCTATGTACGGCTTCGCGTCGACCTCGTGCTGGAGATCGACGGTCCGGAAGCCCTGTCCGAGGCCGCCGTCGGCCGGATCGACGCCGACCCGTCGCTGCCGGCGGAGGACCGCACGCAGACCCGGGCCGCCGTCGACGAGGACGCCGCCGAGGCGCTCGCGTACCTCGTGGACCCCTTCGACCTGGTCGCGACGGTGCCCGGGGTGGAACTCGTCCAGGCGTCCTGGAGCAGCGAGGACGTCGAGTACGACCCCGACGCGGGGATGTGGGACCTCGACGAGGGCCTCGACGAGGACGACGACACCGCGGACGACAGCGACGACGAAGAGGAAGACGAAGAGGAGGAGGGCGAGTACGAGGAGGAGGGGCGTACGGAGCGGCGCGCCTGACCCGCTTCCCCTACGGGTCCTCTGGGGCGGCGGCACCCCCGGGGGGCCCGTACGGGAGCCCGTACCGGAACCCATTGCGGATCCGTATCGGCCAGGTGACGGCCACGGACCGGCCACGGATCGGCCACGGACCAGCCACAGACCGGCCACACCGGTGTCAGAGCGGCCATGAGGGGAACCGAAGGCTCCTGAAGTACGTGATGATCAGTGGTGTTCCCCACAAACCCCCCGCTTATGGAACCGGGTGGGCTCGCAGGGGTGTTTCAGTGGTTAGTGGCAGGTTTTCGGCGACGATGGAGAAGCGTGTGATGACGGACGGCAAGCGTCGCAAGGGCCTGGCGGCGGCGGCCGCGGTCCTCGGCGGCGTTCTGGTGCTCACGGCGTGCAACGACGGCGACACGGGTGGCACCGGCGCCTCGCAGAGCGGCCAGTCGCAGGCGCAGGTCGACGAGGCCGCCGCGCAGAAGACGTCCAAGGCGCAGATCACCATCGCGCCGAAGAACGGTGCCCAGAACGCTTCGATCAACAACGACGCCAAGGTCACCGTCAGCAGCGGCAAGCTCACCGAGGTCACCATGACCTCCGGGGAGGGCAAGGCCGTGCAGGGCGAGATATCCGCCGACGGTCTGAGCTGGAAGCCGAGCACCGCCCTCCAGCGCGCCACCGTCTACAAGATCGCCGCGACCGCGAAGGACGCCGCCGGCCTGGAGGCGCACGAGAACTCCTCGTTCACGACCGTCTCGGCCGCCAACAGCTTCATCGGCAACTTCACGCCGGAGGACGGCTCGACCGTCGGCGTCGGCATGCCCGTCTCGATCAACTTCAACAAGTCGATCAGCGACAAGAAGGCCGTCCAGGGCGGCATCAGCGTCAGCTCCAGCTCCGGCCAGGAGGTCGTCGGGCACTGGTTCAACCAGACCCGCCTCGACTTCCGCCCGGAGAACTACTGGGCCGAGGGCTCGACCGTCACCCTCAAGCTGGACCTCGACGGCGTCGAGGGTGCCCCGGGCGTCTTCGGCGTCCAGCAGAAGACCGTCACCTTCAAGATCGGCCGTAACCAGGTCTCCACGGTCGACGTCGCCACGAAGATGATGACCGTCACCCAGGACGGCAAGACGGTCAAGAGCATCCCGATCTCCGCCGGCTCCCCGGAGAACACCACCTACAACGGTCAGATGGTGATCTCCGAGAAGTTCAAGGAGACCCGGATGAACGGCGCCACCGTCGGCTTCACCGACTCCGACGGCAAGGGCGAGTACGACATCAAGGACGTGCCGCACGCGATGCGCCTGTCCACCTCCGGCACCTTCATCCACGGCAACTACTGGGGTTCCCGCTCCATCTTCGGCAGCGTGAACACCAGCCACGGCTGCGTGGGCCTCGCCGACGCCAAGGGCGCGGGCGACCCGAACCAGCAGGGTGCCTGGTTCTTCGACAACTCGATCGTCGGCGACGTCGTCATCGTGAAGAACTCCAAGGACAAGACGATCGCCCCCGACAACGGCCTCAACGGCTGGAACATGGACTGGGCGACCTGGAAGGCCGGCTCGGTCGCCTGACCCGACGCCGGGGCTTCGCCAGCGGAGCTTCTCCCTTACGCACATGCCGGGGCATGACCACCGGGGCAACCGCCCCCGGGGGACATGCCCCGGCATGTTTTTTGCGTGACCACGTACGGCGGCGCGCACGCGCACCGGCACCAGCACCGGCACCCGCGCTTGAATCCGGTCCGCCGGGAGGGCGTCCGGTCCGGCGTCCCGTCGGGCCGTGTTCCCGTCAGGCCTCGGCCGGGGTCCGGGCGGCCACCAGGGCGAGCAGGCCGGGGAACAGGGCGTCGAGGCCGGCGACGCGGACGCGACGCGGTGGGCCTGGCCGGCGGGGCCACGGTCTTCGGTGCCGTCCTCCTGGCCTTCGCCGTTCTCGGCGGCCTGCTGGTCCTCACCGGCCGCCGCCGGACGACGTCCTGATCGGGACCCGCGGACGACGCCCTGATCAGGGACCGGGAAGGGGCGCTTCGCTCACTCCCCGGGCGCCTGCGCGATGCCGACCGGGCAGGACACGCCCGTACCGCCGATGCCGCAGTAGCCCGCCGGGTTCTTGTCGAGGTACTGCTGGTGGTACGCATCGGCCGGGTAGAAGGCGTGGGCGTCGGCGGGCGCGATCTCCGTGGTGATCGCGGCGTGGCCGGCGGCCGTCAGGACCTGCTGGTAGGCGTCGCGGGAGGCTCCGGCCGTGGCGGCCTGGGCGGGGGAGTGGGTGTAGACGGCCGAGCGGTACTGGGTGCCGACGTCGTTGCCCTGGCGGTAGCCCTGGGTCGGGTCGTGGGACTCCCAGAACAGCTTCAGCAGGCGCTCGTACGAGACCACCGACGGGTCGAAGACCACGCGGACGACCTCGGTGTGGCCGGTGAGGCCCGAGCAGACCTCCTCGTACAGCGGGTGCTGGGTGAAGCCGCCCTGGTAGCCGACGAGGGTCGTGTACACGCCCTCCGTCTGCCAGAACTTCCGCTCGGCGCCCCAGAAACAGCCCAGGGCGAAGTCCGCCGTCTCCAGGCCCTCGGGGTACGGGCCGAGCAGGCGGGTGCCGAGGACCGTGTGGCGCTCCGGGACGGGGAATCCGGGCTCGGGGCGCCCGCGCAGGGCCTGGTCGGCGGTCGGGAGGACGGGCGTGGGGCGGGACAGGAACATGCGGCATCTCTCCTCTGCGGTCGGCGCGAAAGGAACAACGCACCCCGCACCCGGAGGATTCCCCCCGCCTGCGATCCCCTGTCCGCGAGCCCTTGCCCGCCCGCCGCCGCCCTCAGCCCGCCAGCGTCGCCGGGCTGCCGCCCGTCGACTCGAACCCGGCCACCACCAGGTTCCGGTGCACCGTGTACTCCAACGCCGGGTCCTCGGCCAGCGTCCACGGCAGCGCGCCCACGTACCCGTCCACCCGCAGCAGCAGCGTCATCGCCTCCGTCCAGCGCTCCGCGCCCATCAGGAAGCGCACCAGCAGATGCCGTACGTGCGCCAGCATCGGGTCGTCCGGCCGCGCCGAGTGGACCGCGTACATCGCGCCCTCGACGGCCTTCGTGACCACGGCCGTACGGAAGAAGTCCACGCCGACCACGATCTCCGGCCGGTTCTCGAAGACCGCGAACAGCGGCAGCGCCGCGAGCAGCGACCCGTGCGGGGCGCGCGCGGCGGCGGTGGTCGCGAAGCGGTCCGCCTCGGCGCGCGAGCCGTGCCACTTCTCGCACCAGTAGAGGAGCGCGGCGAGATGCGCCCCCATGTGCGCCGGCGCGCGGTCGATGATCTTCGCCCACAGGAGGTCGAACTCCTCGCCGGAGTAACCGAGTCCGCGCGCCACGGCCAGCTGCGAGATGTACGGCACGGGGTCGCCCGGCGTCAGCGCCGCCGCCTGCTCGCAGGCGCCCCGCGCCTCCTCCAGGATGATCCCGAAGTCCCGGCTGCCGGACGTCGTCGTCCGGAACGCCTGCTGCACCAGGAACTCCGCGTACACCTGCGCGCCGCCCGGATCCTTGGGGGCGTCGGCATGCCACGCGCGCAGCCACCCGCCGCCCTCGCCCGGCCGCTCCGCCAGTTCGAGGGACGCCGCCCCGGCGAAGGCCTGGACCCGCTGCCAGCGCGTCTCGCCCTCCTGCTCGGTGCCCTTCAGGAGCTGCGAGGCGGCCCGCCAGTCCTGCGTCTTCCGTACGACGTCGAGGACATCGAGGAGATCCCGGTCCGGCCCCGGCAGCCGGACGTCCTGGTCCTCCTGGCGCAGGAAGCCGTAGACCTCCGGGTCCGCCGCGTCGGGCGAGCCCGGGGCCACCTGCCGGATGACGCCGCGCCCGGCTCCTCGCCCGCGCCGCCACACGAAGGGGCCCACGACACTGACGATCATCCCGACCGCGATCAGGAACCAGAGAATCTCCATGTGTCCATTGTTCCGTACGAAGGGTGAGACCACGGGCGGGCCGGGGTCCCGCGCGACTACGCTCCTTGACCATGAGCGACCAGCACAGTCACCAGAGTTTCGAGACCCGTGCCATCCACGCGGGCAACACCGCCGACCCGCTGACCGGCGCGGTCGTCCCGCCCATCTACCAGGTCTCCACCTACAAGCAGGACGGCGTGGGCGGACTGCGCGGCGGCTACGAGTACAGCCGCAGCGCCAACCCCACCCGTACCGCCCTGGAGGAGAACCTCGCGGCCCTGGAAGGCGGCCGCCGCGGCCTCGCCTTCGCGTCCGGGCTCGCCGCCGAGGACTGCCTGCTGCGTACGCTGCTGGCACCCGGCGACCACGTGGTCATCCCCAACGACGCGTACGGCGGCACCTTCCGGCTCTTCGCGAAGGTCGTCCAGCGCTGGGGCGTCGACTTCTCCGTGGCCGACACGTCCGACCTGGCGTCGGTGCGCGCGGCCGTCAACGACCGCACCAAGCTGATCTGGGTCGAGACCCCCTCCAACCCGCTGCTCGGCATCACCGACATCGAGGCCGTGGCGGGCGTGGCCGCCGACGCCGGGGTGAAGCTCGTCGTCGACAACACCTTCGCCTCGCCGTACCTCCAGCAGCCGCTCGCGCTCGGCGCGGACGTCGTCGTGCACTCCCTCACCAAGTACATGGGCGGCCACTCCGATGTCGTCGGCGGCGCCCTGGTGACGGCCGACGCGGAGCTCGGCGAGGAACTGGCGTACCACCAGAACGCGATGGGCGCCGTGGCCGGCCCCTTCGACTCCTGGATCGTGCTGCGTGGCATCAAGACGCTCGCGGTGCGCATGGACCGGCACAGCGAGAACGCCGGCAAGGTCGCCGAGATGCTGACCCGGCACCCGAAGGTCACCCAGGTCCTCTACCCGGGCCTCGCCGAGCACCCCGGGCACGAGACCGCGGCCAAGCAGATGCGGTCCTTCGGCGGCATGATCTCCTTCCGCGTCGAGGGCGGTGAGGAGGCGGCGGTGCAGGTCTGCAACCGCGCCAAGCTGTTCACCCTGGGCGAGTCCCTGGGCGGCGTCGAGTCGCTGATCGAGCACCCGGGCCGGATGACGCACGCGAGCGTGGCCGGTTCGGCGCTCGAGGTCCCGGCGGACCTGGTCCGTCTGTCGGTCGGCATCGAGAACGCGGACGACCTGATCGCGGACCTGCGCGAGGCGCTGGGCTAGGTCGTGTCCCGGCCGGTCCTCCGGCCTTTCGTACGGTACGGGTTCCTCGGCTGCGGCTGCGGCTGCGGCTGCGGCTCGCGGCTCGGGGCCCGTACCGTACGGCTTCCACGCGGTGGCCGTACGGATGTCCCACGGCTGTCCTATGACGAGCCGCGGTGGCCGTGGAACGGTCATATGCCGTCGAGCGGGGGCGTCGTCCCCGCCGGCGGCACCTCCCAGGGACGGGCGAGGGACGCCCAGACGACGAACGCGACGACCGCCACCGCGAGCAGCGCCCACCAGATCCGCCGCACCACGCGGTCCCGCCGCAGCAGCCGGATCCCGCGGGTCACGGCGCGGACGCCGAGGTCGCCCGGGACGTGCGGATAGGAGCCGTCCAGCATCCGGCGGACCTCGTCCTCCTTGCGTTCGTGGCGGCTCACGAGGCCTCCCGCAGATGACTCACGGAGCGCGAGCACACCGCCCGGATCCGCTCCTCGGGCAGGCCGAGCAGCGCCGCCGTCTGCTCCTCGGCCACCCCCTCGTGCAGCCGCAGCACGACGACGAGACGTTCCTGCGGGGTGAGCGCGGACAGCACGCCGCCCCGGCCGCGGTGATGGCGCCAGGCGGTGCGGGCGAAGCGGGTGGCGAGATCGGCGCGCGTCTCGTTGTACGGGTCCTCGCCGCGCAGCCGGTCCCAGCGGGCGTAGGTGTGGGCGAGGGCGGCGGTCAGCAGCTCCTGGGCGAGCGGATTGCGGTGGGCGGGCTCGGTGGTCAGCAGGGTCGCGACATGCAGCAGCCGGCCGGCCGCACCGGACACGAACGCGCCGAACTCCCGGTTGCGGGCGGCGTTTTCGCCCCCCGGCTCAGCCTGCGGCCCGGGTCCCGGCCCGGACCCCGGCCGGGCGCCCGCGCCGCTCCCGGGGGCGGTCCCGGCCGATCGCCCCCCGGTCTTTCCTCTGGCCCTGTTCTTGCCCCGACCTCCGCCGCCGGCCGGGCCGCCGATCCGGCCTCCTGCCTGGCTGCCGAATCGGCCACTGTTCGACTCGCGCACGTCCTCATCTGAGAACAGCGCCGGGCCAGGGTCAAGACGTCGGCACGGACTGCGTGTGCGGAGCGTGTGGAGGAGTGCCCGACTGCCGTGCCGACAAGGCGGAGTTGAAGCGGGTGAGCAGGGTGCAGAACGACTCCCGCTCGTCCGGCGTCCAGCCCTCGGTGACCTCCGCCATCAGCTGGCGGCGCGAGTCCCGGACCTCCTCCAGACGGGCCCGGCCGCGGGCCGAGAGCTGGAGGACCACGGCGCGCCCGTCCTCGGGGTGGGAGGTGCGCTTGACCAGGCCCGTGTCGACGAGCGGGGCGACCTGGCGGGTGACCGTCGAGGAGTCGATGCCCATGCCGGCGGCGAGCGCCTTCACGCCCATCGGGCCCTCCCGGTCGAGCCGGTTGAGCAGCAGATACGCGGCGCGGTCCATCGACGTGCGCAGCTGCCCGGTGCCGCCGAGCCGGGTTTGCTCGGCCCTCCGGGCGAAGACGGCCACCTGATGCTGGAGGGCGTCGAGGAGACCGGGGTCGAGCGCTGTCGTCATGTCCGGAGACGAGGGCATGGCTGTGAGGCTCTCTCGTGGGGAGGGCTGGTGGTGGGGGACAGAGTACGCGGACCGGACGATGTCCGTACCTGGGCTGCATGAACCGGCTCGGATTTGGGTAAGGCGGCCGCTCGCCCGACAGGCCGGGAGGCCGCCGGACTGCGAGACTGCGGCCATGAGCTTCGGTACGTCTGACCTCTCCGGTCCCGGGCGCGACCGCTTCGGAGACCGGAGCGGAAAGCCCGGTGGGGAGCACGCCGGGGCGCGGTATCCGGCCCCGGGCGCCGGTGCCGGCGCGGTGGTCCTGGACGATGTGCGCGGGGCGCGCAAGACACTCGCCGGGGTGGCCCGGACGACGGCCCTGGAGGGCAGCCGCCATCTGTCCGCGCTGGTGGCGGGGCCGGTGCACCTCAAGTGCGAGAACCTCCAGCGGACGGGTTCGTTCAAGGTGCGCGGCGCGTACGTACGGATCGCGGGGCTGCGGCCCGACCAGCGGGCGGCCGGGGTGGTGGCGGCCTCCGCCGGCAACCACGCGCAGGGGGTGGCGCTCGCCTCGCAGCTGCTCGGGGTGCGGGCGACGGTCTTCATGCCGTTGGGCGCGCCGCTGCCGAAGGTGGCCGCCACGCGCGCGTACGGGGCGGACGTCCGGATGTACGGGCATGTCGTCGACGAGGCGCTCGCGGCGGCCGGGGCGTACGCGCGCGAGACCGGCGCGGTCTTCATCCACCCCTTCGACCATCCCGACGTCATCGCCGGGCAGGGCACGGTCGGCCTGGAGATCCTGGAGCAGTGCCCGGAGGTGCGGACGGTCGTGGTCGGGGTCGGCGGCGGCGGTCTGGTGGCCGGGATCGCGCTCGCGGTGAAGTCGCTGCGGCCGGACGTACGGGTGGTCGGTGTGCAGGCGGAGGGCGCGGCGTCGTATCCGCCGTCGCTGGCGGCCGGGCATCCGGTGGCGGTCGAGGCGCCGGTGACGATGGCCGACGGGATCCGGGTGGGGAGGCCCGGCGACGTGCCGTTCGGGCTGGTGCGGGAGTACGTGGACGAGATCCGCACCGTCTCCGAGGACGCGCTCGCCTCGGCGCTGCTGCTCTGCCTGGAGCGGGCGAAGCTGGTGGTGGAGCCGGCCGGGGCGAGCCCGGTGGCGGCGCTGATGGCCGATCCGGAGGCGTTCCGGGGCCGGGCGCCGGTGGTGGCGGTGCTGTCGGGCGGGAACGTCGACCCGCTGCTGCTGCAACGGGTGCTGCGGCACGGCATGGCCGCCGCGGGGCGCTATCTGAGCCTGCGGCTGCGGGTGACGGACCGTCCGGGGGCGCTCGCGACGCTGCTCGCGGTGCTGACGGTGGTGGACGCGAACGTGCTGGACGTGAGCCACGTACGCACCGATCCGCGGCTCGGCCTGACCGAGGCGGAGGTGGAGCTGCACCTGGAGACGAAGGGGCCCGAGCACTGCGAGGAGGTCACGGCGGCGCTGCGGGACGCGGGCTATCCGGTGATGGGCTGAAGGCCGGGGCCGGGGCCGACAGCCGGGAGCGGAAGCGTGGTCGGAGGGGTGCGGGCCAAGGGGCGAGGGCGGTCGGTGGAGTAAGGGACTTGCGAAATCGGGTTCGGCCTATACGGCTTGTATATCGCGATGTATCGCGTTAGGGTGTGCTCCGGGTCACAGCTCCGCTGAGCGCTGTCCGTTCGGCGTATCTAGACTTGTGCGGACACTCCCGCACACGGCCCGATCTGACACGGAAATCTCTGGAATCACAGGGAGAGTCACATGCCAGGCGCGATCCACGCCGAAGGTCTGGTCAAGACCTTCGGTGACGTACGAGCTCTGGACGGCGTGGACCTCGATGTCCCCGAAGGCACCGTCCTCGGTCTCCTCGGGCCGAACGGCGCGGGGAAGACGACGGCCGTACGCGTGCTCACCACCCTCCTCACACCCGACAGCGGCAGAGCCGTCGTCGCCGGGATCGACGTGCTCAAGCACCCCGACGAGGTGCGGCGCGCGATCGGGCTTTCCGGCCAGTTCGCGGCCGTCGACGAGTATCTGACCGGCCGGGAGAACCTCCGGATGGTCGGCCGGCTCTACCAGATGAGCGCCAAGGGGGCGAAGGCCCGCGCGGACGAGCTCCTGGAGCGCTTCGGCCTGGCCGACGCGGCCGACCGCACCGCCAAGACCTACTCGGGCGGCATGCGCCGCCGCCTCGACCTCGCGGCCGCGCTCGTCGTCTCCCCGCCCGTCATGTTCATGGACGAGCCCACCACCGGCCTCGACCCGCGCAACCGCCAGGCCCTGTGGGAGGTCATCCAGGAACTCGTCGCGGGCGGTACCACCCTCCTGCTCACCACCCAGTACCTGGAGGAGGCCGACCACCTCGCGCACGACATCTGCGTCGTCGACCACGGCCGGGTCATCGCCCGCGGCACCTCCGACCAGCTCAAGGCCCAGACCGGCGGCGAGCGCGTCGAAGTCGTCGTGCACGGCCGCGAGATGATCGCCCCCGCCCGGGAGGTCCTGGCGCGCTACGCGATGCCCGGCCTCGGGCACGGCGACATCTCCGTCGAGGAGCACACCCGCAAACTGACCGTCCCCGTCACCGGCGGCGCCAGGATCCTCGCCGAGGTCATCCGTGATCTCGACGCGGCCGGCGCCGAGATCGACGACATCGGACTGCGCCGCCCCACCCTCGACGACGTCTTCATCTCGCTGACCGGCCACGTCGCCGAGCGGGCGGAGTCCGAGAACGGCACGGACGGTGAGAACGAGGCGGAGGGTGAGGACGGAAAGGACGGAAAGGACGGCAGTGGCGGCGACGGCCCTGGCAGAAGAGGCAAGGCCAAGGCCCGGAAGGAGGCCGTCAAGTGACCGCGACCACCGACACGTTGGCGAAGCCCCGCGTACGCGGCGCGCTCGCCCGGTCGATCGGCGACTCGCTCGTCGTCACCCAGCGCAACCTGATCCGCATGACCCGGATTCCCGAGATGCTGCTCTTCGGGGTCATCCAGCCGGTCATGTTCGTCATCCTCTTCACGTACGTCTTCGGCGGCTCGATGAAGATCGGCGGCACCACCGACCCGTCCGTGTACAAGAACTTCCTGATGGCCGGCATCTTCGCCCAGACGGTCACCTTCGCCACGGCCGGCGCGGGCGCGGGCATCGCCGACGACATGCACAAGGGCCTCATCGACCGCTTCCGTTCGCTGCCCATGGCGCGCGGCGCGGTCCTGACCGGCCGTACGCTCGCCGACCTGGTGCAGACCGCCATCACCCTGCTCGTCCTCGCGGCCGTCGCGCTCATCGTCGGCTGGCGCCCCGGCTCCGAGGCGCCGACCAACCTCGCGAAGATCCTGGCCGGCTTCGGCCTGCTGCTCCTCCTCGGCTACGCGTTCACCTGGATCGGGGCGCTGATCGGCCTCTCCGTCCGCACCCCGGAGGCGGCGACCTCGGGCGGGATCATCTGGCTCTTCCCGGTCACCTTCGTCTCCAACGCCTTCGTGGACACCAGCCAGATGACGCCCTGGCTGCAGCACGTCGCCGACTGGAACCCGTTCAGCGCCACCGTCCAGGCCTGCCGCCTGCTCTTCGGCGACCCCGGCCTGTCCCCGTCCGACGCCTGGCCGATGCAGCACCCGGTCTGGGCCTCGCTGCTCTGGTCCCTGCTCATCGTCGTGGTCTTCCGCACCCTGGCGGTGCGCAAGTACCGGTCGGCCGCGGGGTGATGCCCGTGACCGACCGGCGTCCGGTCACGGCAGATAGCCGGAGACCACCAGACCGTCGAAGGGCTGGAAGAGGGCCCCGCCGCTGATCACGGCCTCGGCGCGGGTCAGCAGGGCCGCGTCGACGCCGTCGGGGACCGGCGCCTTACGGGTGCGTCTCACCGCCTCCACCCGGCCGGACACCGGAAGGGACTGCACCGACTGCTTGGCGGCGGCGAGCACCCGGTCGCCCGCGAAGAAGACCGCGTCCGCCGTGTCCAGGCGGGAGTTCGGCACCCGGCGTGACTCCCGGCCGCTCGCCAGGTCGTAGGTGATCACGGTGGCGCCGTCGAGGCCGCCCACCACCGCCACCGTGCCGTCCGCGTTCACCGCCGGGCCGGCGCCGACCGGGAAGCCGGTGGCGAGGGTGCGCCGCGGCTTCAGGGTCTCGGCGTCGAGCACCGGAACGCCGCCGTCCCGGGAGGTGTGGCACAGCACCGCGTCCCGGTGCACGATCATCGTGGCGCACTGGACATCGCCCGCGCCGCGGGCGGTCTCCTTGCCGGTCGCCGCGTCGAGCGCCACCGGTACGACCCCGCTGACCGTCACGTACACCCGCCCCCGGGCGGCGACCACCTGCTCGGGGATGCCGCCGAGTTCGCGCCGCCACAGCTCCGTGCCGCCGCCCTTGCCGTCCAGCTTCACGGCGGTCGCCAGGCCCCGGGTCTCGTCGGTGCGGTGGAGGAAGCCGGA
Source organism: Streptomyces laurentii (assembly GCA_002355495.1). Classification (GTDB taxonomy): domain Bacteria; phylum Actinomycetota; class Actinomycetes; order Streptomycetales; family Streptomycetaceae; genus Streptomyces; species Streptomyces laurentii. Next base: position 4,967,667 of record AP017424.1, read on the forward strand.
GTAGAGGACACCGTCCAGCAGGTCGGAGCCCTTCGGCGCCCACTCGGGACCGGGCGCCGCCACCTTCCCGCGCTCCTTGCCGTCGTCGGCCCCGTACGCCGTCACCCCGTCCCGGCCGGTGACGTACACGGTGTCGCCGACGACCGCCGGATAGCCCGGCGACGACCGCACCCCGAAGTCCTCGGGCGCCGTCCGGGGCGCCACCGACCACAACTTCTTCCCGTCCGACGCCCGCAGGCCGAGCGCCGCGCCGCCGCTCCCGGCACACACCAGCGTCTTCGGGGTGAGCGCGCAGGCGCTCACCTCCACATCCGTCTTCGTCGCCCACGGCGACCAGCCCGCCGGCCGGGCCGCGCGGTCCGTGCCCGCCGTCCCGAAGTCGCCCGGGTGCCCTTCCCCGCCGTACGGCAGCACCACATGGTCCAGCACCTTCACCGCGGGCGACCCACTGGCACCGGGTCCGGCACCGGCACCGGCACCGGACCCGGCCGACGGCCCCCGAGCCCCCTGACCGCCCGAGCCGTCCTGGTCGCCCTGCCGGCCCAGCAGCACCGCACCCGCCGTCGCGAGCACCGCCACCGCGACGGCGCCCGCCACGAGCGCGCCCCACGGCCGCCGCCGCGCCTCGGGCTCCGAGGCGGCGCCCACCGGCCGCGCGCCCACCGCCGTGGGGGAGTACGGCACGGCGGGCCCCAGCGTCGGCAGATCCGCCACGCCCGCGCCCGACGAGGCCGCCTCCCCGGCCAGCCGCGCCGCCTCCCCGTACTCCGCGAGCAGCGACAGCACCCCGCCCGGCCACGGGAACGCCCCGGAACCCGAAGCGGGCTCCGCCCCCGCGTCCCCGCCCAGCAGCCCCACCAGCTCCGCCGCCGACGGCCGCTCCGCCGGATCGAGCCGCAGACAGCGCTCCACGAGCGGCCGCAACTCCTCCGGCACGCCCGCCAGGTCGGCCTCGGCCCGGCTGATCCGGAAGACCACCGCCGCCATCTCGTCGTCGTGGAACGGCCCCCGCCCGCTCGCAGCGAACGCCAGCACCGCCCCCAGACAGAACACGTCCGAGGCGGGCACCACCGCCCGGTTGCCCACCAGATGCTCCGGCGACATGAACCCCGGCGAGCCGACGACCAGGCCCGTCGACGTCAGCGCCGTCGCCTCGAAGGCCTGCGCGATACCGAAGTCGATCAGCTTCGGCCCGCCCGCGCCGAGCAGCACGTTCGCCGGCTTCAGGTCCCGGTGCAGCACCTGTGCCCCGTGCACCGCGTCGAGTGCCCGCGCCAGCGCGGCCCCGAGCGCCCGTACCGCCGCGACCGGCAGCGCCCCGGTCCGTACGACGGCCTCGGCGAGCGAGGGCCCCGGCACGTACTCCGTCGCCAGCCACGGCGCGGCCGCCTCGGCGTCCGCGTCCACGAGCCGGGCCGCGTACGGGCTGTCCACCGCCCGCGCCGCCGTGATCTCGCGCCGGAAACGGGTCCGGAAGTCCCCGTCGACCTCCAGGTCCTCGCGGACGGTCTTCACGGCGACCATCCGGTACGGATCGGCCGTCGGCGTGTCCGCCCGGCAGGCCAGATGGACCTCGCCCATGCCGCCGGCGCCGAGCCGGGCGAGCAGACGGTACGGGCCGACGAGCCGGGGCGGCCCGGCGGGCAGTGCTTCGAGCATGGGTCAGTGCGCCTTTCCGCCGAGAGGGGTCACCGGGGGAGTTCCAGGGAGGTCACGACCCCCTGGTCGTATACGAGGTAGCCGATCCCGCCGACCGGCAGCACCTCCGGGCCGCGCAGCATGTCGGCATAGTCCATCCCGTTCACCGGGTCGGGCCTCTTCTCGGCCCGCGCCCCCGGTGCCCCCGGGACGGATGCGGTCCGCAGACCGACCGGCTTCCCGCCCTTGCCCAGCCGCACCGTGTACAGCGAGGAGTAGTCGGCGAACACCACCTGGTCACCCGCGAGCAGCGGCGCCGAGAACGCCTGCGCGAGCCCGGCCGGGGCGGCCTTGACCGGGAAGGAGCCCAGCTCCTTCCCGTCGCGCGGGTCGAAGACCTTCAGCGCGCCCGCCTCGCCGTCGAGGCCGGCCGCCGTCCGCCCGGTGAGCACGGCCGGGTCCAGGTCCGCGACCGGCGCCGGCAGGTTCGCCCGGGTCGCGAGCGAGGGCGCGTCGAGCAGATGGGCCTCCGGTGCCGCACCGCGTTGGCGCACGATGCCGGTGCAGTACGCGCGCGTACCGAGGACCTTGACCACCTCGCAGACACGGGCGTCGTCGTCCACCTGGCCGCGTACGGCGCCGGTCCTGGCGTCGTACGCGATCAGCCCGCCGTCGCTCAGCGCGTACACCGTGCCCGCCGCGTAGGCGAGCGGCTCGAAATGCCGCATGTCGACCTTCGCGGTCACGTCGTTCGTGAGCTGCTTCTCCCACAGCTTCCTGCCGTCGGCCAGCGCGTAGGCGGCCAGGCCGGCGCGGCCCAGGGTGGCGGCCCCGGGAGCCTGGGTGAGGGTGAAGACCATGCCGTCGGCCACGATCGGGCGGCTCGCCTCGCCCGTCGAGCCCCCGCCCGGCTTCTCCCAGGCGACCGCGCCGCCGCGCGCGTCCCGCACCTGGATCCGGCCGTCGGAGGCCAGGACGACGAGCCCGTCGTGGACGACCGGCCGTGCCGTGCTCCCGGCGATGAAGAGGCCGCCGGTGCCGCTGATGAAGCTGCGGTCGTCCCGCTCGTCCTCGACCAGGTCGGCCTGCCACAGCGGCTTCCCGTTCGCCGGGTCCAGTGCCTCGTAGCGTCCGTCCGTCGTCCGGCACACCAGCGCCTTCTCGTTCGCCGAGCAGCCGAACGCCGGAGCCGTCAGCTTCGCGCGCCACGGCTTCCAGCCGGCCGGCCGCTGGGTGAGGTTCTGCGGGACGACCCCGGACGCGTCCATCAGCCCCCGGTCGTCGACGCCCGGCACCCGCGGACCGGTGGCGGGCGCGGCGGGGTCGGCCTCGGCGGGCATCAGCTCCGGCCGCGCCCCGGGCCACAGCAGATACGTGCCGAGCCCGCCGCCCAGGACCGCGAGGGCCACCACGGCGGCGATGAGCCCGCGCCGCTTCGGACGCGGCGCCGGCGGAAGGGCGGGCGCCCCGGCCGGGCCCATGGTCGGCGCGGCGTGCGGGTCGATGGGGTCGAGCGGGCCGGGCGCGGGGACGGCCGGGGCGGGCGCCGCCGGCACCTCCAGGAGCGGGCCGCCCGCCGCGACGAGCTGCGCCAGCTCCGTCCCGTACGCGCCGATGTGCTCCCGTACGGCCTCCGGCCAGGCCGGCATCCGCCCGCCGACGCCGCCGAGCAGCTCCACCAGCCGCTCGGGGTCCGGCCGGTCCGCAGGGTCGAGCGCCAGGCAGGCGGCGACGATCCCGCGCAGCTCCTCCGGCACCCGTTCGAGGTCCGCCTCGGCCTGCGAGACACGGTAGAGGACGGCCGCCAGCGGCCCGTCGCCGAACGGATCCTCGCCCGTCGCCGCGTAACAGAGGACGGACCCCAGACAGAAGACGTCCGAGGCCCCGGTCACCCGCCGCGCGCCCGCCACGTGCTCGGGCGACATGAAGGCGGGCGTGCCGACCATCATCCCGGTCGCGGTCAGGGTGGTGGCGCCGCTCGCCCGCGCGATGCCGAAGTCGATCAGGCGCGGCCCGTCGACGGCGAGCATCACGTTGCCGGGCTTGAGGTCGCGGTGCAGCACCCCGGCCGCGTGCAGATCGGCGAGCGCGCGGGCGATCCGCGCGCCGAGCGCCCGCACCGTGGCGACCGGCAGCGGGCCGCCGCGCCGGACGGCCTGGGACAGGCTCGGCCCGGGGACGTACGCGGTGGCCAGCCACGGCAGCCCGGTGTCCGCGTCCCCGCCGACGGGCGCGGCGGCGTACGCGCTGCGGACCAGCCGCGCGACCTGGATCTCGCGGCGGAAGCGGTCGCGGAAGGAGGGCTCGCCCGCCACGTCACGGCGTACGGTCTTGACGGCGGCGTACGCACCGGAAGGGGCGTCCGGGTCGTCCCGCCGCCCCAGGTACACCTCGCCCATGCCGCCGGCGCCGAGCCGCGCCAGGATCTCGTACGGTCCGATCCGCCGTGGCGCGCCCTCGCGCAGCGGTCCCAGCATCAGCCCCGTCGCCCCCTGTCCCTGGTCCGGCGGTCCCCACGTCCGGCCGGCCCTTGATCATTGCATGGGCATGCCGAACGCGACGGAGGCCGGGGCCGTGCCTCGTCGGGGGTACGCGAACGGGCCGGAACCCCCGCCCAGGGGGATCCGGCCCGTTCGTCGGTCAGCCGTTGTCAGCTGCTGTCGGCCATTGTCGGCCGAGGTCAGGCGATCGTCGGCAGCGCCGCTCAGCCGGTGTACGGCTTGGCGCTGAGGATCTTGACCTTGGCCATCTTGCCGTTCGGCAGCTCGTACTCGGCGTCCTCACCGGCCTTCTTGCCGTTGAGGCCCACGCCGAGCGGGGACTGCGGCGAGTAGGTCTCGATGGTGTCGCTGGCGTACTCACGGGAGGCGAGCAGGAACGTCAGGGTGTCGTCCTCGTCGCCGTCGAACGCGATCGTCACGACCATGCCGGGCTCGACGATGCCGTCGTCCGCCGGGGCCTCGCCGACCTTGGCGTTCTGCAGGAGCTGAGTGAGCTGGCGGACCCGGAGCTCCTGCTTGCCCTGCTCTTCCTTGGCCGCGTGGTACCCGCCGTTCTCGCGCAGGTCGCCTTCCTCGCGCGCAGCGGCGATCTTGGTGGCGATCTCGGTACGCGCGGGACCAGACAGGTACTCAAGCTCGTCCTTGAGCTTGTTGTACGCCTCCTGGGTGAGCCAGGTGACGTTGTCGCTGGTCTGGGTCACAGGTGCTCCTCGTAGGTACTGGGAATAAAGAGCTCGCCCTGCACGGAAGGCGCGCGCCGAAGCTCCTGCTTCAAGCGTGCGCCTTTCGAACGGACGAAACCACGAGCCTAACAATGAGTGGCGAAAAGCGGGAGGACATAAACCACGAGCTTTACGTCACCCCAGGTCACCGGGGTGAACCGGCGGGGCTTCGCTGTCGCCCGCTTCCCTACCCACCGCTACCGTGCCGTACACCCCAGCAGCTCGGCGCTGGTCGCCTTCGCGGTCGTACGGATCGTGTAGATCTTGTCGAGCCGGGTGCCGCGCTCGTCGACGGGGAGGTCCTTGCGGCCGACCTCGGCGCCGTCCTCGGACTGCGAGCGCACCGTGCAGACGCCGGTCACGTCGTCGTCCTTGCGGATCTCCAGGTGGACCTGGACCTCGTTCTCGCCGGTGACCTGGAACCGGATCACCTCGGCGCTGATCTTGCTGCCGACGACGTAGTACCAGCCGAACCAGCCGAGCAGGATCACCATCAGGCCGCCGAGCACGGAGCCGACGATCTTGAGCTTGCGGTCGGCGCGCTCGTCCGCGGAGCGGCCGTAGCGCCCCTCGGGCAGCGACTCTCGCACCGCGCTCATGATCGTTCCTCTCGCCGTCGGGGCCGGAATTTTCCCACCCCCGATTCCGTCACTATAGAGACCTTCCCAAGCGACGAATCACTGAGGATCGAGCCTTGACTGAGCAGCTGCGACTGATGGCCGTTCACGCCCACCCCGACGACGAGTCGAGCAAGGGCGCGGCGACCATGGCCAAGTACGTGTCCGAGGGGGTGGAGGTCATGGTGGTGACCTGCACGGGCGGTGAGCGCGGCTCCATCCTCAACCCGAAGCTCCAGGGCGACCCCTACGTCGAGGCGAACATCCGGGAGGTGCGCCGCAAGGAGATGGACGCGGCGCGCGAGATCCTCGGCGTGGGCCAGGAGTGGCTGGGATTCGTCGACTCCGGTCTGCCGGAGGGCGACCCGCTGCCGCCGCTGCCCGAGGGCTGCTTCGCGCTGGAGGACGTGGACGCGGCCGCCGGCCGGCTCGTCCGCAAGATCCGCGCCTTCCGTCCCCAGGTGGTCACCACCTACGACGAGAACGGCGGCTACCCGCACCCCGACCACATCATGACCCACAAGGTCACGATGGCCGCCTTCGACGGCGCGGTCGACACCGTGAAGTACCCGGAGGACGAGTTCGGCCCCGCGTACCAGCCGCGGAAGCTCTACTACAACCAGGGCTTCAACCGCCCGCGCACCGAGGCCCTGCACCAGGCGCTGCTCGACCGGGGCCTGGAGTCGCCGTACGGGGACTGGCTGAAGCGCTGGGACGACTTCGAGCGCAAGGAGCGCACGCTCACCACCTTCGTGCCGTGCGCGGACTTCTTCGAGACCCGCGACCAGGCGCTGATCGCCCACCGCACCCAGATCGACCCCGACGGCGGATGGTTCCGGGTGCCCATGGAGATCCAGAAGGAGGTCTGGCCGACGGAGGAATACGAGCTCAGCAAGTCTTTCGTCGACACCGCCCTCCCCGAGAGCGACCTCTTCGCGGGCATCCGCGACAATGACTGACATGAGCGCACACCTGGTACTGACCCAGATCGTCCCCCTGGCGGCGAAGGACCTGGACCAAAGCAAGGTGACTCCCGGCGTCCTCGGGTTCGTCGTCTTCGCGGTCCTGGCCGTCGCGGTCTGGGGCCTGATGAAGTCGATGAACCGCCACATGGGCAAGGTGGACTTCGCCGAGGCGCCGGACGCGGCCGCGGCGGGCGCAGCCCCGGCCGGCACTCCGGCCGGCGGGACGGCGGGGAAGTAGCCTCCGCGTTTTCCCGGGCCCCGGCACCACCCGCCGGGGCCCGCTTCCGCGTGGCCTGCCGTGCGGACGGCCGGTCGTCCGTACCGACAGGCCGTCCGCACGGGGCGCCACGCGAGGTGCGCGCGACCCTCGTGCGAGGAGTACGAGGCGTGCGCGGCGCGCGGGGGCGCCCGGCCGTTTCTTCGCACGCCGGCGGCGGTACGCCCCCGACCTGCGCGGCCCGCACCCGAACGGCTGACCGTCGAGTCTCCGTCCGGTGGCGTTCATGTGCTGAATAGCGCATCCGAGTGACGCGGCGGAACCAATCCTTCTTGAGGCAGTTGATCAGGACGCTTCGGTCCACGAAGCAGTCAGTCACGCTTCGGTCCACGAAGCAGTTCCGGGCCACCGAGCTCAAGAAGGAAGACTCGTGATCAAGAAGGTTCTTGCAACTGCTGCTGTCGCGGCGACCGTCGCCGGCATGTCCGCGACCACGGCGATGGCGGCCGGAAACGACGGCGGCACCGCCAACATCATCGGCAACACGTCCACGCAGTCCATCGGCGCCAACACCACCGGTGGCTACATGAGCCCGAACTTCGGTCTCGTCAACGGCGGCGTCCTGAACTGCTTCGACATCCAGAAGCTCCAGGCCCAGGTGCCGATCGGCGTCATCGCCATCCCGGTCGCCGCTCAGGACCTCCTCGGCAACCCGGTCTCGGGCCAGACCTGCACCCAGAACTCCGTGCAGCAGAAGGGCGACGACGCGCTGTCGCACATCCTGGGCGAGGTCCTCGCGCAGAACGGCAACATCGGCGGCTGATCCACACGCCCCCGCACGGCGGCCCCGGCCCCACGCCCACACGGCGCGGGGCCGGGGCCGCCCGCCGTTCCGACACGACCACGCACACGGCAACACGTCGACCCGTACAGGCTTCCGCGGCGCGTGGGCGGGGCCGGGGAGCGTACGCGAGGATGGGGAGCATGCCGAACAGACTGGCCCAAGAGACGTCCCCTTACCTCCTCCAGCACGCCGGCAACCCGGTCGACTGGTGGCCCTGGTCGGACGAGGCGTTCGCCGAGGCGCGGCGCCGTGCCGTGCCGGTGCTGCTCAGCGTCGGGTACAGCTCCTGTCACTGGTGTCATGTGATGGCCGACGAGTCCTTCGCGGACGACGCCACCGCCGCGCTCATCAACGAGCGCTTCGTGGCCGTCAAGGTCGACCGCGAGGAGCGGCCCGATGTCGACGCCGTCTATATGGAGGCCGTGCAGGCCGCCACCGGGCAGGGCGGCTGGCCCATGACCGTGTTCCTGACCCCGGACGCCGAGCCGTTCTACTTCGGCACCTACTTCCCGCCCGAGGCCCGGCACGGGATGCCGTCGTTCACCGACGTCCTCGACGGGGTGGCCCGGGCGTGGACCGAGCGGCGCGACGAGGTCGGCGAGGTCGCCGGGAAGATCGTCAAGGATCTCGCGGAGCGCTCCCTCGCGTACGGCGGCGACGGCGCCCCCGGCGACGCGGAGCTCGGGCAGGCGCTGCTCGGGCTGACCCGCGAGTACGACCCCCGGAACGGCGGCTTCGGCGGCGCGCCCAAGTTCCCGCCGTCGATGGCGCTGGAGTTCCTGCTCCGCCACCACGCCCGCACCGGCGCCGAGGGCGCCCTGCAGATGGTGACGGACACCTGCGAGGCGATGGCCCGCGGCGGCATCTACGACCAGCTCGGCGGCGGCTTCGCCCGCTATGCCGTGGGCCGCTCCTGGACCGTGCCGCACTTCGAGAAGATGCTGTACGACAACGCGCTGCTGTGCCGGGTGTACGCGCACCTGTGGCGGACCACCGGCAGCGATCTGGCCCGCCGGGTCGCCCTGGAGACCGCCGACTTCATGGTCGGCGAACTGCGCACCCCCGAGGGCGGGTTCGCCTCCGCGCTCGACGCCGACTCGGACGACGGCACCGGCCGGCACGTCGAGGGCGCCTTTTACGTGTGGACGCCGGAGCAGCTCGCGGACGTGCTCGGCGAGGACGACGCCGCGTACGCCGCCCGCCACTTCGGCGTCACCGACGAGGGCACCTTCGAGCACGGCAGCTCCGTGCTCCAGCTCCCGCAGGACGCGGGCGTCGCCGACGCCGGGCGGATCGCGGGCATCCGGGAACGGCTGCTCGCGGCGCGCGCCGAACGCGCGCGCCCCGGCCGCGACGACAAGATCGTCGCCGCCTGGAACGGCCTCGCCATCGCCGCCCTCGCCGAGACCGGTGCCCTGCTCGACCGCCCCGACCTGGTCGAGCGCGCCACCGAGGCCGCCGACCTGCTGGTCCGGCTGCACCTCGACGACGGCGCCCGTCTCGCCCGTACCTCCAAGGACGGCCGCGTGGGCGCCAACGCCGGGGTCCTGGAGGACTACGGCGACGTCGCCGAGGGCTTCCTGGCGCTCGCGTCCGTGACCGGCGAGGGTGTGTGGCTGGAGTTCGCCGGGCTGCTGCTCGACATCGTCCTGGACCAGTTCCGGGGCGAGGGCGGCGCGCTCTACGACACCGCCCACGACGCCGAGAAGCTGATCCGCCGCCCGCAGGACCCCACCGACAACGCCAACCCGTCCGGCTGGACCGCGGCGGCCAGTGCGCTTCTCACGTACGCGGCGCACACCGGATCGGCCGCGCACCGTGCCGCCGCCGAGGAGGCCCTGGGCGTGGTCAAGGCGCTGGGGCCGCGCGCGCCCCGGTTCATCGGCTGGGGGCTGGCCGCCGCCGAGGCGCTGCGCGACGGGCCGCGCGAGATCGCCGTCGTCGGCGACCCCGAGGACGAGGACTTCCGCGAGCTGCGCCGGACCGCCCTGCGGGCCGGCGCGCCCGGCGCGGTCCTCGCCGCCGGGCGGCCCGGCGGCGACGAGTTCCCACTGCTGCGCGACCGCCCGCTGGTCGACGGCCGGGCCGCCGCCTACGTCTGCCGCCACTTCGTGTGCGAGGCGCCGGTGACGGACGCGCTGGAGCTGGACCGCGGGCTCCGCTAGGGACCACGGCGGTTTTACGGCGCTACGCGCACAGCAGCGCACCGCCCTCGACCGGCCGGTACTCGCCGAGGCCCTGCGGAATGTCACTCGGGGCGGCGGGCGCGAGGCGCGGGAGGGGGCGGTCGGCGCGCAGGGCCGCGAAGACCTCGCCGGCCTGCCGCTCGTCCCAGGCGAGGGTGGAGCCGACCCCCTCGATGTCGGGGTTGAAGCCGCGTACCGGCACGACCGCGAACTCGGTGCGGGACGGCGGCAGGTCCTTCAACCGGCCTGCCAGCTCGACCAGTTCGGTCACCGAGACGCCGCGCTCGCCCTGTCCCGTGCCGCGCAGGGTGGTGGCGAGGGCGCGCAGCGCGTCGGGGCTGTTGAGCAGCCCGCCGCGCAGGGTGTGGTGCAGGTTGGCGAGGAACTTCTGCTGCTTCTGGATGCGGCCGAAGTCCATCTTGCCGTCCGCGCGCCGCGACCGGACGTACTGGAGGGCCTCGCCGCCCCGCAGGGCCGTGGTGCCGGGGGCCAGGTCGAGGCCGGTGACCGGGTCCTTGAGCCGGGTCGGGGTGCAGACCGGGACGCCCCCGTCGACGGCGTCGACCGTGTCCATGAAGCGGCGGAAGTCGACTTCGAGGTAGCGGTGCACGGGGAGGTCGGTCATCGCCTCGACGGTCCGGATCGTGAAGGCCGGACCGCCTTCCTTCCAGGCGTTGTTGATCTTCGCCGGGTGGGCGGAGTGCGTCTCGCCGGTGCTCCGGTCGGTGTGCCCGGACGGGAATCGCGCGAGGGAGTCGCGCGGCAGGCTCACCACGCTCACCCGGTCACCGGCCGCCGAGACGTGCATCAGCATCATCACGTCGGTGCAGGCGCACTCGCTGTGGCCGAGGCGGTAGCGCTCCTTCTCGTCGTCGGTCAGCCCGGCGCGGGAGTCGACGCCGACCACGAGCAGGTTCAGCCCCTCCTCCGGGGCCGGCAGACCGGGCGGTGCGGCGGCGATGGCGCCGCCCGTGCCGAGCGTGACGAGGGCCGTGGTGAGGAGCAGCAGCCGTCTTCTCCGGGTGGGCGGACGTGGCGGCGGACAGGTGTGCGTATGGGTGTCGGGGTGGATACGGGGGCGCGCGCCGGGAAATCTCATGGGAGAAACGTTAAATCGGTCGTTCTCGCACATAGATACGCCACGCGACATGCAATGTTCGAATCACCCTCCCGTGGCGGCTGTGCCATGATGCCCGAACCTCAGCGGAAGGAGCCGAAAATGGCGCCCGATCCCGGGAAATGGGAGCGGATGGCCTTCATTCCGAAGAGCCGGCACAGGGCGGATCCGCCGGTCGTCCCCCCAGAGCAGCTGCCCCTCTACACCTCCCTGGCCCGGCAATGGGCCGAGTCCGGACGGGCGGTGCCCGGCGTTCCGGACCGGGAGTGGGAGCGGCTCGCGAGAGCACCTATCTGGCCGCATCGACGGGGGAATTCGACCGGTCAATAGAGTGAATGTGCCGGTCGGTGCGTGGCGGACCTTCCCCGCGGTGGAAAGGTCGTGAGGAATCGTGTGGCGGAAGGCGGGGGCACGTCGTGCGCCCGTGCGGCACGAAATCCGTGCATTCTCTTCCGCCGCGGAAAGGATCAGAAGAAATGAAGTGCAAGAAGGCCGCCGTGGCCGTCGCGGGTCTGCTGCTGGCCCTGGGCGCCGCCGCTCCGGCGATGGCCGACGCGGAGGCGGAGGGCGTGGCCGTCGGCTCGCCGGGCGTCCTGTCGGGCAATGTCATCCAGGTCCCGATCCACCTCCAGGCCAACGTCTGTGGCAACACCGTCGACATCCTCGCCCTCCTGAACCCGGCCGGCGGCAACATCTGCATCAACAGCTGACGTCCGCGCCGGAAGGAGGCCGGCTCCGGGGAGTGTCCACCGTGCTCCCCGGGGCCGGCCTCTTCGATGTACGGGTCCGGATGCCCCAGGGCCCCTTCACTTCTCACTGACGTCTCGTCATATCGCGTACGGGGGAACGCGGGAAGGAACTCCATGCCCCATCGGAAGCGCAGGAATCCGGGCGGGTGGCGGTCGGGGGTGCTCACCGCCGTCCTGCTCGCCGCGTGCCCTCTCACGCTGTCGCCTCCGGCCGCCGGATACGCCACCCCCGCGCCCGGCCCGGCGCCTGCCCCCTCGACGCCCGTCCCGGCGTCCTCCGGGACCCCTGCTCCTGCTCCGGCATCCGTCCCGGCTGCGCCCGCGGCCCCGGCGCCCCGGGCGGACCCGGCCGGCTCCATGGGCGCGTTCCTGGAGTCCGGGCCGGCCGGAGTGGCCCGGCTCGACCGGCTCGGGGACTGGCTCGGCGGCCGCGCGCTGCGGGTCGCCCACACGTACCTGCCCGGCGACCACTGGACCGGCATCGAGGGCCCGCCCGCGCTCCTCGCCCCCTGGGCGGGCTGGCGCGCCCGCGGCGCCGGCCGGCTGCTCGTCCTCAACGTGCCGATGCTGGACGCCAGCGAGACGGCCGTCAGCGACGATGACGTGCGCCGCCGGCTCCAGTGGGGCGCCGCCGGGTACTACGACGACCACTTCCGTACGCTGGCGGGGCGCCTGGTCGCGCTGGGCGCCCCGGACACCGAGATCGTCCTCGGCTGGGAGATGAACGGCACGACGTACGCCCACCGTTGCGCGCCCGACCCGACCGCGTGGAAGCGGTACTGGAAGCGGGCCGTGACGGCGATGCGCGCCGTGCCGGGGCAGAGGTTCCGCTTCGACTTCACGCCGAGCCGCGGCCTCGACGCCATCCCCTGGACCGCGTGCTACCCCGGGGACGACGTCGTCGACGTCATCGGCATGGACTCCTACGACCAGCCGGCCGGCTCGCGCTTCGACGAGCACGTGAACGAGCCGTACGGGCTGCGGGCGCAGGTCGACTTCGCGGCCCTGCACGGCAAGCCGGTCTCCTACCCGGAGTGGGGCCTGTTCCGGAACGGGGACAACCCCGCGTACATGCGGAGCATGCTGGAGTGGATGGCCCGGCACCGGCCGGTGTACCACACGATCACCGACTACTGCCCGCACGGCGTCTGGCAGTGCGGCGCCAACCCGCGGTCCTCGCGGGTCTTCCAGCAGATGCTGTACGAGGCCGAGCCGGCGAAGCCCGCCCCGGTCCGGACACCCGCTCCGGTCCGGACACCCGCTCCGTCCCCGGCACCCGCCGCAACCGCGGGGACCCCGCAGTCGTAGGGCCTTTCTTTTGGATCTTGCTGGGCTCGCGTGCCCCGGCACGCGCGCTCGCCAAGTTGTCGTCAGTCGCCAACTCCCCCGTAGCCCTTCGGGCACGGGAGGTACCCCCACCGCGTTGTCTCCCTCCTCCGCCTTGCGATCACCCGCACCGGACCCCGCTCCCTGATCCAGCCTGACCCAAAAGAAAGGCCCTAGCCGCGGCCGGGCGGGGCTCAGGCGCCGCCTAGCCCCGCCCGCCGGACCGCCCGGCCCAGCCACTCCCGTTCCCGCGCCTGCCGCGCCGCCCAGCGCCGCCCGAGCGCCGCGCCCACCCGGGCCCACAGCAGCGGGCGCGCCGCCGGGCCCGCCAGCATCAAGCGGCGGTTGGGCACGGTCTCGGGGCGCCAGTGATGCTTGTACGGTTCGGTGCCGCGCAGCATGCTCAGCGTGGCCCGGCCGTGCCCGCTGGTCTCCCGCGCGCCGTGGCGCAGCAGCATCGCGGCCACGTCGACCTTGCGGGCCCGCAGCGCCGGGTCGGCGCCGTACAGATAGCCGCCCGCCAGACGCGGCGAGACGAGGGTGAGGTCCGCGCACACCACGGCCCCGTCCAGCCGGAACTCGGTCACCATCGCGTCCCCGCGCTCGACCATCGGCCGCACCGCCCGCGCCAGATGCCGGGCGAACCGTCCGCTCGTGTGCTCGGCGGTCACCCCCCGTCCCTGCCACTGGAGCCGGTGGAGGGCGAGCAGCCGGTCGAGGGCGGCCGGGACCTCGGGGGCGGGCACCACGCGCGCGTCGATGCCGAGGGCGTCCAGCTTCCGGAACTTCGCCCGCATCCGCTGCGCCTTGCCCGACGGGATCCGTTCCAGCAGATCCTCCATCGGTACGGCGGGCAGCTCCAGGCAGTCCGAGTCCGGCAGGCGCCGCCGGGGCCCGGTCCAGGCCGCGTAGAGCCGCTCGGCCGCCGCCCCGGGCCGTACCTCCCGCAGGTCGAGCACCGTGCCGCGCGCCACCCGGGCGATCGCGGCGGCCAGCACGGGCACCGCCTCCGGGCAGCTGTCGTCGACCAGGACGTCGGTGAAGTCCGTGATGGCACCGCCCAGTTGGGTCAGCTTCGAGAAGGGGCCCGCCGACCGCATCAGCGGCGCGGCGGCGACCAGGGTGCCGTCGGCACGCCGGACGAGGATCACCCGCAGCGTGCGCGGCCGCCCGTACGACAGCCACCAGGAGTGCAGCCACGCGTGCGACTGGAAGGGGGTCGCCGTCGCGCAACGCCCGTACAGATCCGCCCACTCGGGGCCGAGTAGCCGGAACACGCCCGGGTTCCGGCAGACTTCGGCCCGCAGGCCCCGGCCGTCCGTTGTTCTCATACCTTCTCCGGTTCGGGCTGCTGGAGGGCCAAGGCCGGGGCCGGGGCCGGGGTGGTGGTCGGGGACGGGGAGGAGGCGGGTGCCGGAACGGACGCCGGGGCCGTCGCCGACGGCCCGCCCCGGACGGTGTCGCGCGCCTTCCGCCTCGGCCGGACGAGCAGCCCGAGGCCGCCGAGCAGTCCGCCCGCGCACGCCCCGACCAGCGCCGCGAGCCGCGCCGACGGCGACACCGGCGAGACCGGCTTCGTCGCCCGCGCGAACTCGACGACCTTCACTCCCGTGTCGGCGGCCGCGTGCGCGCTGTCGAGGACCAGCGACCGGGCCACCCCGTCCGCCATCGCCACCGCCTTCGCCGGCTTCGACGACCGCGCGGTGATCGAGATCATCGGCGCGTCCGGCGAGGTCGCCGCCTGGACACTGGAGCGCAGCGTCCCGGCCGAGACCCCCGCCCACAGCTGCGCGTCACCGCTCACCGCGAGGTCCGTGGCCACCCGCCCGTACGCCTGGGCGAAGCCGAGCGCCGCCGCCGGATCAGTCTTCTCGCCCGGCACGACGACGACGTAGCTGGTCGCCGCGTACTGCGGGGTCTTCACGACGCCGTAGCCGCCGCCGGCCGCCGCGCCCGCCAGGACGGCGGCGGGCAGCACCATCCAGCGGGCGAGGGAGAGCGTACGGGTCCTGGGCGTGCTGGGCGTGCTGGTCGTGGTGCTCGTGGTGCTCGTGGTGCTCGTGGTGCTCGTGGTGCTCGTGCGGGGAGTACTCGGCGTACCGGGCGTACTGCTCATGGATCTGCTCTCGCTTCACGGAAGGGCCGGGCCGTGCGCGGCCCGCTGGTAGAGGGACAGCAACTGCTCCGCGCTGTGCGCGATGTCGTAGCGGTGGACCGCCTCGGGCGGCGCCGGCCGCTCGGACCGGCCGGCCGCCCGCTGTCGGGCGAAGTCCTTGACCGCGGCGGTGAGTTCGGCCACGGACGAGCCGACACGCCGGGCCGCCGGTACCGCGTCCGGCGGCAGGTCGTCGAGCGCCGGGCAGGCCGCGTACCGGACCGGCAGCCCCGCCGCCAGCGCCTCGACGACCGCGAGCCCGAACGCCTCGTCGGGGGAGGCCGACACGAACAGGTCCATCGCTGCCAGCAGCGACGGCAGATCGGGCCTCCGGTCCGCGCCGCGCTCGGGCGGATCCGGTACTGCGCCGGTCAGGAGCACCCGCCCGGCCGCCCCGCACTCCGCGGCGATCCGCAGCAGCTCGGTCCGCCGCTCGCCCTCGCCGACGAGCAGCAGCCGGGCCTCCGGGACCGCCGCCACCGCCCGTACGAGCCGGTCGAACCGCTTCCCGGCCACCAGCCGTCCCACCCCGCCGACCACGAACGCGTCCACGGGCAGCCCGAGCAGCGACCGTGCCCGGGCCCGCGCGAGCGGGTCGAAGGCGAAGCGGGCCGCCTCGATGCCGTTCGGGACGACCCGGATCCGGGAGGGCGCCACGCCCCAGTCCGCGAGCCGCCGGGCCACGCTCGGCGAGACGGCGACGGTGGAGGTGCCGAGCCGCTCCGTCGCCAGGTACAGCGCCCGGGTCCCGGCGGACAGCGGCCGGCCCTCGATCTGGGCGTCGCCCAGCGAGTGCTCGGTCGCGACGACGGACCGCACCCCGGCGAGCCGGGCGGCCGGCCTGCCGTACACGCACGCCCGGTACAGATGGGTGTGCACGATGTCGTAACGGCCCTGCCGGATCAGCCGGGTGAGGCGGGGCAGCGCGCCGACGTCGCGGTTGCCGGTCATGCCGAGATGGGTGACGGGGGTGCCGTCCGCCTCGATGCCGTCGGCGACCGGACCCGGGTTGGTGAGCGTCACCACCCGGCCCCGCACCGGCAAGTACCGGAGCAAAAGCCGGAGTTGCTGCTCGGCGCCGCCGACGCCGAGCCCGGTGATGACATGCAGGACCTTCAAGTCCCGGTGGGGGCGGGCTGTTTCACTCATGAGACGGTCACCCGCTCCGGCCCGCTCTGGACGGGCAGCGGGCCTGCGGGCCGACGCCGCCGCAGCGGGTGCAGCACCCGCTTCGCGGTGAGCCGCCAGGCCGTGTCCGCCTCGCCGACGTGCACCCGGGGCAGGGTGTAGGGGCCGCTCAGCGGGCCCGGGTCGATCGCGCAGGCGTAGCGGTATCCGGCTCGGCCGACGGCCCGGACGACGCGCGGGTCGACCGCCCCGTACGGGTAGCAGAACCCTTCCGCCGCCGTGCCGGTGATCTCCTCGATCAGCTCCCGGCTGTGCCGGATCTCGGCGTCGAGCGTGGCGTCGTCGGCGCGGGTGAGGTCCACATGGCGCAGGCCGTGCGAGCCGATCTCCATGCCGGCCGCCGCCGCCCGCCGGATGCCGTCCGCGTCGAGCAGCGGCTTGCGCGGGCCGAGAGGGTCCCAGGCGTTGTCGCCGCCGAGCCGCCCGGGCAGCACGTACACGGTCGCCGTGAAGCCGTACCGGTGCAGCAGCGGCACCGCCGCGTCCAGGAAGTCCGTGTACCCGTCGTCGAAGGTCAGTCCGACCATGCCGGCCGCCCGCGCCTCCGCGGTGGCCGCGAGCAGTTCCCGTACGGACACCCCGGTCAGGCCCCGGTCGGCCAGCCAGCGCAGCTGGCGGCCGAGGCGGGCGGGGGAGACGGTCACGCGGTACGGGTCATCGGACGGGTCCGCGACCGAGTGGTACATCGCGATCCACAGGGGCGGGGTCGGCAGCAGGCGGCGCAGCGCGGCGGGCGCGGGCATGGGGGGTCCTTCGCGGAGAGGTACGGGCGGTACGGGATCCACGTGCGGCACGGGAGCGGGAACGGGGCGGGGACAGGGAACGGGGCTTGCGCGGGGACTCGGCACGGGAACGGGAACGGGGTCGGGGGAGCAGGGGGATGCCGGGGGCCGTGGCGGCGCACGCCACGAACAGCAGGAACACGCCCGTGACCACCAGCGCCGCGACGGCGGTGGCGAGCAGGGGCGGGGTGACCGGCCGCGCGCACAGCCAGCCCGCGCCGGTCGCCCACGCCCCGGCGGTCGCGAGCCGCAACAGGCCCTCGCCGAGCCGCCGGACGTCGATCGGCACGGCCTGGCGGCGCGCCCCGCACAGCAGCATCACGGCGGTCACGGTGATCCCGAGCGCGTTGGCGCCCGCGATCCCGGCGGCACCCCACAGCTGCGCGCCCGCCGCCCCCGCGACGGCGGTGGCGGACAGCCCGCAGCCCATGGCGGCGGCCGGGTACCAGAGCGGGCGGGCGGCGGAGAAGTAGCAGCGGACCAGGGCGCCGACCATCGTCTGGCCGAGCAGCCCGAGCGTGTACACCCGCATGACCCCGGCCGTGGCGGCGGTGTCGGCGGCGTCGAACGCGCCGCGCTGGAAGAGGAGTTCCACGATCTGCGGTGCGGCGGCGATCACCGTCGACGCGCCGACGAGAACGGCGACCGCGGCGAGCAGCAGATCGCGCTCGACCCGGCGGCGGGCCGCCTCCGTGTCTCCGGCGGCGAGGGTGCGGGCCACCACCGGGAAACTGACCGTGCACAGTATCAGCGAGACGGTCATCGGCATCTGCGCGACCTTTTGCGCGTAGTTGAGATGCGAGATGGCGCCGGCGGGCAGTGGCGAGGCGAGGAAACGCTCGATCAGCGTCTGCGACTGACGCGTCAGCGCGAACACGACGACCGGCGCGATCATCCCCAGGGCCAGCAGTGTCCCGCCGTCGCCCGCCACCGGTCCGTCCGCCACGGGCCCGTCCGCCACGGGCCCGTCCGTCACCGGTCCGTCCGTCGCCGGGCGCGACGCCGAAGGAGTCGACCGCCCGCGCAACTCCCGTACGAGAGAAGGGGCTTGGATCAGCACCATCAGCACCGCGCCGGCCGCGACCCCGGCCGCCGCCGCGCGCACCCCGAACGGCTCGCGCAGCACGAGGGTCGTGCCGATGATGCCCACGTTGTACGCCACGTAGATCGCGGCCGGCGCCAGGAACGAACCGTGCGCCCGCAGCGCCGCCGAGCAGTATCCGGCGAGCGCGAACGACAGCACGCACGTCGCCGTCAGGCGCGTGCAGTCCACCGCGAGCGCCGGGTCGGGCAGACCGGGCGCCAGCAGGTCCACCAGCTCCGGCGCGCCCGCCACGAGCAGCGCGGCGACGGCGGCGACCGTCACGACCAGCCGGGGCATCGTGTGCCGGACGAGGGCACGTACGGGGTCCGCGAGCGGCGTCTCGCCGGGCTCCGCCCCCGCGCCCCGGCGGGCCAGCGCCCGCGCGAACGCGGGCACCAGGATCAGCGCCATCGCGTCCTCGATCAGGAGCGTCGAGGCGAACTCCGGCACCGTCCACGCCACCAGGAACGCGTCCGTCTCCGCCCCGGCGCCGAAGTACCGGGCCAGGATCTGGTCCCGCAGGAGCCCCAGCACCGCGCCGACGGCGGTGAGCGCCGCCGTCACGAACGCGGCCCGCATCAGGAACCCCCGGGCGGCGCCCAGGCCGCCCCGCGCCGGGACGCCCCGCCCGCCTCGGGCTTCACACCGGCCTCAGGTGTCTTCCCCGCCCCGGAATCCTTCGTGACCGTGGACATTCCGGGCCGTGCGTCGGTCGGTCCGCCCGGCCGCCACGGATCGGCGCCGGGCCCGCCCGGATCACCCGGCGTGAACGGCACCCACGCGTCCCCGGCCGGCGGCAGTCCGCACACCGCGTCCGTCTCGAAGACGGTCCAGGCCGCGGAGCCCGCCGCGGGAGCGTCCGCGTCGGCCGCGGACCGCCGTCCGGGCGTCGGCGCGGACGCGTCCGTCGGGGCCTGCGCGGCATCCGACCAGGGGTCAAGCACGGCGCACCTCCGTCAGTGACCACCAGGCCGCGAGCCCGAGGACGACCGACACGAGGACCGTCGAGGGCCCGCCGATGTCCGCGTAACAGAAGTCGACGAGCTGCCAGACGAGCAGCCCCGTCGCCACCAGCGCGCAGCCGGGGACAGGCCGTGCCCGGCTCCGCCCCCACCCCCGCCGGAGGGCGGCGGCCAGCAGCGCCGCCCAGCCGCCCGCGAGGGCGAGCAGCCCGATCAGTCCCTGCTCGCCGAGGACCAGCAGATACATGTTGTGCGGGGACAGCAGCGGCTGCCGTGTGAAGGCCGCGCCCGCGCCCGCCGTGTCGCTGCCGGAGGACAGGGCCAGTGAGGCGTGCGCGTCCCGGTAGGCGGGGAACTCCTTCAGGCCGACGCCGGTCAGCGGCTCCTCGCGCCACATGCGCCCGGCCGCCGCCCACAGCGTGTACCGGTCGGTCACCGACTGGTCGGGCGCCGCCGCGACCCGCGTGATGCTCGCGACCCGCTCCTCGACCATGGCCGAGCCGACCCCGAACCCGCCGACCAGGACGACCCCGAGCGCGGCCACGACCGCCGCCACCCGCGCCGCCCGCCGTACGCCCGCGAGCAGCAGCTGGATCCCGCAGGTCGCCACCGTCGCGATCCACGCGCCCCGGCTGAAGGACAGCACCAGCGGGACGCACAGCAGCACCGCGCACGCCACCGCCGCCGTCCGGGCCCGCCCGGGCCGGCCGCCGAGCGCGAGCCCGGTGGCGGCGACCAGGCCGTACGCCACCACGGTCGCCATGCCCATCACATCGGTCGCGCCGAAGGTGCCGACGGCCCGCACGTCCTCGCCCTGGTACGAGGCGCCGGTGCCGGTCGCGTACTGCGCGACCCCCACCGCGCCCTCGGCGAGCCCGAGCCCCACCAGCGCCCACGCCAGCACGGCGAAGTCCCGCCGGTCGCGGACCGACAGCAGGACCGCGGCCGGGACCAGCACGAAGATCTGGAGGTAGCGGGCGACGCCGGGCAGGCTCGCGCCCGGGTCGTTCGAGGTGACGGCCGCCAGACACACGCCGAGCACCGGCAGGCCGAGCACCACGGCGGCCGTACGGGTCAGGGGCCGCGCCCCGCTCCGTACCGCCCGCACCAGGCAGACGAGGACCAGCAGCCCCGACGCGGCGTCGGCGACCGTGCCGGTGCCGCCCGTCCCGCCCTGCGACCCGGCCCCGCCGCCGCCCGGCACGAGGAGCAGGGCGATCACGGCGAGGACCGGCGCGAGCCGTACGGCCCGGCGCGCCCCCTCCCGTACCCCGAAGCCCGCGTCCGCGTCCGCACCCGCTGTACCCGCCGCACCCGCGTCCGTGCCGGCACCCGTGCCGAGGCCCGCACCCGAGGCCACCACACCCGGGTCCACCGCCGCTGTCGTCATCGGTCAGCTTCCCGTCGGTCGCACGAGTTCGGCCGCCGTGCGCAGCAGGATGCACACGTCCTGCCAGAGCGACCAGTGGTCGATGTAGTGGTTGTCGAAGCGGCAGCGGTCCTCGATCGAGGTGTCGCCGCGCAGCCCGTGCACCTGGGCCAGCCCGGTCAGCCCCACCGGCATCCGGTGCCGGGCCGCGTACCCCGCGTGCACCCGGCTGAACTGCGCGACGAAATGCGGGCGTTCGGGCCGCGGGCCGACCAGGCTCATGTCCCCGCGCAGCACGTTCCACAGCTGCGGCAGCTCGTCCAGCGAGGTCTTGCGCAGGAACTGCCCGGCCGCGCTCATCCGGCGGTCGTGGGCCACGCTCCAGCGGGTCGCCGCCTCCGTCTCGTCGGACGGCCGCAGCGTACGGAACTTCAGCAGCGTGAACAGCCGGCCGTGCTGCCCCACCCGCTCCTGCCGGAACAGCACCCCGGGGCCGTCCGAGAGCCGCACCGCCAGCGCGCACAGCAGCAGCACCGGCAGCGCGAACGCCAGCGCGGGCCCGGCGAGCGCCACGTCGAGGGCCCGCTTGGCGGTGAGCCCGCGCCGTTCGGCCGCCGGCAGCAGCCGCCGGCAGCCGTACCCCCAGAGGTGGCCGTTCATCGCCCCGGCAGCCGTCGCGCCCGACGGAGTGCGGCCGACCCGCCAGGTGACGCAGCCGAAGTGCTGGAACAGCGTCAGCAGCCCCGCGTCGTCGGACAGGAACACGGCGTCGCGCACGGTGTTCTGGATGACCGCCCGGTGGATCTCCTCCGCCGAGGTCAGCACCGGCAGACCGCGCTCCCCGTCGGGTCCGGCGCCGTCGTGCCGGGTGCCGACGATCCCGACCGGCCGGATGCCGTACTCCGGGTGCTGCGCGAGCGCCGCCGCGAACCGGCGGGCCGCGCCCGGCGCGCCGACGACCAGCGCGGAGCGCGGCCGCTCCCGCGCCATCCGCCGCCGCCGCGCGTGCACGAGCCCGCGTGCCACGGTCACCACGAGGACGTGCGTGCCGTACGCGGCGCCGAGCCGGAGCGGGGCGATCGCCATCCCGGGGGCGTACGCGGCGACCGCCGCCGCCGTCCCGCACCAGGCGACCCCGGCGCGGGCCGCGAGCGCGGGCAGCTCGTCGAGGACCCCGCCGCGTGCACCCGCCGACGGCCGGTAGAGCCCGGCCCGGCCGTCGAGCAGCATGACGAAGGCGGCCACGAACAGCGGCACCTCCCAGCGCCGGTGCGCCGCCGACAGCACGGCCACCGCGAGCAGGACGGCGGCCGCGTCGGCCGCGACCAGGGGCGCGGCGGCGCGCCGCGGGCGCGCCGGGCGGCGCGGCGGCAGCACCGGCCGCCGGCCGGCGGCACCGCGCGGCGCGGCGAGGGCGGACCCGTACGGGAACCGGCCCGCAGCCGGCCGGGAGCCCGGAGAAGAAGGGATGCTGGTGCTTTCCGTCGTCACTGCGCCATCGGCTCTCTGTGCTCCGTGCCCCGCACTCCGGCCAGTTCGCGGTAGAGCTCCGCGACGGCCGCGCCGGTGCGCCGCACATCGAATCTGCTGAGTACGTGCTCGCGGGCCTCCCGGCCCAGCGTCTGCCGCAGCGCGGGCCGGGCGAGCAGCCGGCCGAGCGCGGCGGCGAGCGCGGCCGGGTCGCCGGGCGGGACCAGACACGGCGCCGCGTGGCCGGGCGGCAGGCTCTCGCGCGCCCCGGCGACATCGCCGAGCACCACGGGCCGGCCGCAGGCCATCGCCTCCAGCGGCGCGAGCGCCATGCCCTCCCAACGGGACGGCAGGACGACCAGGTCGGCGGCCCGGTACCAGGGCACGGGGTCGGCCACCGCGCCGGTGAACCGTACGGACGGCCCGGCGGCGGCCCGCAGCCGCGCCGCGTCCGGCCCGTCCCCGACCAGGACGAGCCGCGCGCCGGGCACCGCCGCGGTCACCGCGGGCCAGGCGGCGAGCAGCACGTCCTGCCCCTTCTGCCGGCACAGCCGCCCGACGCAGACGACGAGGGGTCCGCCGACGGTGTCCAGGGCGGCCGGGCCCTCGGGCGCGCCGGGAGTGAAGCGGCCGGTGTCCACCCCGTTGCGGATGACGGTCCAGGGCGCGCGGACGCCCGCCGCCTCGCCCGTACGGCGCTCGGCCTCGCTCACGCAGACCAGCCGCGCCGTCCACCGGGCGGCGGCCCAGCGTTCCCAGCCGCGGGCCAGCGCGGCGGTGACGCCGGTGACCGCCTCGAAGGACCAGGCGTGCGGCTGATGGACCGTCGGAATCCGTCCCCGCAGGGCGAGTCGGGCGCACAGGCCGGCCTTGGCGCTGTGCGCGTGGACCAGGGCGGGGGCGAGGGCACGGATCAGCCGGCCGAGCTCGCGGGTCTCGGCGACCAGCCGCGGGCCGGGGTCGCGGCCGGCCCGCCAGGCGTACGTACGGACGCCCTCCGCCCGTACGGCGGCGGCGAGTTCGGTGCCGGGCGGGCAGGCCACGGCGACCCGCAGGCCCGCCGCGCGCTGGGCGCGGACCAGGTCGGTGACGACCCGGGCGACCCCGCCGTCGCCGGGCTGGACGGCGTGCAGCACGTCCGTGCGCACCTCAGTCCCCGGCGTCCGCCCGCCAGGGCCCCCGGGCGTGCCGGACAGGGCGCCGGCGGAATCCCGGCCGGTGGTGGCGGATGTGGAAACGATCGGCCCCATGACGCTGCGTCCCCCGCGGATCGAAGAATTCGGATGCGTACCCCCGGACCGGAAAGGAGACGGGAAAGCGTTCCTTCCGGTGTGCCGCCGCCGTAGGTGTGATGCCGGGGTTCATCGGGCCCGTCACGGAGCCCACGGAATACGCCGCATACGCGGAACACGCGGAATACGCGCCTTCGGCGATGCGGACGCGGACGGTCACGCGAGCGGAAACGAGCACGGTCGCGCGGCCGGGGACAGGGACGGGAACAGGGCCGGGAACAGGGACGGGAACGTGGACGGGGCAGCGGGCCGGGACGCGGACGTGGGCGCAGGCGTGGCGGGTGGCCGGGAGCGCCGTCCGCGGCACCGTGGACGCCGGGCCCGGAGGCGCGGCGGAATCCGCTGAATTCCACATACAGGTTCTCCGCTTTGCTGAGGGAAGGAAGGGAAGACCCGTAAAGACCGGGAGAGAGGAAGGCATCGGCCACGCGAAAGGAGGGAACGCGCGACGGGACGGGAGGCAACGTTCCTGTCCGTTATAACCCCCGGGCCCGGCGATACTGAGGATGCGCCGACCGCGTTCCCGAACTTCCGTATCCGGTCGGCGGGTTCCTCGTTGGGCGTGTCGCGGGTATCCCGGTCCTGAGGCTCGAATGAACCTCCTATGGCCCAAAGATCGGTTGAACGTCACCCATTTGGGAGAGCAACCGATGAAAGCCCCGCGCGTTGAGGTAGATGCCGGGCGAAACCGCCCGCGCCGTCCGAGTGACATTTCAATCGAGGAGACGTTCCCCATGTCCCGTATCGCGAAGGCCGTCGTGCTGTCCGTCGGCGCCGCCGCCACTCTTGCCGGTGCCACCGGTATCGCCTCCGCCGACGCCGGCGCCGGTGCCGCCGCCGTGGGTTCCCCGGGTGTCATCTCCGGCAACGTCATCCAGGTTCCGCTGCACGTGCCGATCAACCTGTGCGGCAACACGATCGACATCGTCGGCGTCCTGAACCCGGCTTTCGGCAACACCTGCGTCAACGCCTGATCCCGTACGCCGGATCGCTGTTCTTCCGAGGCCGGCGCGCCGCCCCCGACCGGGGCGACGCGCCGGCTCTTTTCGTGCGCCGGACCCGGTGCCGTCCATGAGGCTCCGGATGTCCCGTCGGCTCTGCGGCGGGTTCCTCGTGTCCTGTGTTTTCCGTTCACTTCTTCACTCGCTGTCGTGCCGATCCGCGCACCACGTGCGCCGTCCGATGAAACGGCGTACGCCCCCGGAGTGAGCGGAGCGCCGAGGCGATTCACTCGAACGGATTGATGGCGCTCGGTAGTTCTGTCGTCGCCGTGTGCGATCACGGCTGGCCCGGTGGCGGTGGGGCGCGAGGGGGTGACGGGGGTGCGAACGGGTGTGCGTGTGCGGGGTGCGGGCCGTCCGGATGTCCGATCCGGCCGGGTCGGGCGGGGTGGAGGGGCTGGGTGTGGTGTGACTGGTCGTTCGATCGCACCGGCGTCGTCGTCATTCGGGTGCCGTGCGGAGGAATTCCGCCGCCGTGGAGTTTCCGGCGGCCGTACGTCTCGTTACAAGAAGAGGAAACGACGTACGGGATCCCAAGATCCCTGTGCGGCAAGCGACTTGCAGTCACACGGAAGGACCCTCTTCATGAAGCCCACCAAGGTTGCCGCGGCCGTCGCCGGTTCTGTCATGGCCCTGGGCGTGGCCGCGCCCGCGATGGCCGCGGAGTCGGCGCTGCCCACCAGCCTGGACGGTGGCCTGGGCGCGCTCACCAGCAGCGGACTGGCGACGGAGGCGCTCAGCAGCACCACGGACGGTTCCCCGGTCAAGGCCGTCACCGACACCGCCTCCCAGGTGAACAAGGTCGGCAAGGGCGCGACCTCGCTGCTCGGCGGGCTGCCGATCGGCGGCGCGCTGGGAGGCTGAGGACCGGCCGGAATTCCGGCCGCCCCGTCGCATCGGACGCGGCCCCGCACGCCACTTGGCGTCGGGGCCGCGTTTTCTTGAGCTCATCGAGACGTCCGATTGAATGATTTTCGGATTCCCCGCCGTGCCGTTTCGGGCGTGTTGGCTTATCTCGTCCCTACAGTCCTCCTGACTTCACGCATTTCGGACGGCGTGTGTTCAGAGGAAGAGCGGTATGCGACCCAGAATCACCAGGAAAATGCTCACCGCCGCGGCGGTGACCGGACTGCTGTCGTTGTCCGGCGGTTTCGCTCTCGTGGCGAACTCCGCGGCGTCGGCCGCCGCCGAGGACACGACCGGGAACGGGGCCGTCGCCTCGGTGCGGCTCCCCGAGCCGGCCGAGGTCTGCGGCGACGGGGCCCAGCGCGGCGGCATCGCCGCGGCCGTCGCCGAGATCTGCCACAAGGCGGTCGAGTCGGCCCTCCCGCAGAGCGGCGCCGCCGAGGGCTCCCAGGAGCAGGGTCGGCCCGAGTCCCAGGGCGACGGCGAGTCCCAGGGCCGGCACGAGGCCCAAGGCCAGGGCGACGGCCAGGAGAAGCACGACGGCCGCGACGAAGGCCGCGACCAGGGGCACGACGAGGGTCGTGACCAGGGCCGTGACGAAGGCCGTGACGAAGGCCGTGACCAGGGCCGTGACCAGGCCCCGGACCGCGAGTCCGGCGGCTATGGCGACGAGGGGTACGGCGACGACCACGGCACCCCGCCGCCCAAGCCCGAACCCCCGAGCGACTACGGGGACAACGGCGGCGACGAGGGCTACGGCGGCAAGCCGGAGCACCCGAAGCCGAAGCCGCCCAAGCCCGAGCCGAGTGGGTACGGCGACGACGACGGCTACGGCGGCAAGCCCAAGCCCCCGAAGCCCGGCGGGTACGGGGACGACGACGGCTACGGCGGGAAGCCGAAGCCGCCCAAGCCCGGTGGTTATGGGGACGACGACGGCTACGGCGGCAAGCCCGAGCCGGGCGGTTACGGCGACGACGACGGCTACGGCGGCAAGCCGGAGCACCCCGGCGGCTACGGGGACGACGACGGCTACGGCGGGCACGGCGAGCCCCCGCACCTGCCGGAGACCGGCAGCGACCCCGCCGTCGTGGCGGGCGCCGGGGCCCTCGGCGCCACCCTGCTCGTCGGCGGCACCCTGATGGTCCTGCGCGGCAACCGCCTGTCCCGTACCCGTCGCTGACGGTCCGCCGGCATCCGATTCCCGTACGGCCCTCACCGCCCCGCGGTGGGGGCCGTACGCGTCGTCGCGAGCGGCCGGACCCGAGGAGCCCGCGTGAACCGTCGGAAACCGGCGTGTCGAGGCCGGTGAAGAGGGCGTGAAGAAGCCCGTGCAGAGACGATTCTTCCCGCTACCCGTACGGAAAGCGCTCGTTGCAACAGAAGGCTTGTCGCATGGCCGCGGCTCGCGGATCCCAGTGCGTCCCGCCGTAGCCGACGGCGGGCACACGGGCGATCCGCGGGCCATCCCGCCGTACGGACCCGGCCCGGAGCCCGCCCCCCGCTGCCGCACACCGCCCCCGAACCATCCTCGAACCCTCCCCGAACCGTCACCATTCGGGGCAATGGCCGTGACCCGTTCGCGCCCGCGCCGTTGAAGGACGCGTGACCGTGGTTCGCGCGGTCGTGTTTCCTCGTTCAAGGAGTGGTTGATGTCTCGCTTCGCGAAGGCTGCCGCCGTCATCGCCGGCACCGGTGCCGTTGCCCTCAGCGGGGCCGGTCTGGCCGTCGCCGACGCCGGTGCCGGTGCCGCCGCCGTGGGTTCCCCGGGTGTCATCTCCGGCAACGCCATCCAGGTCCCGGTCCACGTGCCGATCAACCTGTGCGGCAACAGCATCAATGTCATCGGTCTGCTGAACCCGGCCTTCGGCAACACCTGCATCAACGCCGACGCCAAGCCCGCCGCCCCCGGCGGCTACGGCCAGGGCGGCTACGGCGGCTGATCGTCCGCCCGCGCACGCGCGCGCGGCACAGTGACAACGCCGATGTCCCCCCGGTCCGGACGGA
This sequence comes from Streptomyces laurentii, assembly GCA_002355495.1. Lineage (GTDB taxonomy): Bacteria > Actinomycetota > Actinomycetes > Streptomycetales > Streptomycetaceae > Streptomyces > Streptomyces laurentii. Next base: position 4,994,762 of record AP017424.1, read on the forward strand.
CCGGGGGGACATCCGTGTGCGCGTCCGAGGCCGGCGCGCCGCTCACGCGTAGCGGTAGATCGAGCTGTGGTCGAGCATCTCCGCGGGCGTCACGTCCCACGGGGCCATCGGGTCGTTCAGGGCCGCGACCTTGTCGTGCTGCGGGTCGCCCTCCGCCGGCTGGCTCTTGGGCAGATAGCCGGCCTTCGGGTTCTGCGACTGCCAGCGCGACCACAGCATGTCGATGTACGAGTGGTGCAGCCAGAACACCGGGTCGTTGACCGAGCCGCCGCCCAGCATCTGCCCGCCGACCCAGCGGTGCACCCGGTTGTGCAGCCGGAACCGCTCGTTGCCCTCGCCGCCGCCCCAGCCTTCGAGGCGGTTGCGGAAGCCCGAGGGGCTGGTGGAGTTCCAGGGCGAGGAGTCGTACGCCTTCTGCTTCAGCGCCGCGTCGACGTCCGCCGCCGTCGGCAGCGTGAGCGGATTGCGCGGACGGCCGAAGTCCCTGCTGAGGAAGCTCTGTTCGGTCATCCCGTAGCGGATGTCCCACTGGCCGCGCTTGTACGCGAAGGGCCCGGTGGTGACCTGGTAGTCGCTCGAACGGCCGTTGCCGCCCAGGAAGTCGTCGGCCCACACCGAGGCGTCCGGGGTGTTGTCGCGGGTCCAGTCCCAGTACGGCACGGTCACCGACTCGTCGACCGTGCGCAGCGCCCGCTCGAACTCCAGCAGGAACTTGCGGTGCCAGGGCAGGAAGCTCGGGCACATGTGCGCGACGCGCAGCTGCCCCTCGCCGTCGGCGACGTAGTAGTCGATGTGGGAGCGGACGAAGTCGTCGTACTGCCCGGACTTCTTGAGTCCGAGGACGGCGTCGACGAAGCGCTTGCGTTCCGTCTTCGTCAGATCGCGCTGGTCCTTACGCGTGTACGCCACGGGGGCTCCCTCCGGTCCGGGCGCCCGGACCGCGGTCGGAGGCGGACGGGGAGGGGGGCGCGGACCGGTCGTAGGCGTGCGCGCCGTGCGCGGCGGCCAGCCGGCTCGGCCGGGAGGGGCCCAGCGCGTCCACGGCGGCGCGGGTGGCCGCCAGCGGCGTCGGGCAGATCTCGTAGTGGTCGACCGGGGTGACCCAGCCGCCGTCGGCGCAGCGCATCAGATGCAGGGGCAGCCCGTCGACGAGCACGATCGGCCCGCCGGCCGCCCCCCGCAGCCCCTGGATGCGCCGGCCCGCGTACAGCTCGTCGAAGAGCACGGGGTCCACGAGCGGCGGTGGCGCTGTGGAGCCGGCGGAGGCGATACGGCCGAGCGCGCCGCCCGTGAACGCGGTGACGGACAGCGCGAAGAGGGAGCGCACGGCGGAGCGGCGTGAAACGAGCCGCGGGACGATCATGAGTGATCTCCTGAGGTCGGCGAAGTCCCCCTCGCCGAGAATAGGGGGAGGCCGTGTATGCATAACGAGGAAAACGCCGGTTCGTTGCGCCGTATTTGCCAACGGGGCGAATGTCGGCCGAATGAGTGAATTCGGCTGAGGGGCCCCGGTGTTCGTCCCCTAGCATCCCGATTCATGACCACCTCCGAAGCTCTCGACATGGCGCGCAGCGAAAGCCCGCTGGGAACGCTGACCGTCATCGCGTGGACGATCGGCCCCGCCGGCGACCGCCCCGTCACCCCTTTTCTGATGGTGTATTCGCTCGGTGACGGCCGGGACGGTCCGGAGGCCGGGGTGATGGCGCTGCGGGCGGCGCTCGACGGCATGGGCGTACCGGTCGGCGGCGCGGTCGTGGACACCGCGCAGGACCGGCGGGCCGGCGCCCATCTGCTGGTCGAGGCGCAGCGCGTGGTCCTGACGCTGCCGTTCATGACGGCGCAGTGCCCGGTCCCGGCCGAGTGGGAGACGGCGGCGCACGAGAGCGGCCAGGTCTATCTGATCGTCCCGGTCACCCCGTGGCCGGCCGGGCGCCCCGGGGAGCCGGTCACCGAGGCGCGCCTGAAGGTCTTCGTCGCCGACCAGGACACCGTACGGAACGCGGCCCATCTGATGGTGCCGGTGAGCCGGATCCAGGGCTGAGCCCGGCGAAGCGAGCCGGCGAAGCGAGCCGGCGAAGCGAGCCGACGAACCGAACGAACCGACCGAACGAACCGACCGAACGAACCGAGCGGACGAGGAGCGGGCGCCATGGCGACGGTGGACCTACAGGACGGGGGCGCGGTCCCCGGGCAGTGGCACCGGCGGGACGACGGGAGCGGCGGGGAGGCGGGCGGCGCCGGGACCGGGGTGAGCCGGGCCTTCGCCTGGATGCTGATGGTGACGGGCGCGGCGGGGGTGCTCGCCGCCTGGGTCATCACGATCGACAAGATCAAGCTGGCCGAGGACCCCGGCTTCCAGCCCGGCTGCAGCATCAACCCGATCGTCTCCTGCGGCAACGTCATGAAGAGCGCCCAGGCCTCGGTGTTCGGCTTCCCGAACCCGCTGCTCGGCCTCGTCACGTACGCCGCCGTGATCGCCGTCGGTGCCGGGATCCTGGCGGGCGCCCGCTACCGCCCCTGGTTCTGGCGGGGGCTGAACGCCGGGATGCTGTTCGGTGTCGGCTTCTGCACCTGGCTGATGCGGCAGTCGCTGTACGAGATCAACTCGCTCTGCCTGTGGTGCTGTCTGGCCTGGTGCGCGACGATCGTCATGTTCTGGTACGTCACCGCGCACAACGTCAGGCACGGGATGTTGCCCGCGCCGGCCGCGCTGCGGGGCTTCTTCGCGGACTTCGCGTTCATGCCGCCGCTGCTGCACATCGGGATCATCGGCATGCTGATCCTGACCCGCTGGTGGGACTTCTGGACCAGCTGACGTGCGCCCCCTCCGCCCCCGCCGCCCTCTTCCGCGGGTCGCGCCGGCCGTGCCGGTCGCGATCCTCGCCGTCGTGCTGCTGCTCGTGTCGCTGGTGTGGTGGGTGTGGCCGGGACGCGGCGGCGGAGCGGACACCGGTGAGGGCGCCGACCCGGCGTGGGGCGCGCCGGCCCGGCTGACCGGGGTGCCGTCGGGTTTCTTCACCGGCTCGGACGAGACCGGGGTACGGCGGATCGCGGCCGTGGAGGCCTGGCTGGGCGGGCCGTCGCTGCGGGTCGGGCACACCTATCTGCCCGGCGACCGCTGGCCCAACATCGAGGGCCACCCCGAGCTGTTCGAGCCGTGGGCGCTGTGGAAGCAGGCCGGGCCCGGTCGGCTGTTCGTCCTCAACGTCCCCCTCCTCGACCGCAGCGAGGAGGGCCTGGACGACGCGGAGGTGCAGGACGGGCTGCGGCGCGGCGCGGCCGGGGAGTTCGACGCGCACTTCCGTACCCTCGGCGAGCGGCTCGTGGCGCACCGGCTGGCGGACACGGTCCTGGTGCTCGGCTGGGAGATGAACGGCACCACGTACGCGCACCGCTGCGCGCCGGACCCGGAGAGCTGGGTGGCGTACTGGCGGCGGGTGGTGGCGGTGCTGCGGGAGGTGCCGGGGCAGCGGTTCCGCTTCGACTTCACGCCGAGCCGCGGCCGGGACGCGATCCCGTGGCCGCGCTGCTACCCGGGCGACGACGTGGTCGACATCATCGGCATGGACGCCTACGACCAGCCGGCCGGGCTCTCCTTCGAGGAGCAGGTGGCGGAGCCGTACGGACTGGACTTCCACGCCCGGTTCGCGGCGGAGCACCGCAAACCGGTGTCGTTCCCGGAGTGGGGGCTGTTCCGCAACGGGGACGATCCGGCGTACGTACGGGGGATGCTCGACTGGTTCGCCCGGCACCGGCCCGCGTACCAGACCCTCACCGACTACTGCCCGCACGGGGTGTGGGGCTGCGCGGACAATCCGGTGTCGGGGGCGCTGGTCAGGGCCGCGCTGGGGCGGCGGTAGCGGCGCTTCCGGTGCCGGCGGAGGTGCCGGGCGCGACGTCGGGGGAGCGGAGGGTCAGGCCGGCCTGGAGGAGGTCCACGGTCCGGTCGAGGAGCGGGACCAGGTCGCCGACGCGGCCGCCGTGTTCGGCCCAGTGCACCGTGGCCTCGCGCATCGCCCCGAGGACGGCCGCGGTGAAGACCCGTACCTCCAGATCGTCGGGGGTGCGGCCGGTGCGCTCGGCGACGGCCTCGGACAGCAGTCGGCCGGTCTCGGCGGTGGTCTCGGTGAAGCGGGCGCGGACGGCGGGGACCTCGACCACGAACCGGGCGCGCAGCGTGGTCTCGTACGGTTCCTCGGCCAGGGAGGCGGCGACGGCGTCGAGGACGACGGCGCGCAGCGAGTCGAGCGGCGATTCGCCGGCCGGGCGGGCCCGCAGCCGGGCGACCAGCAGCTCGTCCTGGTCGTCGCTGAGGAGGATGTCCTCCTTGACCGGGAAGTAGCGGGCGACGGTGGAGGGGGAGACCTCGGCCGCGGCGGCGATCTGCTCCAGGGTGGTCGCCTCGTACCCCTGCTCGGCCACGAGCTGGTAGGCGGCCTTCCGGATGGCGGCGCGGGTCTTGAGCTTCTTGCGTTCGCGCAGGGTGGGGCGCGGGGAGGGGGCGGCCGAGGGGGTCATGGCGGTCATTGTGCCCGGTCCGGGGACCGGGCACAGGGGCCGGACGGGGCATATGCCCGAGCGAGGCTCGTCGCCGTCAGGCGTGCTGGTAGGCCACCAGCGAGATGCCGACGTAGTGGACGATGAACGCCACGAGGGTGAAGGAGTGGAAGACCTCGTGGAAGCCGAACCAGCGGGGCGAGGGGTTGGGGCGCTTGAAGCCGTAGACGACGCCGCCCACGCTGTAGAGCAGACCGCCGACGATCACCAGGACGAGGACGGCGATGCCGCCGGCCCGCATGAAGTCCGGCAGGAAGAAGACGGCGGCCCAGCCCATCGCGAGGTAGCAGGGCGTGTACAGCCAGCGCGGGGCGCCGACCCAGAAGACCCGGAACACGATCCCGGCCGCGGCCGCCGCCCAGACCGCCCAGAGCAGGGGGCGGCCGGTGGACTCGGGGAGCAGCAGCAGGGTCAGCGGGGTGTAGGTGCCCGCGATGATCAGGAAGATGTTCGCGTGGTCGAGCCGCCGCAGCACCGCCTCGCCGCGCGCGGACCAGTTGCCGCGGTGGTAGAGGGCGCTGATGCCGAACAGCAGGCACGCGGTCAGCACGTAGACGCCGCAGGCGATCCGGGCGCGCGGCGAGTCGGCGAGGGCGACGAGGACGAGCCCCGCGACGATCACGGCGGGGAACATCCCGGCGTGCAGCCAGCCTCGGAGTCTCGGCTTGAGGGGGAGCGGCTGCGGCAGCGCCGGGCGCTGCTCCGCGGTGGTGAGGTCCGGCGAGGCTGTCATGCCTACGCATGCTACCTACGCATGCGTAAGTTCCCTGTACCGGTGGTCGCCTCGTACGCGCGCGAACGAGCCGGAATCCGGGGGAACACGCGCGGGAACGACGGGTGCGGCAGGTGGTTGCGGTGAGCAACGAGTGGCGATGCTCACGTGTGAGGCCCCCTGGACATATGGGCGGAAGCGTCGGATGATCAAATGAGTGCGGTCGGCACCGGATGAGCGCTACGAAGCATCCGGGTCGCAGCCCCCAAGGGGCATGACATCTGAAAACCCCTCTTCAAGGAGCAATCGTGGCGCGCGACAACGCGGCTCCCTCCACCGTCCCCACCCAGCACCAGGAGCTGATCTCCTGGGTCGACCAGATCGCCGAGATCACCCAGCCCGACCGCGTCGTCTGGTGCGACGGGTCCGAGGCGGAGTACGAGCGTCTCGCCGAGGAGCTCGTCGCCAAGGGGACCTTCAAGAAGCTCGACCCGGTCAAGCGCCCGAACTCGTACTACGCCGCCTCCGACCCGACCGACGTCGCGCGCGTCGAGGACCGGACCTACATCTGCTCCGAGAAGGAGGAGGACGCGGGTCCGACGAACAACTGGATGGCCCCGGCGGAGATGCGTGAGCTCTTCGCGGGCGACCAGGGCATCTTCCGCGGCTCCATGAAGGGCCGCACCATGTACGTCGTGCCCTTCTGTATGGGCCCGGTCGGCTCCCCGCTCTCCGCCATCGGCGTCGAGATCACCGACTCCGCGTACGTCGCGGTCTCCATGCGCACCATGACCCGCATGGGCCAGGCCGTCCTCGACGAGCTCGGCACCGACGGCTTCTTCGTGAAGGCCGTCCACACCCTCGGCGCCCCGCTCGCGGAGGGCCAGGAGGACGTGCCGTGGCCGTGCAACACCACCAAGTACATCTCGCACTTCCCCGAGAGCCGTGAGATCTGGTCGTACGGCTCGGGCTACGGCGGCAACGCCCTGCTCGGCAAGAAGTGCTACGCGCTGCGCATCGCGTCCGTCATGGCGCGCGACGAGGGCTGGCTGGCCGAGCACATGCTCATCCTCAAGCTGACCCCGCCGCAGGGCGAGGCCAAGTACGTCGCCGCCGCCTTCCCGTCGGCCTGCGGCAAGACCAACCTCGCCATGCTCGAGCCGACCATCCCCGGCTGGACCGTGGAGACCATCGGCGACGACATCGCCTGGATGCGCTTCGGTGAGGACGGCCGCCTCTACGCGATCAACCCGGAGGCCGGCTTCTTCGGCGTCGCGCCCGGCACCGGCGAGCACACCAACGCCAACGCCATGAAGACCATGTGGGGCAACTCCGTCTTCACGAACGTCGCGCTCACCGACGACGGCGACGTGTGGTGGGAGGGCATGACCGAAGAGCTGCCCAAGCACCTCATCGACTGGAAGGGCAACGACTGGACCCCGGAGTCCGGGACCCCGGCCGCCCACCCGAACTCGCGCTTCACCGTCCCGGCCTCGCAGTGCCCGATCATCGCCCCGGAGTGGGAGGACCCGAAGGGTGTGCCGATCTCGGCGATCCTCTTCGGTGGCCGCCGCGCCTCCGCCGTGCCGCTGGTGACCGAGTCCTTCGACTGGAATCACGGCGTCTACCTCGGTGCCAACGTGGCCTCCGAGAAGACCGCCGCCGCCGAGGGCAAGGTCGGCGAGCTGCGCCGCGACCCGTTCGCCATGCTGCCGTTCTGCGGCTACAACATGGGCGACTACATGGCGCACTGGATCAAGATCGGCGAGTCGGCGGACGCCGCCAAGCTGCCGAAGATCTACTACGTCAACTGGTTCCGCAAGAACGACGCCGGCAAGTTCGTCTGGCCCGGCTTCGGCGAGAACAGCCGTGTCCTGAAGTGGATCGTCGAGCGCCTCAACGGCAAGGCCGAGGGTGTCGAGACCCCCATCGGCGTCCTGCCGACGAAGGGCGCCCTGGACACCGAGGGCCTGGACCTGTCCGACGAGGACCTGGACTTCCTGCTCACCGTCGACAAGGACGTGTGGCGCGAGGAGGCCGGTCTGGTTCCGGCGCACCTGGAGACCTTCGGCGAGCACACGCCGAAGGAGCTGTGGGACCAGTACAACGCGCTCGTCGAGCGCCTGGGCTGAGCCCCGTGACCGCTGCCGCCGGGCTCACGGCGGCAGCGGCACCCTGAGAACTCGTGGCGGGTTGCCCCGATTTCCGCCCTGACCAGTGGGGTCACGACGGCCCGTCACGACGCGAACGACCCCCGGAGCCCCCTCACGGCTCCGGGGGTCGGCGCATGTCCGCGTCCGGTTCGCGCGCGTTCCGTGTTCGTGGCCGTTCCGCGCGGTGCGCGCGGGCGGGGCGCCGCGATGTGCCGTCGTCGACGCCGCTTTCCAGTCGACGGTGCCGCGCGGGGAGCGGACCGCCCCGGTCACGCCCTGACCTCGCGTGGGGAACGCGATGGGTGGCGCCCGGTCCGCGCTGCGTCGGCGCAGCGCGGACCGGGGCCGATCAGGGGGCGCCGACCAGGGAGTCCCCGGCGAGCGCCGCGGTGTGCGCGTCCATGCGCTCGGCGGCGAGGATCGCGGCGGTCGTGTCGGCCCGGGAGGCCGCGACCACCAGCGCCCGGCCCGCGAGGGCGTGCGCCTTGCGGTGCAGTGCTCCGGCGGGCGCGCCGCTCAGTCCCGCGTGCCGCGCCGGAGGGGTGCCGCGCAGCCGCGCGACCTGCCGGGCGATCAGCTCGCCGGCCGCGTGGTCGCCCAGCTCGTCGGTGACGGCGAGCAGGGCGGCGAGGTGTCCGGCGAGCTGGATGTCCAGCTCTTCCTCACGCGAGCGGTGCGGGAAGTCGAGCCGGTCGTAGGACTCGTCGGCCGTCCGGTGGACCGACTTGGCGCGGATCGGTTCGTACATGCGGCGGCCTCCTGCCCGGTTGCTCTGAGAGCATCCTAGCTTGGATTCCGTCTAAAGTTGAGCCATGTCCGAAATGGGGTGCGGGGTGGTGTGACGCGAGCGGGATCAGCGCTGGCTGTAGCCGTCCAGGAAGGTTCCGATCCGGGTGACCGCGTCCGCCAGATCCACCGCGGCGGGCAGTGTCACGATCCGGAAGTGGTCCGGCTCGTGCCAGTTGAAGCCCGTCCCGTGCACCACCATGATCTTCTCGGCCCGCAGCAGGTCCAGGACCATCTGCCGGTCGTCCTTGATCTTGTAGACGTTCGGGTCGAGGCGCGGGAACAGATACAGCGCGCCCCTCGGCTTCACACACGTCACGCCCGGGATCCGGGTCAGCAGCTCGTACGCCGTGTCCCGCTGTTCGAGCAGCCGGCCGCCCGGCTGCACCAGCTCGTCGATCGACTGCCGCCCCTGGAGCGCGGCGGCCACCGCGTGCTGCGCCGGCATGTTGGCGCACAGCCGCATGTTGGCGAGGATCGTCAGGCCCTCGATGTACGAGGAGGCGTGCGCCTTCGGACCGCAGACCGCGAGCCAGCCGGAGCGGAAGCCCGCCACCCGGTAGTTCTTGCTCATCCCGTTGAAGGTCAGCACCATCAGGTCGGGGGCGATCGCGGCGGTCGGGGTGTGCGTCGCGCCGTCGTAGAGGATCTTGTCGTAGATCTCGTCCGAGCAGACCACCAGCTGGTGGCGGCGGGCGATGTCGGTGAGCGCCCGCAGCATCTCGTCGTCGTAGACGGCGCCGGTCGGGTTGTTCGGGTTGATGATCACGATCGCCTTGGTGCGGTCGGTGATCTTCCGCTCGATGTCCTCCAGGTCCGGCATCCAGTCCGCCTGCTCGTCGCAGCGGTAGTGCACGGCCGTACCGCCCGCGAGCGACACCGACGCCGTCCACAGTGGATAGTCCGGCGCCGGGACCAGCACCTCGTCGCCGTCGTCGAGCAGCGCCTGCATGGACATCTGGATCAGCTCGGAGACGCCGTTGCCGAGATAGATGTCCTCTATCGACAGCGGGACGCCCTTGGTCTCGTAGTGGCTCATCACCGCGCGCCGCGCGGACAGCAGCCCCTTCGCGTCGCCGTAGCCGTGCGCGCCGGAGAGGTTGCGCAGCATGTCCTCGAGGATGGCGGGCGGGCACTCGAAACCGAAGGCGGCCGGGTTACCGGTGTTGAGCTTGAGGATGCGGTGCCCCGCCGCCTCCAGCCGCATCGCCTCTTCGAGGACCGGGCCCCGGATTTCGTAACAGACGTTGGCGAGCTTCGTGGACTGGATCACCTGCATGACGCGAGCTTACGGCGGTGCGGGGCGCGGCGCGCCGTGTTCTGGGACACGTCGCCCGGAGGGAGGCGGGGGAGGAGGCGTGGGTGTGGCGATGTCGCGCATCCTGTCGTGCTCCCTACAATCACGGCTTGTGAGCCAGTACGACACGGGGGGCGGCGAGCCTCCGAGACGACGCCGCGGCGAGGGCCGGGAGCAAGCACGGGAAACGGGACGGGAGCGGGGCCGGCGCCGGCACGCGACGAAGCGCCGGGGGCCCGGACCGCTGTGGGTGATCGGCAGCGGCGCCGTCGTCGCGGTCGGTGTTCTCGCCGCCGTCACCTCGCTCGACTCCGGACCGGCACCGCGCCCGCCCGCGGTGGACGACGGCGGACGGCCAGGGATGCCCGCGCTGATCAAGCAGGACCGCGCGCCGTCGCCCGGGAAGGACCCCGGCACCGCCACGCCTTCCGCGCCGGCGCTCGGCGCGACCGGTACCGCCCGCCCCGCGACCGCGCGGCCGTCCGCCACCACCGACGTACCGTCGTCGCCCGCCGCCGTCCCGCCCGGTGCGACCGCGACCGCGCCGGCCACCCAGTACCCGGGGAAGTCCGGCTCCGCGCCCGGCATCCGGAAGAAGCGGGGATAGGCGAGTCCGCCCCGGGACCGCGGGGGCGGGCGGGCCGCAGGTAGGTTGTCCCGTCATGTGGGTTTTCTCCGCCGCCGGATGCCGGTGGCTCGGCGCGGCCGGTTCGCTCGCCGTCACCGCCGGCGGCTGGACCGCCGGAGCCCTGCCCGTACGCGGCGGGGCCGGCCTGTGGCAGCCGCACGGGCCCGCGGCCACGACGGCCGGCGCGATCCTCGCGTACCTCGGACTGACCCTGCTGCTCGCCGCCTGGTGGCAGTACGGGCGGCTGCTGCGCGCCGGGGACCCGGGTTCCCGGGGCGGGACCCTGACGACCCTCGGGCTGTGGGCCGGGCCGCTCGTGCTCGCCCCGCCGCTGCACAGCGCCGACGTCTACAGCTACATCGCCCAGGGCGCGATGGTCCTCGAAGGCCACGACGTGTACGGGGCCGGGCCCGCTGTGCTCACCCCCGGTGAGCTGGGGTTCGACGCCGCCGCGTCCGTCGGCGGCCACTGGACGGACACCCCCGCCCCGTACGGACCGGCCTTCCTCGTCCTCGCCGAGGCGGTGGTGAAACTGACCGGCGGCTCGGTCGTGCCCGCCGTCCTCGGCATGCGGCTGATCGCCCTCGGCGCGCTGGCCCTGATCGTCTGGGCGGTACGGGGGCTGGGCGGCGGGCCCGGTGCGCTGTGGCTCGCCGCGCTCAACCCGCTGCTCCTCGTCCACGTCGTCGCCGGGACGCACAACGACGGGCTCATGATCGGCCTGCTGCTGGCCGGTGTGCTGCTCGCGGTGCGCGGGCGGTGGGTGGCGGGCAGCGCCGTCGTCGGTCTCGCGGTGATGGTGAAGTCGCCGGCGGCGCTCGGACTGCTCTTCATCGGCGTCCTGGTCGCCCGGCGGCGCGGCGGGGCCGCGGGAGTGGCGCGCGGGCTCGTGCTGCCCGGGGCGGTGGCCGCCGCGGTCTCCGCCGGGGCGACGCTGCTCGCCGGGACCGGCTTCGGCTGGCTGCGTACCCAGAGCGTCGCCGCCACCATCCACACCGCCCTGTCCGCGACCAGCGACCTCGGTCTCGGCCTCGGACTGCTCGTCGCGGACGACCCCGATCCGGTGAAGGGCGTGGTGCGGCAACTGGGCCTGGCGGCGGCCGTCGCGGTCATCGCCGTCGTGGCGTGGCGCGCGTGGCGGGGCCGGATCGACGTGCTCCTCGGGCTCGGGATCTCGCTGCTGGTGCTGGTCGCGCTGTCGCCGATGGTGCAGCCCTGGTACCTGCTGTGGGGGACGTGCGTGGTCGCGGCGGTCGCGTGGGACGGGCGGCTGGGCTGGTTCCTGGCGGTGCTGTGCGGCGCGCTGACCTACGAGACGGCCCCCTCCGGGCACACCCCCTGGTACGGCTTCGTTCTCGCCGCCCTCGCCCTGACGGTGGGTCTCCTCCTGCCGCGCGTCGCCCCGCTCGACGCGTCCTCGCCCGCCGCGATCCCGGGCCCGTGCACGGTGCCGCGCCGGCCGGCGGACCGGCACTGACCGGGGGCGGGAACGGGGGCCGGGTTCTGGGGCCGCGTCAGACCAGGTCGGCGGTGTCGAGGTCCAGGCCGAAGGGCTCGGGCAACCGGACCCGGGCCCCGAAGGGGTGCGGGCCGTCCACGCGCGTGTAGCCGAGCCCGCCGGGCTCGGAGTACACGGTCACGCTCTTCTCCTGCCGGTCCACGACGAGGTAGAGCGGGGCGCGGTACTCGGCGTACCGCTCGCGCTTCACGATGCGGTCGGTGTCCGCGTGCGAGTCCGAGGCGACGGCCGACGCTACCGCCCACCCGCCGGCCGGAGGGCAAGCCTTCACCTGTACGGGCGGGCGCGGGCTTCGTGCGCGCCTCTACGCGACCGGCGTACGCCGGATCGCGCGCCCTGGAAGTGCCTGTGTGCGGCGGCCGTCCTCGATGACGAACTCGCCCGCCACCAGCACGTGCGGGATGCCCGTCGGCAGGGTGCGCGGGTGGGCGTAGGTGGCGCCGGAGGCGACCGTCGCCGGGTCGAAGAGGACGAGGTCGGCGACGTACCCCTCGCGCACCCGTCCCCGGTCCGGGAGCCGGAGGCGGGCCGCCGGGCGTGAGGTCAGGTGGGCCACGCACTCCTCCAGGGACAGCACGCCCTCGTCGCGGACGTAGCGCCCCAGGTACTCCGGGAACGTGCCGTACGCGCGCGGGTGCGGCTTGGCGCCCTGGAGGATGCCGTCGGAGCCGCCCGTGTGCGCCGGGTGCCGCATGATCGCGCGGACGTTCTCCTCGTGGCCCACGTGCTGCAGGATCGTCGGCCCGAGCCGGTCCGCGAGCAGCAGCCGACGGGCCGCCGGCCAGCCGTCGAGGCGCCGGCCCACCGCGTCCGCGAGGGCCGGGTCCGTCACGCCGGAGATCTCGATCGTGTCCCAGTCCATCGGCACACCGTGGCAGCCGTCGGAGCCGGTGACCTCCAGGTGGTGCCGGATGCGTTCGGCCGTCGCGTCGTCCCGCAGCCGCGCGAGCAGCGCCTCCGGTCCGCCCTCGTGCGCCCAGCTCGGCAGCACGGCCGCCAGGGTCGTACAGCCGGGGGTGTACGGGTACGTGTCGAGGGTGATGTCCGCGCCCGCCGCCAGCGCCTCGTCGAGCAGCGCGAGCAGCTCGCCCGCCCGGCCCTTGTTCACGCCGAAGTTCATGGTGGCGTGGGCGAGATGGAGCGCGCAGCCCGCCTCGCGGGTCAGCCGCACCATCTCCGCGTACGCGGTCAGCGCGCCGGCGCCGTAGGAGCGGTGGTGCGGGCAGTAGTAGCCGCCGTAGCGGGCCACGACCCGGCAGAGCGCGGTGAGTTCGGCGTCCGGCGCGTACATGCCGGGGGCGTAGGTGAGGCCCGAGGGCAGGCCGACGGCGCCCTGCTCCAGGCCCTCGGCGACGAGCGCGCGCATCCGGTCGAGCTCGGCGCCGGTCGCGGGCCGGTCCGCCCAGCCCATGGCGTACATCCGGACCGTGCCCTGGGGGATCAGATACGCGGCGTTGACGGCGATGCCCCGGCCGCCGTGGGCGGTGTCGAGGCGGTCCAGGTAGCCGCCGACCGTACGCCAGTCGAGGTCGACGTCGCCCGCGTCGCCGTTCCAGCCCGCGATCGCCGCCCGTATCTCGCCGAGCGTGCGGTCGTCGGCCGGGGCATATGACAGGCCGTCCTGGCCCAGGACTTCGAGGGTCACGCCCTGCGCGGCCTTCGCGCCGTGGTCCGGGTCGCGCAGCAGCGCGAGGTCGCTGTGGGCGTGCATGTCGATGAAGCCGGGGGCGAGGACGAGCCCCTCGGCGTCGATCACCCGGCGGGCGGTCGGACGCTGGCAGCCGGCCGCGGCGCCCTCCTTGACGATCGCGGCGATCCGGCCGCCGTCGAGCGCGACGTCGGCGCGGTAGGAGGGCGCGCCGGTGCCGTCGACGACCTCGGCGTCCTGGAAGACGAGATCCACCTGGGGCTCCTCCCGATCAGAAGAAGGTGCGGATGTAGTCGACGACCGTGCCGTCCGCCTCGACCAGCGGGATCAGCTGCCACTTGTCGAAGGACGTGCACGGGTGGGACAGGCCCATCCCGACCCAGTCGCCGACCTCCAGCTCGGCGCCCTCCTCCGTCCGCACCCACGCGTGCTGGTCGGAGAGGCCGGTGACGGTGATGCCGTCGGCCGGGCGGATCGCGCCGGTGCGGGCGTCGCGGACGACCTGGGCCTCGGGCAGGTGGAGGTCGTGGGCCGCGTCGCGCTTGCCCGCGTTGGTGAACGCCTGCGCGCCGGTGGGCCGGGAGACGACCTGCGACCAGAGCCGGAACGCCGGCTGGAGCGCGCCCTCCTCCGGGATCCGGTTGAAGGGGGTCTTCTCGCGGTACTGGCCGTCGTCGTGGGAGACGTACGCGCCGGAGCGCAGCAGCTTCAGGACCGGGCGGGAGAGACCGGGGAGGTCGGCGAAGACCTCCGCGACCGCGTCGAACCAGGCGCTGCCGCCCGCGCTGACCACGATCTCCTCGACGTCCGCGCCGAAGCGGCCCGCCTTGTCGAAGCCGGCGGCCAGCGCGGTCAGCCGGCGCAGCCAGGCCCGGACCCGCTCCGGGTCGCCGTCGGGCACCTCGCCCTCGTAGCCGGCCACGCCGACGAGCCGGAGGGTGCGGGTGGCGGCGACCGCGTCGGCGACGGCGGCGCAGTCGGCCTCGGTACGGGCACCGGTGCGGGCCCCGTCGCCGGCGCCCAGCTCGACGACGACGTCCAGGGCGCGGCGCGCGCCGGCCTCGGTCAGGGCCTGGTCCATCAGCTCGGCACCGCGCACCGAGTCGACGTAACAGACCAGCCGGAAGCCGGGGTCGGCGTCGAGTTCGGCGGCGATCCAGCGCAGCGCGACGGGGTCGACGACCTCGTTGGCGAGGAAGATCCGGGCGACGCCGTGGGCGCGGTAGACGCGGACCTGGTGGGGGACGGCGGCGGTGATGCCCCAGGCGCCGTGCGCGATCTGGCGGTCGAACAGCTGCGGCGCCATGGAGGTCTTGCCGTGCGGTGCGAACGCGAGGCCGTGGCGCTCGGCGTACTCCTCCAGGAGGCGCAGGTTGTGCGCGACGGACTCGGCGGAGAGGGCGAGGACGGGGGTGGTGAAGCCGCCGGTGAAGAGATTGCGGCGCTGGGCGGCGAGTTCGCCGACGGTCAGGCCCTCGGCGTCGGGCGGCAGCGCTTTGAAACGGTGGTCGACGCGCTCGCTGGCCAGGTCCGGCACGAAGGTTCCTCCTCGACGGGGCGGATCAGTCGTTGCATTGTCTGCAACGTCCGTTGCGTGTACCGCTCACGATTGTCTAACATCCGGCCCGACGCCGGGTCAATGGACCCGCGTCGTCCCGTCCTCCCGCGCGAAGGAGCCCGCAGGTGACCGGCACCCCGCCGCCCGACGTCGTCTGCCTCGGCGAGTCCATGGTGACCTTTCTGCCCACCCGGCCGGGCCGCCTCGCCGACGTTCCCTCCTTCGACCGGGGCATCGGCGGCGCCGAGTCCAACGTCGCCTGCGCCCTCGCCGCCCTGGGACACCGCGCCCGCTGGGTGGGGCGGGTCGGCCGCGACGGCTTCGGCGACCACCTGACCGAGGCGATCGGGGCGTACGGGGTCGACGTCTCCGCCGTCGTCCGCGACCCCGGCCGGCCCACCGGCGTCTACTTCCGCACCGCCACCGACCGGGCCGGCGCCGCGCACGAGGTCGCGTACTACCGGGCCGGGTCGGCCGCCTCCGCGATGGGGCCCGCGAACGTCCCGTACGACAGCGTCACCGACGGCCGGATCCTCCACCTGACCGGCATCACCCCCGCGCTGTCCGCCTCCTGCCTCGACCTCGTACGCGGCCTCCTCGCCCGGCGGCCCGGCCGCCCGCCGCTGGTCTCCTTCGACGTCAACTTCCGGCCCCGGCTGTGGCACGACCGGACGGAGGCCGGCCGGGTGCTGCGCGACCTCGCGCGCGGCGCCGACCTCGTCTTCGTCGGCGCGGACGAGGCGCGCGAGCTGTGGGGGTTGACGAGCGTCGGCGCCATCGCCGAGGCGCTCGACGGGCCGCGGCTCCTCGTGGTCAAGCTCGGGCGGGGCGGAGCCGTCGTCTTCGACCGCGGGCCGGACCGCGGGCCGGGCTCGCACCCTGCGGACGGCACCACGCCCGCCGATCCGGATGGCACCGCCGCGGTGGATCCGTTCGGCACCGCGCTGCACGTCCGCGCCCCGCGCGTCGACATCGTCGCGCCCGTCGGGGCCGGGGACGCCTTCGCCGCCGGGTTCCTGTCCGGCACCCTGCGCGGGCTCGACCCGAAGTCCCGCGTCCGGCTCGGGCATCTGACGGCCGCCGCCGCGCTCACCGTCCCCGGCGACGTCGCCGTCCCCGCCCGGCGCGCCCGCACCGACCGGCTGGCGGCGCTCGACGACCGCGCCTGGGAGAGACTGCGTCTCGGCCCCGGCTGGACGGGGGACGATCAGGAGGTACGTACGTCATGAGCCAGACCGTCGACCGCGCGCTCAGCATCCTGCCGCTGCTCGCGCGGGGACCCGCCGATCTCGGGCAGGTCGCCGGGCGGCTCGGCGTCCACAAGTCGACCGCGCTGCGGCTGCTGCGCACCCTGCGCGAGCACGGCCTCGTCTACCGGCAGCGGGACCAGCGCTACCGGCTCGGCGCCGGGCTGTTCGCGCTCGCGCAGGAAGCCGTCGAGAACCTCGACGTCCGCGAGATCGCCCACCCCCACCTTGCCGCGCTCAACGAGCGGACCGGGCACACCGTGCACCTCGCGGTCCGCGAGGAGGGCGAGGTCCTCTACATCGACAAGGTCGAGAGCCGCTACCCGGTGCGGATGTACTCCCGGATCGGCAAGCCCGTCGCGGTCACCGTCGCCGCCGTCGCCAAGCTGCTCCTCGCCGACCTGCCCGAGCCCGAGCGGCGGGCGCTGGCCGCCCGGCTCGACTACCCGCGCTACACGTCCCGTTCGACGCCGGACGCCGCCGCCTTCCTCACGGAGCTGGCGACCGTACGCGCGCAGGGCTGGGCCACCGACCTCGGCGGCCACGAGGAGTCCATCAACTGCGTCGCCGCGCCGATCCGCGGCGCCGACGGCCGGGTCGTCGCCGCGATGTCGGTCTCGGCGCCCAACGTGGTCGTCACGGCGGACGAACTCCTCGCCCTGCTCCCGCTGGTGCGGCGGACGGCCGAGGACATCAGCGCCGAGTACTCGGGCGCGCACACCCTCAACGGGACCCCGCACGACCTGGAAGCCCCGCAAGCCCCGCAAGCCCCGCAAGTCACGGACACCCCGAAGGACGACGCATGACCGAGAAGATCGCGCTCACCCCCGCCACCCACACCGCCCCGCCCGCCCGGTTCTCGCACGGGGTGAAGAAGGGGAACATCCTCCAGGTCGCCGGTCAGGTCGGCTTCCTGCCCGCAGTCGCCGGGCAGCCGCCGGTGACGGCCGGTCCGACGCTGCGCGAGCAGACCCTCCAGACCTTCGCCAACGTCAAGGCGATCCTGGAGGAGGGCGGCGCGAGCTGGGACGACGTGATGATGATGCGCGTCTACCTCACCGACGTCGCCCACTTCGCCGAGATGAACGAGATCTACGACGCGTACTTCGAGGAGCAGGGCCTCACCGCCCCCGCCGCGGCCCGCACCACGGTCTACGTCGGCCTGCCCAAGGGGCTGCTCATCGAGATCGACGCGCTCGCCGTCCTGGGCTGAGCCGCCCCGCCCGTATCCCCGGGAAACCCGAAGCGCCGCCGGGGGAGCGGCGGCGCTTCGAGGTGGGCCCCCGGGGGAGTGTGGGGTTCCCCCGGGGGAGCGAAGGGGCGGATCTACGGGAGTTACGGGAGTTACGGGAGGGCGTGGACGTACGGGCCGACCGCGTTCGACCAGGCGTTCCCGGCCGTCGCGTCCCAGTTCGTCGACCAGGTCATCGCACCGCGGATGCCCGGGTAGGTCCGCGACGGCTTGAAGGAGCCGCAACTCGTGGTCCTGGCCAGGCAGTCGAGGGCGTTCTTCACGACCGACGGGTCGACGTAGCCGCTGCCCGCGCCGCGCGACGAGGCGGGCACGCCGATGCCGACCTGGGAGGCGTCCAGGCCGCCTTCGAGCTGGATGCAGGCGAGCGCGGTGAGGAAGTCCACCGAGCCCTGGCTGTACACCTTGCCGTCGCAGCCGAGCATCGCACCGCTGTTGTAGTACTGGGTGTTGACCACCGTGAGGATGTCCTTCACGGCGAGCGCGGTCTTGAAGTACTCGGTGCCGGTCGACTGCATGTCGAGCGTCTGCGGCGCCATCGTCAGGACCATGCCGGAGCCGGCCTTGGCCGACAGCCGGCGCAACGCCTTCGACAGGTAGGTCGCGTTGACGCCGTGCTCCAGGTCGATGTCGACGCCGTTGAAGCCGTACTCCTGCATCAGGCCGTACGCGCTGTCGGCGAACGCGGCCGCGGTCGCGTCGCTGTTGATGGTGACGTTGCCCAACTCGCCGCCCACGGACAGGATCACCGACTTGCCGGCCGCCTTCTTGGCCGCGATGTCGGCCTTGAAGTCGGCGGTCGACGCGTAGCCGACGGCCGGGTCGAGGGTGAAGCCGATCCGGCCCGGGGTGGTCGTCGACTCGGCGAAGGAGACCGCGATGATGTCGTACGAGGACGGCACGTCGCGCAGCTTCTGCACGGTGGCGCCGTTGTCGAAGTTCTGCCAGTAGCCGGTGACCGCGTGCTTGGGCACGGCCGGGCCGGGGCCGGGCGGGGTGCCCGTGTCCGACGTCCTCGCCGGCACCGCCGCCGACTTGGGGGACTCGCCCGCCGCGTTGGTGGCGCTCACCTGGAACTGGTACGAGGTGTTCGCGGTCAGCCCGGAGACGGTGGCCGAGGTGCCGCTCACGGTGGTCGCGAGGGCGCCGTCGCGGTACACCTTGTAGCCCGTCGCGCCGGAGACCGCGCCCCAGGTGAGGTCGACCGAGGACGAGGTCACGGTGCCCGCGGCGAGCCCGGCCGGCGCGCCCGGGATCGACGGACCCGGGTCCGTACCGCCGCCGCCGTCGGGGCCGAAGACGTTCACGTCGTCGACGGAGTAGGCGGCCGCGCCGTACCACCCGTGCGTGTAGACCTGCACGGACGTGGTGGACGGGCCGGCGGTGAAGGTGGTCGTCAGCTGCTTCCAGGCGCCGCTGTCCGGCGTCCAGGTGGACACGTCGGTGGTGCCGGTGCCGCGGGCGCCGAGGTAGGCGTACCCGCCCTGCACCCACGCGCTCAGCGTGTACGTCGAGCCGGGCTTCACGGCCACGGTCTGGACGCACTCGGCGTTGTTCGCACCGGCCGGCGTGGCGCGCAGGGCGCCGGTGCCGGTGCGGACGGGTGACGAGACGGCGGTGCCGGTGCCGCCGGCACAGGACCAGCCGGCGAGACCGTTCTCGAAACCGGCGTTCTTGGCGACGTTGATGTCGCCAGCGGCGGCCTGGGCGGTGCCGGTCACGGCGACCGTGCCGGCGAGGGAGAGCCCGGCGCTGACGGCGAGCGCCAGCGCGGCTCGGGTGGTGCGCTCCACGTGCTGCCTCCGATGGGGGATGGGGGAGGGGAGGTGCGCGGAACAAGTTGGTCCAGACCAATTGGGTTGTCAAGACCTCTGGCAGAGACCGCCGTTCGGGCGGGCCGGTGACCGGTGCGCGCGAGACGGCGGAACGGAAGGGCGACAACAGCCATCAAATTGGCTGAGCTTGGAGGATTGTGTGTTCAGTACTCCAGGGGCCTGGATAAAGTGCAGGGGCGGTAACGCCGCAAACGCGGGTAGTGATCACCAGGTGGTCAGTGAGCTTTGAGGGATCGAGGGATCGGGGAGCCCGACGTGCCGACAGCGATCGCGGTCACGAGCGCCGACCTGGTGCTGCCGCCGACCGACCCCCGCACCCCGCCGGCGGCCGTGCTGCCCGGCCCCGACGCGCGGCCGCTGGACGCCGCGCTCGTCGACGTACGCCAGCTGCTCGACCAGCACGGGCACCTGGTCGTCGTCTGCCCCGACGCCGCGCCGCCCGCGACCGTCCAACGCCTGTACGCCGTACGGGCCCTGCTCGAATCCGACCGGATCGCGATCGTCCGCACCGCCCTGCCGCCGCTCGGCGCCGCCGTCCTGGTCCGCCAGCTCCGGCAGCTGTCCGCCTGCGACTTCAGCCCCGGCGTGCTGGCCTCCGCCGCCCGGCTGCTCACCCACTACGTCTACGCGGGCGCCGTCCTCGGCTCCGTCGCCAAGCTCGACCACGTACCCGTCGGACTCGGCTCCCACCTCAAGGGCTGGCTGCCCGGCGCCCACTTCGCGGTCCTCGCCGGGCCCACGCCCCAGCTCGTCCGCCTCCCGGGCGGCGGAGGCGGCAGCGGCCATCGCGCGGCGGACGGCGAACAGCTCGCCGGGCCCGAGTTCGCCACCGACCTCGTCGTCGCCCGCGGCCAGCTCCAGAGCGACTGGCCCACCGCCACGCTCGGCCCGCGCTGGCGGGTCCGCGCCGTCCAGGAGGCCCCGCTGCCCGAGTCCTCGGCGCGCTGGTGGGGCACCGGGCGCCTGGTCGAGTTCACCGCGTACCTGCCCGACCTGAACGTCCTGCACCAACTCGTCACCTCCGTACGGCGCGAGACCTGCCACTGGTGCCGGATGGAACTCCTCGGCGACCGCTGCGGCTTCTGCGCCGCGCCGCTGCCCCCGGCTGAAGCCGCCGCCCCGGCGCTCGCCGCCCCCGCCGCCCGTACCGCCATCGGCCCAGGCCCGGGCGCAGCCCCTCGCTAGCCCCCGCCGGTCCCGGTCCGTGGATCCGCTCACAGGCCCGCCCGCCGATCCGCCCGTCACCCCCGTCCGTCGCGTCACCCGTCCCCACGATCGAGGTAGTACGGCCATGAACTCCCGCCAGCGCCGCGGCGTCATCCTGCTGCTGCTCTCCGTCCTGTGCGCGCTCGGCGCCTTCGCCGGCGTCCTCACGGTGATCAGCGACGTCAACTCCAAGGTCGGACCCGAGGTGACGGCGTACCGGATCAAGGACGACATCGCGCCCTACACCCCGCTCGGCCCCGACCGGTTCGAGAAGATAAAGATGCCGGAGCGCTGGCTTCCGGACACCGCCGTCACCGACCTGCGCCGCACCCAGGGCAAGATCGCCGTCACCACCCTGAAGTCCGGCTCGCTGCTCCAGAGCGACATGATCGTCGACCGGCCCGCGCTCGAACCCGGCCAGCAGGAGATCGCCATCATGATCGACGCCGCCACCGGTGTGGCCGGCAAGATCACCCCCGGAGCCGCCGTCAACATCTACGCCACCTTCTCCGGCGAACGCGGCGGCGGCCGGGCCGCGAACCAGACCCCGCAGTCCAAGCTCATCGTCGCCGGCGCCAAGGTCCTCGCCATCGGCAAGATCACCCCCATCGAGAACCAGGACGACCGCGGCGCCCGGGCCACCGACGGCGTCCCGATCACCTTCGCCCTGAACACCGCCGACACCCAGCGCGTCGCCTACGCCGAGTCCTTCGCCCAGCACGTCCGCCTCGCCCTGGTCGCCCCCGGCTCCGCCGCCACGCCCGACCCGCGCGACCGCACCTACACGCTCGACAAGGACAAGTGAGGCCCGCATGACCACCAGGATCCTGCCGGCGGTGGGTGACCCGGACGCGGCCCGCGCGGTCCTCACCCTCGTCGGCCAGCTGCCCGACGCCGAACCCTCCGGGCCCGTCGCCGACTCCACCCGGCTGCTCGACACGCTCGCCTCCCTCGCCGCCGTCTCCCTCGACGAGCTGCCCGACGTCGTCCTCGTCCACGAGCGCATCGGCCCCGTCCCGGCACTCGAACTCGTGCGCGAGGTGGCGCTCCGCTTCCCCGCCGTCGGCGTCGTCCTCATCACCTCCGACGCGAGCCCCGTGCTGTTCTCCGCCGCCATGGACTCCGGCGCCCGCGGACTGGTCACGCTCCCGCTCGGGTACGAGGAGCTGGCCAGCCGCGTGCAGGCCGCCGCCCAGTGGGCCGCCGGCGTCCGGCGGCACCTCGGCGGCGCGGCCGAGGGCGGCCCGGCCGGGCCCGGCGGCACCGTCGTCACCGTCAGCGGCGCGAAGGGCGGCGTCGGCACCACCGTCACCGCCGTCCAGCTCGCCCTCGCCGCCCGCGCCTCCGGGCGCACCGTGGCCCTCGTCGACCTCGACCTGCAGGGCGGCGACATCGCCTCGTACCTCGACGTGCAGTTCCGCCGTTCCGCCGTCGACCTCGCCAGCATCAACGACATCTCGCCGCGGGTCCTCCAGGACGCCGTGTACGTGCACGAGACCGGCCTCAGCCTGCTCCTCGCCCCCGGCGAGGGCGAACGCGGCGAGGAGGTCGGCGAGCGCGCCGCCCGCCAGATACTGCACGCCCTGCGCGGCCGCCACGAGGTCGTGATCGTCGACTGCGGCACCCACCTCGACGCCGCCGGCGCCGCCGCGATCGAGGCGGCCGCCACCGCGCTGCTGGTCACCACGCCGGACGTGGTCGCCGTACGGGCCGCCAAGCGCGTCGTACGGATGTGGGACCGGCTGCAGATCCGCAAGCCGGAGGAGACCACGATCCTGGTCAACCGGCACCAGCGCGCCACCGAGATCCAGCCCGCCCTGATCCAGCGCATCACCGGCACCCGGATCGCGGGCGTCGCCGTCCCCGCCCACTTCAAGGAACTCGCCGCCGTCGTCGACGCCGGCCGGCTGCACGACCTCGACGCGCGCTCGTCCGTCAAGCAGGCGCTGTGGCAGCTCGCCGGCGAACTGGGCCTGGTCACGGCCGCGGCCGCGCAGCCCGGCAAGGAACCGGCCCGCGGCGGCGACCGGGGCGCGCTCGGCGCGCTGCGGCGGCGCGGGGGAGGCCGCTGAGCCATGCGGAGACCGGTCGGGACACACGGACGGGCACCGCGCGAGCCGCGGTGCGCGCGGGACGGCGGGCAGGTGGCGGTCGAGTTCGTCGGCATGCTGCCGCTGATCCTGCTCACGCTGGTGCTGCTGTGGCAGTGCGTCCTGGTCGGCTACACGTACACGCTCGCCGGGAACGCGGCCGACGAGGCCGCCCGTGCCGGGGCCGTCGGCGACGACTGCGCGGCGGCGGCGCGGCGGCACCTGGACGGCGCGTGGCGGGCGCGGGCGAAGCCGAGCTGCCCCGGGGGGCCGTCCGGCGGGATGTACCGGGTACGGGTCACCCTGAAGGTGCCCGTGCTGTTCCCCGGCGCCGGCGCGCTCCCCTTCGACGTGAACGGCGACGCCGCCGCCGTATGGGAGGGAGCGCAGCCATGAGGTGGTCACGTACCCGTACACGCACACGTACGCGCCCCCGTCGACGGGCCCGGGACCGGGGCCGGGACCGGGGCCAGGTCGCCATCGAGTACCTGGGCTTCCTGCCGATCCTGCTGCTCGTCGGCCTGGCCGGGATCCAGGTCGGCGTCATCGCGTACGCGGCCCAGCAGGCGGGCACGGGCGCGCGGGCGGCCGCGCGCGCCGCGAGCGCCGACGACCCCGACCACGTCCTCCCGGACCCCGAGGCCGCCGGAAAGACGGCCATGAGCGACTGGGTCGCCCGCCGCAGCGAGGTGTCCGAGTCGGGCGGCGTCGCGACCGTGACCGTCCACATCCCCTCCCTCGTCCCCTTCTGGGACTTCGACGACGTGCGGAGGACCGCCACCATGCCCGTGCCCCGGAAGGACCAGCCATGAGCCTGCGGGCCCGTATCCACACCCCCGAGGAGAACGGGGCACACGGCCGCGGCGGCGCGGGCGAGGACGGCCATCTCGTCGCGTCCTTCCGCGCCAAGCTCCTCGAAGAGATCGACCTCACCGAGATGTCGGCGCTCCACGCCGCCGAGCGCCGGGCCCGCCTCGAACGCGTCCTCGGCCACATCATCAGCCGCGAGGGCCCGGTCCTCTCCACCACCGAACGCGCCCAGCTGATCCGCCGGGTCGTCGACGAGGCGCTCGGACTCGGCGTCCTCGAACCGCTCCTCGAAGACGCCTCCATCACCGAGATCATGGTCAACGGCCCCGACCAGATCTACATCGAACGGGCCGGCCGGGTGGAGCTGCTGCCGCTGCGCTTCGCCTCCCAGGAACAGCTGATGCAGACCATCGAACGCATCGTGTCCACCGTCAACCGGCGCGTCGACGAGTCCAATCCGATGGTCGACGCCCGGCTGCCGTCCGGCGAGCGCGTCAACGTCATCATCCCGCCGCTCTCGCTCACCGGGCCCACGCTCACCATCCGGCGCTTCCCCCGCTCGTACACCCTGCACGAGATGATCGGCCTCGGCTCGATGGACGAACAGATGCTGTTCCTGCTCGCCGGGCTCGTGCAGGCCAAGTTCAACGTGATCGTCTCCGGCGCCACCGGCACCGGGAAGACCACCCTCCTCAACGCCCTGTCCGGCCTCATCCCCGAGGGCGAACGGATCATCACCATCGAGGACTCCGCCGAACTCCAGCTCCAGCAGTCCCACGTCATCCGCCTGGAGTCCCGGCCGCCCAACATCGAGGGCCGGGGCGCGGTCACCATCCGCGACCTCGTCCGCAACTCCCTGCGCATGCGCCCCGACCGCATCGTCGTCGGCGAGGTGCGCGGCGGCGAGACCCTCGACATGCTGCAGGCCATGTCCACCGGCCACGACGGCTCGCTGGCCACCGTGCACGCCAACTCCGCCGAGGACGCGCTGATGCGGCTGCAGACGCTGGCGTCCATGGCCGAGGTGAAGGTGCCGTTCGAGGCGCTGCGCGACCAGATCAACAGCGCCGTCGACGTCCTCGTCCAGCTCACCCGCCACCCCGACGGCACCCGCCGCGTCACCGAGATCGCGATCCTCGCCTCCAGCGGGCGCGAGCGCTATCTCCTCGCGACCGTCAGCCGCTTCCACGCCCAGCCGCTCGCGGCGGACGGACGGGTGTACGGCGAGTTCGTCCACCACCCGCTGCCGCGCCGCGTCGCGGAACGGCTCTACATGGCGGGCCAGCCGCTGCCCCAGGCGTTCGGCGTGGCGGCGGACGACGGACAACTGGCCGTACGCGAAGCGAAGTAGAGGACAGGACCCGAAGCGACATGAAGAAAGGGCAAGGACGGTGAACCCGACTCTGCTGACCGTGGGCGTGGCGCTGGTCGCCTGCGCCCTCGCGGTGGCCGGCATCCAGCTGTACGCGAGCGGCAGGGCACAGCGGGCCGCACTGATCGACCGGCTGACCCGGGCCACCGGAGAGCAGGACGGGGGTACGGGGCGACGCCTCCGGCCGTTCCGCGGCGTCGACCGGCGGGTGCGGCGCACCGCCCTCGGGCGCGCGCTCGAACTCCGCATCTCCGCCACGGGGTTGGAGGTCACGCCGGGCGAGTTCGTGGTCTACATGGCGATCGCCGTCGCCGTGCTGTGGATCGCCGGACAGTCCCTGCTCTCCCCGTTCTTCGGCCCGATCTGCGGCTTCGTGGGCGTGTGGGTGGCCCTCGGATTCCTCAACTGGCAGCGGCAGAAGCGGATCGAGAAGTTCATCAACCAGCTTCCCGAACTCTCCCGCATCCTCGCCAACGCCACCCAGGCCGGCCTCGCCCTGCGGATGGCCCTCTCGCTCGCCGCCGACGAGATGGAGGCCCCGGCCGGCGACGAACTGGAGAAGGTCGCCCAGCAGCTCGCCGTCGGCACCTCCATCGACGACGCCCTCGGCGAACTCGCCGCCCGGCTGCCCTCGCGCGAACTCGTCGTCCTCGTCACGACACTGGTCCTCGCCAACCGGGCCGGCGGTACCGTCGTCTCCTCGCTGCGCAACCTCACCGAGACCCTGGAGGAACGCAAGGAGACCCGGCGCGAGGTCCGCACCCAGCTGTCCCAGGTCAGCATGACGGCGTACTCGGTCCCGGTCATCGGCATCGGCTCGCTGCTGCTCATCGACAACATGCAGCCCGGCGCCCTGGACCGGATGACCGGATCCGGCATCGGCCAGATCGCGGTGGTGGCGGCCTTCGCGCTCTACGTGGTCGGGTTCGTCGTCATCCGCCGCATCGCCAAGATCGACGTGTGAGGGCGTGACACCCGTGGAACTCCTGCTGGCCCTCCTCGCGGGCCTCTCCGTCGCCGGCGCCGCCTACGGCATCCGCCTCTACCGCGCCGACGCCAAACTGCCCGCCGACCTCCAGCTCGCCCTCGAAGTCGGCGCCACCCGCACCGGCGCGGTGTACTCCGCCGTCGACCGGCTCGGCATGCGCTGGTCGCCCGCCGTGCTGCGGATGATGGGCCCCAAGCGGGTCGACTCCGTACGCCGCCGCATCGACCTCGCCGGCAATCCGGGCGGCCTCACCATTGACCGCTACGGCGCCCGGCGCGCCGTCTACGGCGCCCTCGGCGCGGTGGGCGGGCTGCTGATGCTCGTACGCGGCTCGTTCCTCGTCGCGATCCTGCTCTTCGCCTTCGGCGCCTTCTGGACCGAGGTCGGCATCTGGTCCGCCGTCCGCATCCGCAAGGACCAGATCGAACGCACCCTCCCCGACTTCCTCGACGTCCTCGCCGTCGTCGTCTCCGCCGGACTCGGCTTCCGACAGGCCCTGGAGCGGGTCGCCGAGAAGTACGAGGGCCCGTGGGCCGACGAACTGCGCATCACCCTGCGGCAGATGGACATGGGCGTCAGCCGCCGCGAGGCCTTCGACGCGCTGCGCCGCCGCAACGACTCCGAGCAGGTCGCCCAGTTCGTCACCACCCTCCAGCAGGGCGAGGAACTGGGCGCGCCCATCGTCGAGACGCTGATCCAGATCGCCAACGACATGCGCCGCACCGACGCGCAGAACGCGCGGCGCAAGGCGGCGAAGGCCGTCCCCAAGGCCACCATGGTGATCACCATGCTCATGGTCCCGGCCACGATGATCCTGCTCGGCGCCGGCCTGTTCCTGGGCACCGGCACCGACTTCGGATCGATCACGGGCGAGTGAGGGCGGTGACGGCGACGAGACTGAACATCCTGGTGGTGAGCGCCAACCCGGTCGTACGGGCGGGCCTGGCCGTCCTCCTCGACGCGTACCCGGACCTCGACGTGACGACGACCGCCGAGGTCCCCGCCCTCCGGGCACGCACCGCCCCGGACCTCGTCCTCCTCGACGGCCGGCCGGAAGCACTTCCGCGGCTGGTGGCCGTCGCGCCGGTCGTCCACCTGACGCACGTGGCGGGGGAGGGGGCGGGGCCCTGGACCCTCGTCCACGGGCAGTTCGAGGTGGCGGACCTCTTACGGATGATCCGAGAGGCTGCGACTGCACATACTGGCGCCGGTTCAACTGTCACGAATATACTGCGCTTCAGGAATTCTACTTCGCGAGTGCAACGATTCGGTCTGAGTGCGAGGGAGGTGGAGGTGATGGACCTGATCGCGTCCGGCATGACCAATCAGCGCATCGCCGCCGCCTGCTGCATCTCCGAGAAGACCGTCAAGAACCACATCAACCGCATCTTCGCCAAGCTCCACAGCACCACCCGCGGCGAGGCCATCGCCTCCTGGCTCGGCACGCGGACGGCGTCATGACGCCGACTACGCACCGTATTTGGGCCTACGGACCCTGTGAGCACACCCCCCATTCGGCGTACCCTGCCCCAGCCGGACTCGGCACGCACACGCAGTCATCCGGAGGGGAACACCATGAACGACGCGCTCCTGAAGGCCCTGACCAAGGCCAAGGCGCACGCGACCAGTTGGACCGCCGGGCGGGCGGGCGACCGCGGGCAGACGGCGGTCGAGTACCTGGGAATCATCGTGGTGGTGGTGGCGATCGTGATCGCGATCACGGGTACGGACATCGGCAGCACGATCAAGACGGCCATCTCGAACAAGATCGCCGAACTGCTCGGATAGTGCCCGAGGCACGGGGCGGCGACACCGGCCAGGCGTTTCCCGTCTACATCACGGTGATCGCGGGACTCCTCTTCCTCGCGTTCGTCTACTTGGCGGTCGGGCAGGCGGCTTCCGTCCGTAACGAGGGTCAGACGGCGGCGGACGCGGCCGCGCTGGCGGCCGCGCAGGACGCCCGAGAGCAGCTGCGCGACGGCTGGCTCCGCGTCCTCGGGGAACCGGACGAGTGGGGCGCCTTCCTCAACGGCGAGGAGTACGACTCCTCCCGTGCCTGTCAGGAGGCGGCGCGGTTCGCGGCCGAGAACGGTGCCGCGCTGGACGGCCCGTGTGAGGCCGGACCGGGGCGTGGCGGGGGAGAGGAATTCCGCGTGCGGATCCGCACGAACGACTCCGTGGGCCGGTCGAGCGTGCCCGGCACGGAGGGGCAGCACGCCAAGGCCACGGCGACCGCCGTCCTCGAACCGCTGTGCACCTTCACCCCGCCCGAGCCGACGCCTTCGCCGCCGCCCACCTCACCGCCGTCCAGTTCGCCCTCGCCCTCCGAGGAGCCGACGGCGACACCGAGTCCCGAACCGGAACCGATCACCGGCCTCCACTGCCGTGACCTCGACTGGACGATCGATCCGGAAAACCCCCGGCTGCCGAGCGTGGCCGATCTCTTTACCGTCCGACTGGTCGACTGATGAGCGAAGGACCTCGTTTCCCCATGAACGTGCGGCACGCAAAGCAGATCGGCAGAGGAGCCGCGACAGCGGCCCTGGCCACTGGACTGATCCTCGGCCTCTCGGGCTGCGGCGGCGACAAGAAGCCGCCTCAGGACGACAAGCCGGCGAAGAGCAGTGCGCCTGCCAAGGCCGACGGCGGGGCCGGCGCGCAGCAGCCGTCGCAGCAGCAGGATCCGACCGAGGTGCTTGGCACCCTCACGGGGCAAGATGGCTTCGAGTTGGCCATCAACTCGGCTGAGCGTGATGCTGGGGGATTCGTCACCGTCAAGGGCGCGCTGAAGAACACCTCGGGGTCCACCCGCGCCTTCCCCGCCGGAGCCCGGGGGGACGAGATGGAGATCGTCAAGCACAGCAACTCCCTTGGTGGTGCCACTCTCCTCGATGGCGTCGGCAAGAAGCGCTACTACGTGCTGCGCGACACGGACGGGCGGCCCCTGACCACCACGGGGCTGGACATGGTGAAGGGGGGCGCTTCGCTCCCCGTCTTCATGCAGTTCCCCGCACCGCCCGCCAATACAGCCGAGGTCTCCCTTCAGGTCCCGACCTTCACCCCCGCCACCATCAAGCTCTCCTGAGGGTGCAGCCATGACCTCGACGACGACATCCCGCCGTATCGCCGCTCTCACGGTCACCGTGCTGCTCCTGGCCGGGACCGCCGGGACCGCGCGGGCCGACGATCCGCCCGGGTCCGTGTCCGCCGGTGCCCCGTTGCCCGCCATCGACACCAAGTCGCCCGCGCTGATGCTGCCCGACGGGGCGACGCTCGCGCCTGCCAAGGTGCTCGACATCAAGCAGATCGTCGAGGAGGAGGGCGGCGAGGAGCGGCGCGAGGACACCAACGTGGACGTGACGTTCGCGCTGCAGGCCGAGGTGCTGTTCGGCAAGGACAGTGCCAAGCTCAGCCCTTCCGCCGGCTCCCGGATCGCCGCCATCGCCGCGGAGATCAAGAGGCAGGGGACCGGGCGGGTCCGGGTGTTCGGGTTCACCGACAACCTCGGGACGTACGAGCACGGGCTGAAACTCTCCAAGCAGCGCGCCGACGCCGTGCAGCGGGAGCTGGCCAAGGGGCTGGACCCGGGAATCACGTTCGACATCCGCGGGTACAGCGAGGACTATCCGATCGCCGACAACTCCACCGAGGAGGGCCGCCGGAAGAACCGCCGGGTCGAGGTCTCCTTCCCCCGCACCTCCTGAGAGCGCGGCTCAGGCCGGCGCGGCCAGGGCTTCTGGAGCTCGTCGAAGCGGCGGACGTCGCGCTCGTGGGCCGCGGGCCCGCCGGTGCGGCGCGGCACGGCGAGTTCGGCGGCCAGTTCCGCGGGCCGGACCAGCGGCGGGCGGCGCAGCGCGCCCACCTGACCGGCGGACAGCGCCGAGTCGGCGACGACCACGGCCGCCTCCCGCCCGCCGCGCGGTTGAGGTCGCCGACCGTACGCGCCGGGGTCGTCACCCGCAGCCCGCGCCGCTGCCCGCAGTTCCGGTCGGCCGGCCGGGACGTGACGTGACGTGCACCCGTATCCCGTCCGTCCCGCCGCTCCTGTGGGCGGTGAACTCCAGGACGCCGGGCACGTCTTCCCCGTTCTCCACCGCCGCCGCCGTGCGACGCGCCCCGGCGGAGCGGCTGCCAGCCGTCCGCCCGCAGCCGCCGGGCGAGCCGCCCCGCCGGCCGGCCCGCGGCCATCGCCCACACCGTGAGCAGCACCCCGCCCCTGGCGAGCCTCCACAATTCGCGCATACGCCCAACGATCCACGGAAGAGCGACAGTTCGCCAGGCCTGTGGAAAACCTGGCGAAAGGCGGCGTCAGGAAAGTGCAAAAGTGCAGGAAACAGGCGGGTCAAGGCGCCGGAGGAGGAGCATCCTGATCCGTGGAGCTCCCCTCACCCCTCACACCAGCGCATCCGAAACGGTCAGCCGATGACTTCCCCCGCCTCCACCCCCGCGCTCCCCGCCACCACCCTCCCCACGCCCACCATCACCCCCGGCATCCAGCTCGTCGGCGACCTCGTCGCGTACGTCCCCGGGCTCCGCACCGCCTACGACGCGCACGTCGTCTGCCAGGGCCGCGTCCAGCCGCACGTCTTCTTCTGGGACGTCGTCCAGGCCACCGTCCAGTCCTACGTCGCCGATGCCGACCACGACGCCGACCACAAGGGCGACAGCCACGAGCGCGCCGACTGGCGGCGCACCCTCGATTTCCTGGAGGCGCAGAGCCGCCGGGGCGTCGCCGGCGTCGACGAGGTCATCGTCACCTCCTTCCTCGGCGACCTGCCCCACCCCCACGAGCCCGGCCACGCCCTCGTACGGCGGCTCGGGCCCGTGCTGGCCGCCCGCTTCGGGCGGCTCCGACCCGGCGGCTGATAATCGAGCGCATGTCCCGCGCCACCCCGCACGCCCCGCCCGTCACTCCCGCCCCGCCGCCGCCCCCGAGCGCACCCCCCTGGGCCGCGCTCGCCGGCTACGCCGCCACCCGCGTCCTCGGCCTCCTGGCCCTCACCGTCGCCGCGGCCGCCACCGGCAAGGACGGATGGCACCGGCTCTCGGGCCGCTGGGACGCGGTCTGGTACACGCGGATCGCCGAGCACGGCTACGGCTACCAGGTCACCCTCCCCGACGGCGCCGTCCACGCCGACCTCGCCTTCTTCCCCCTCTTCCCGGCCCTCGAACGGGCCGTCTCCACCGTCCTGCCCGTCGACGCCGCCACCGCCGGACTCCTCCTCTCCTGGGCCGCCTCGCTCGCCGCCGCCTGGGGTATGTACGCGGTCGGCGCGCACGTGGCGGGCCCGCGCGCCGGAGTGGTCCTGGCGGTCCTGTGGGGGGTGTACCCGACGGCGTTCGTGCAGTCGATGGCGTACACGGAGACGCTGTTCACGGCGCTCGCCGCCTGGTCGGTGTACGCGGTGCTGCGCGGGCGCTGGATCACGGCCGGGCTGCTGTGCGTCCTCGCGGGACTGACCCGGCCGACGGCCGCCGCGCTGATCGCCGCGATCGGGATCACCGCCGTGGTCACCGTGGTCCGCGAGCGCCGGCTGCGCGCCCCCGTCCTGCTCGGTACGCTCCTGGCGCCGCTCGGCTGGCTCGCGTACATCGTGTACGTGGGCGTCCGCCAGGGCAGCCCCACCGCCTACTTCGACGTCCAGGCCGCCTGGGGCAACTCCATCGACGGCGGCGTCGCCCTCGCCCGCTTCATCGCCGGCCTGCCCTGGCCCGCCGCCCTCGGTCTGTGCGCCGCGCTCGGGCTCCTGGCCTGGCTGATCGTGTTGTGCGCGCGGCAGCGGCAGCCGCTCCCGCTGCTCGTGTACACCGTCGCGGTCGTCGTGGTCTCGCTCGTCGGCGCCGCCTACTTCGGGTCCCGGCCGCGTCTGATGATGCCCGCGTTCGGCCTGCTGCTGCCGCCCGCGGTCGCCCTGGCCCGGCTCCGTACCCGCACCGCCGTGCCGGTCCTCGCGGCCCTGGCGCTCGCCTCCGCCGTGTACGGGGCGTTCACGCTCCTCGGCTCGGGGCCCCCGTGACGTCCCCCGCGATGTCCCCGGTCAGGTTCACCCCGACCGTGACACCCGGCCTGAGGCCCCAGCCCGCCATCGTGCCGCCCGCCGCCTCCAGGACGTGCCGGCCACGCCACCGCACCATCCCGAGCCGGCCCGGCCGCATCGTCACCACGTCGAGGACGGTGAGCGACCGGTCGAGGTAGGCGACGTCGAGGGTGAAGCGCATCCCGAAGGTGTGGATGCTGTTCGTCGGGGTGATGAGCAGCGCGCCGTCGATCCCGTCCCGGCCGAGCAGTCCCCGCCGCCGCGCCCGGTACGACGCCGCGATCTCCAGCGGCACCGCCCCGCCCGGCGTCTCCAACCGCCCCGAACCGTCCCGCCAAGTCCTCCCCATGGGCCCGAGACTAGCCCTAGGGTCGCCCCGTGGACGCCCTGTCGATCGCCCTCGTCGTCGCCGCCGCCCTGTGGGGCGCGGCGGCCGGGCTGCTCGTGCCCCGGGCCGCGTACCGGTTCTCCGTCGCCCCCGAGGAACCCTGGCGGGCGGCCTGCCCGGCCGGTCACCCCTTCGCGCTCCGGCCGGCCCGCGGCTGGCTCGGCGGTCCCGGGCGCGCGGCCTGCGCGACGACCCCCGCCCCGTACACCGCGCCGCTGCTCACCGCCCTCGCGTGCGCGGCGCTTGCCGCCGCCACCGGCGGGCCCCGGCCCGAACTGCTCGTCTGGCTGCTCGCCGCGCCGTTCGGCACCCTCCTCGCGTGCGTGGACGCGCGCGTACGGCGGCTGCCCGACCCGCTCACCCTGCCGCTCGCCGCCGCCCTGCCGCTGCTGCTCGCACTCGCCGCGCTCGCGCCGTACGCGGCGGGCTCCTGGCTCCACGCGCTGCTCGGGGCCCTCGCCCTCGGCGGCGGCTATCTGGTCCTCCACCTCCTGCACCCGGCCGGGATGGGCTTCGGCGACGTGAAGCTCGCCGTCCCGCTCGGGGCGGCGCTCGGCTGGTACGGCTGGGGGGTGCTGTGCGCGGGGGCGTTCGCGGGATTCCTGCTCGGGTCGCTGTACGGGTTCGGGCTTGTCGCCACCCGCCGGGCCGGGCGCGACGCCGCGATCCCCTTCGGCCCGTTCATGATCACGGGGGCGCTGCTCGGGCTGCTGCTCGGCGCGTTCACCGCCGCCCCGTAGGGGATCGGGCCCTTCCGGCCGCCCCACGCGCGTCAATCGGGCGCCTCGCGCCCCGGGTCCCCCGTGGGAGGGACGGAAGCCGCCGCCACGCCGGGGCGTAAAACCGCCACGAACACGTACGGCCCTTGTGCGGCCTGGGATCCGGCTGCTTCGGCGGTGTCCGTCCCATGGACCTGGCGCACGGCACGACTAATGAAGGGTTATGGTGGAAACCCCCCCTCGGGCCGGTCCGTATCCCCCCCACGGACCGGCCCGTTTTCTTTCCAGGGCGGTTCCAGGGCGGTTTCCAGAGCGGTGTCCGGGGCCGTTTCACCGGCCCGGAGGCAGGCCCAGGGCGGGCCGCCCCGGGATGACCCAGGGCCGACTCCGAGAAGGCCCGGGGCCGGGCCCCGGACCCCCGGCTCCCGCCCCGAGCCCTCAGCCTCGGCTCAGCTCCGGCCGGCCCAGATGTTGGTGCCCGCCGTGTCCACGGCGAAGGAGTCGATCTCCGCCAGCTCCGCCTCCGACAGCGGAGCGCCGGCCAGCGCCGCCACGTTCTCCTCCAGCTGCGCCACGCTCGACGCGCCGATCAGCGCCGACGTCATCCGCTCGTCCCGCAGCACCCACGCCAGCGCCAGCTGCGCCAGCGACTGCCCGCGCCGCTCCGCGATCGCCGCGAGCCCGCGCAGCCGCCGCAGCACCTCGTCCGACAGCAGCCCCGGGTCCAGGGACTTGCCCTGCGTCGCCCGCGACCCCTCCGGGATGCCCTTGAGGTACTTGTTGGTGAGCAGGCCCTGTGCCAGCGGCACGAAGGAGATGCAGCCCATGCCGGCCGTCTCCAGGGTGTCGAGGAGGCGGTCGTCCTCCGTCCAGCGGTTGATCATCGAGTACGAGGGCTGGTGGATCAGGGCCGGGACGCCCATCTCCTTGAGGATCCGGGCCGCCTCGGCGGTCTGCTCGCTCGTGTACGAGGAGACGCCCACGTACAGCGCCTTCCCCTGCTGCACGGCGGAGGCCAGCGCCCCCATCGTCTCCTCGAGCGGGGTGTCCGGGTCGAAGCGGTGCGAGTAGAAGATGTCGACGTAGTCGAGCCCCATCCGCTTCAGCGAGGCGTCGAGCGAGGACATCAGGTACTTGCGGGAGCCCCACTCGCCGTACGGCCCCGGGTGCATCAGGTAGCCGGCCTTCGTCGAGACGATCAGCTCGTCCCGGTACGGGGCGAAGTCCTGCGCGAAGAGCTTGCCGAAGTTCAGCTCGGCGGAGCCGGGCGGCGGCCCGTAGTTGTTGGCCAGGTCGAAGTGGGTCACGCCCAGGTCGAAGGCACGGCGCAGGATCGCCCGCTGCGAGTCGAGGGTGCGGTCGTCGCCGAAGTTGTGCCACAGGCCCAGGGAAATGGCGGGCAGCTTGAGTCCGCTGCGGCCGGTACGCCGGTACTCCATGGAGTCGTAGCGGCCCTCGGCGGCACGGTAGAGGGGGGAATCAGTCACGTATCTCTGCTTATCACGGACTTGTGACAGTCCCGGGCTGGGAGCCGGTCGCCGGTGCGCAGTAGTGTGGCGGCCTCGGGGGGCCGACGCTGCATGGAGGGGTAAAGAACAGTGAACCTGCGCGACCTGGTGTACGGGCTCTACGCACGCCGGGTGGAAGGCCGCCTCGACCACGCCCAGGTGCCCAAGCACATCGGAGTCATCCTCGACGGAAACCGACGCTGGGCCAAGGCCTCGGGCGGAACGCCGGAGCAGGGCCACAAGGCCGGCGCCGACAAGATCCAGGAACTGCTCGGCTGGTGCGCCGAGACCGACGTCGAGGTCGTGACGCTCTGGATGCTCTCCACCGACAACCTCAGCCGTCCCGAGGACCAGCTGGGCCCGCTGCTCACGATCATCGAGAACGCGGTCCGGGCGCTGGCCGCCGACGGCCGCTGGCGGGTCCACCACGTCGGCACCATGGATCTGTTGCCCGCGCGCACCCAGATGGTGCTGAAGGAGGCCGAGCAGGCCACCTTCGACAACCCGGGGATACTGGTGAACGTCGCCGTGGGCTACGGCGGCCGGCAGGAGATCGCGGACGCGGTCCGCTCGCTGCTCCTGGACCACGCGGAGCGCGGCACCAGCATCGAGGAGATCGCCGAGACCGTCGACATCGACGTCATCTCCGAGCACCTCTACACGCGCGGCCAGCCCGACCCGGACCTGGTGATCCGTACCAGCGGCGAGCAGCGGCTGTCCGGATTCATGCTGTGGCAGAGCGCTCATTCCGAGTACTACTTCTGCGAGGTCCACTGGCCGGCCTTCCGTAAGGTCGACTTCCTGCGCGCGCTGCGCGACTACGCCGCCCGGCACCGCCGCTTCGGCAACTGACGCTCCGCGTCCCCGGCGGGCGGTCCCCTCGCGCGAGTCGCCCCTTCGCGCGAGTCACCCCCCTCACCCCCGCCCCACCTCTCCCCACGCCTGCCGACACCCGGCCGTCCGGCCCCTTTTGTCCAGGCGTGCGCCACCCCCTGTTCATGAACCGGCCGTCATATGCCATGGCATGACGGCGTGTGTTCGAGGGCATATCCCTGGATGAAGCGAGCGGCACGGAGACCGCTCGCCCGGGAGGCCCTTTGCACCGGAACGACCGTGCGGGACACGCACGGACGAAGCGGGGGGCCGGTGTTCGGCCCGCGCAGCGTGGCCCGAGCCCGGTCCCATCCCGCCGCGACGTCGCCCGCGCAGCCGCGGAGCCGTCGCACCCGGACCCCACCGGGGTCCACTAAGGGGGTCTGTCCCACTGTGGTGACCAGCACTAAGCGGCGTCTGTCCGACCGGCGCACCTATGTTCTCGACACCAGCGTCCTGCTGGCCGACCCCAGCGCGATGTCCCGCTTCGAGGAGCACGAAGTCGTCCTGCCGATCGTCGTGGTGACCGAGCTGGAGGCGAAACGGCACCACCCGGAACTCGGTTACTTCGCGCGGCAGGCCCTGCGCCTCCTCGACGACTTCCGGGTCCGCTACGGGCGCCTCGACACCCCGCTCCCGATCGGCGACGTCGGCGGCACGCTGCGCGTCGAGCTCAACCACTCGGATCCCGGAGTGCTGCCGGCCGGCTACCGGCTCGGCGACAACGACTCCCGCATCCTCGCCGTCGCCCGCAACCTCCAGGCCGAGGGATACGACGTCACCGTCGTCTCCAAGGACCTGCCGCTGCGCATCAAGGCGTCCTCGGTCGGTCTGCTCGCCGAGGAGTACCGCGCGGAACTCGCCATCACCGAGTCCGGCTGGACCGGCATGACCGAGCTGGCGCTGCCCGCCGAGCAGATCGACCTCCTGTACGAGCAGGAGACCCTGCACGTCCCGGACGCCGTCGGACTGCCGGTGCACACCGGACTCGTCCTCAAGTCCGCGCGCGGCAAGGCCCTCGGCCGGGTCACGGCGGACGGCGACGTCCGGCTGGTACGGGGGGACCGCGAGGTCTTCGGCATCCGCGGCCGCAGCGCCGAGCAGCGCGTCGCGCTCGATCTGCTCCTCGACCCCGACGTCGGCATCGTCTCGATGGGCGGCCGGGCCGGCACCGGAAAGTCCGCGCTCGCGCTCTGCGCGGGCCTGGAGGCGGTCCTGGAGCGCCGTCAGCACCAGAAGGTGATGGTGTTCCGCCCGCTGTACGCGGTCGGCGGCCAGGACCTCGGCTATCTGCCGGGCACCGAGGCCGAGAAGATGAGCCCCTGGGCACAGGCGGTGTTCGACACCCTGTCCGCCGTGGCGGGCCGCGAGGTGATCGAGGAGGTGCTCGGCCGCGGGATGCTGGAGGTGCTGCCGCTCACCCACATCCGGGGCCGCTCGCTGCACGACGCCTTCGTCATCGTGGACGAGGCCCAGTCGCTGGAACGCAACGTCCTGCTGACCGTTCTGTCCCGGATCGGGGCGAACTCCCGGGTGGTGCTCACCCATGACGTCGCCCAGCGCGACAACCTGCGGGTCGGCCGGTACGACGGAGTCGTCGCCGTCGTCGAGAAGCTGAAGGGGCATCCGCTCTTCGCGCACGTGACCCTCACCCGGTCCGAGCGTTCGCCGATCGCCGCGCTCGTGACCGAAATGCTGGAGGACATCCAGATCTGACCCTGTACGCACTCCTGTTGGCGCCGCCCGGCGAAGCGCGAGAGCTTAGCCGGGCGGCGCCTCGCTGTCCGCACTTATGTCCAAAACCCGTACCCCCGCCCAGGTGTGACGTTAAACACGCAACACGGAATTGCCTTGCGGCCGCGCCGTCCGGCAAAGTCTTGCTTCCGTCAGGCCCCGCATACGGCACACGTGCACCCTCAGGGGTGCGGCACCACACAACTCAACAGCCGTTCGCCGTATGCCGCCCACAGATCCACGGGCCCGTGTCTCTTGTGACCCAGTTGAACGGAGACCAGCGCCAGGGGCACGATTTTCGCCCGCATGGTCACCTGCGCGGGTGATTGTGGAAGGAAACCGTGTGAGCCGGATCTCGGTCCGGGGATTCGCGGTGGCTTCGGCTACTGCGGTCACCACCGTCGGCGCAGTCGTAGGCGTTGCCTCGGGCAACGCGGCGCAGCCCGCGAACGACAACTTCGAGGCCACCGCGGCCGACACCACGCTGCTCGCGGACATCCCCGCGGGTGACCAGGCCCAGGTACAGGTCTCCACCCTCGCGGAGCAGGCCGACGTCCAGGCCGCCGCCGCCGACTCCCTCGCGCGCAAGTCCGCCGAGGAGGACGCCCGCGTCCAGGCCGCCAAGTCCGCCGAGGCCAAGAAGGCCGCCGCCGACAAGGCGGAGGAGGCCAA
This sequence comes from Streptomyces laurentii, assembly GCA_002355495.1. Lineage (GTDB taxonomy): Bacteria > Actinomycetota > Actinomycetes > Streptomycetales > Streptomycetaceae > Streptomyces > Streptomyces laurentii. The sequence goes on from AP017424.1 coordinate 5,032,352, forward strand.
GAAGAAGGCCGAGAAGGCGGAGAAGGAGCGCAAGGAGGCCGAGGCGCGCGCCAGCCGCTCCTCGCTCCGCGACGCGACCAGCTTCGCCGCCCAGAGCTCGTACTCGGTCGCCCAGGTCCAGGCGATGGCCCGGCAGATGATCCCCGCCGACCAGTTCCAGTGCTTCAGCAACATCGTGAGCCACGAGTCCACCTGGAACTACCGCGCCGTCAACGCCTCTTCCGGCGCCTACGGTCTGGTCCAGGCCCTCCCCGGCTCGAAGATGTCCTCCGCGGGCGCCGACTGGCAGACCAACCCGGCCACCCAGATCAAGTGGGGCCTCAGCTACATGAACGGCCGTTACGGCAGCCCCTGCGGCGCCTGGCAGTTCTGGTCGGCCAACCACTGGTACTAGGCCGCCGCCCGGTCCCCGTACCGGCCCGCTCAACCTCACGCAGCCCCTCACCGTCCTGTCGGTGAGGGGCCACGCGTGTGCCCCAGGGTGTAGGTTCGGGGACCCGGAGGGGGAGAGGGAAGAGCATGTCGAGACTGCCCACATGGCTGCACCGGACGGGGGAGACCCTGACCCGGTTGGGCCGGCGACTGGACGAACGCCGGGCGCAGGCCGACCGCGACGACCCGCTCGGGCCGCCGTACGCTCTCGCCACTCCCGGCTCCGGCGCCGCACCCGGATCCGCCACATCCGCAGCCGTGTCCGCGCCCGGTCCCGCCCCCGAGCCGGCCCCGACCCCGGTCCCGGAGCCGGCCCCGGCCCCCGCGCCCGCCTTGGCGGTCCCCGCCGCGACCGGACCCACCGTCCTGCTCGACACGAAGCCGTCGGCGCCCGCGCAGGCGCCCGCTTCCGCGCCCGCGCCCGGATCGGTTCCCGCGCCCCCCGCGTACGCCCCCGCCGTCGCCGCCCGTCCCAACCCCGTCGACGCCGTCCCCTGGGGCATGCGTGTCGCCGGTGAGGTGGCCTGGCGGCTGCTCGTCCTCGCCGGCACCGTCTGGGTCCTGATGAAGGTCATCAGCTCCGTCCAGCTGGTCGTCCTCGCCTTCGTCGCCGCGCTCCTCATCACCGCCCTGCTCCAGCCGGTCGTGGCCCTGCTGCGCCGCAAGGGCATGCCCCGCGGTCTCGCCACCGCCGTCACCGCCGTCACCGGCTTCGTCGTGATGGGCCTGGTCGGCTGGTTCGTGGTCTGGCAGGTGATGGACAACATCGACAGCCTGTCCGACCGCGTCAAGGACGGCATCGAGGAACTCAAACGCTGGCTGCTCAACAGCCCGTTCCACGTCACCGAGCAGCAGATCAACGAGATCGCCAAGAACCTCAGCGACTCCATCGGCGCCAACGCCGAACAGATAACGTCCGCCGGTCTCCAGGGCGTCACCGTCATCGTCGAGGCCATGACGGGCATCCTGCTCGCCATGTTCTCCACCCTCTTCCTGCTCCACGACGGGAAGAAGGTCTGGGAGTGGATGCTGAAGCTGGTGCCCGCGCAGGCCCGGCCCGGTGTCGCGGGGGCCGGCCCGCGCGCCTGGCGCACTCTCACCTCGTACGTCCGGGGCACGGTCCTCGTCGCGTTCATCGACGCCGTCTTCATCGGCCTCGGGCTCTACTTCCTCGACGTGCCCATGGCGGTGCCGCTCGGCGTCTTCATCTTCCTCTTCGCGTTCATCCCGCTCGTCGGCGCCGTGATCTCCGGCGCCCTCGCGTGCGTGGTCGCGCTCGTCACCACCAACGTGTTCACCGCGCTGATGGTGCTCGTGGTCGTCCTCGCCGTGCAGCAGATCGAGGGCCACGTCCTCCAGCCGTTCATCCTGGGCCGCGCGGTCCGCGTCCATCCGCTGGCCGTCGTCCTCGCCGTCGCCGCGGGCGGCCTGACCGCCGGCATCGGCGGCGCCGTCGTCGCCGTCCCGCTGGTCGCCGTCACCAACACCGCCGTCGGCTACCTGCGCGCGTACAGCGCCGAACAGGCCCTGCGCGCCGCCCCCGAACCCCGCGGCGCCACGGCCCACGCCACCGCCCCGACGCCCACCCCCGGGACCGAGGCGTGATCTCCGAACCCGAACTCGTCGGCGGCACCGGCTTTCCGGACGGGCCCCCGCCCGGGCGGCAGGACCTCGCGGAGCCCCCGCCGTCCCCGAGGTCCTCCGTGCGCCGCCCCTGGCTGTGGGCGCTCGGCGGCGCGGCCGTCGCCTCGGCCCTGTGGGCCGGCGGGCTGTACGCGGCGTTCGGCACCGGCGACGAGATGCCCGACCTCGGCGGCTACCGGACGGACCGCGACCCGTGCGCGGTGGCCGAACTGGACGGACTCCGCGCCGCGCTCGGCCCCCGGGACGAGGATCCGCGGGAGCGGCACGAGCCGATGAAGGTGGTGCAGCCCGCACTCTTCCAATGGGAGTGCACCGTCACCCTCAAGGGGAAGACCGGCGCCTACCGGGTGAACATCAACTACGTGCTGCACCGCGTCACCGACCCCGGCCCCGAGTTCGAGGCCGTGCGGGAGGACCCGCAGCTGGGCGCCGGCGACCCGGTCGAGGGCATCGGCACGCGCGCGTACAGCGGTGGCGCTCTGGGAGAGGACAGCCTGTCCGTCCTGGATGGGCAGGCCGTGATCACCGTCATCGTGCAGGCGGACGACTACGACGAGACGGGCCTGCCGAAGGAGGGGCCGCGGCTGGATCCGGCCGCGCTGCGGACGTATCTCGTCGAGGACACCCGCCGGCTCATGGACGCCCTGAAGCAGTAGAGGCAGCGGCAGAGGCACGTGGGTACGGCGAAGGGCCCCGGGGTCGAAACCCCGGGGCCCTTCGTTTCCGGCCGTACGCCGTACGTCCGGTACTACTCGGCGAGAACCGCCTCGGCGTCCAGCGTCACGCCGACCGCCTGGATGACCGCAGCGATCTTCACGGCCTCCTGGATCGTCTCGCGCTCGACACCGGCCTTGCGCAGGACCTGCTCGTGCGAGTCCAGGCACTGGCCGCAGCCGTTGATCGCGGACACGGCCAGCGACCACAGCTCGAAGTCGACCTTCTCGACCCCCGGGTTGCCGATGACGTTCATCCGCAGACCGGCGCGCATCGTCCCGTACTCGGGGTCCGACAGCAGGTGCCGGGTCCGGTAGAAGACGTTGTTCATCGCCATGATCGCGGCGGCCGACTTGGCGGCCTGGTACGCCTCGGGCTTCAGGTTGGACTGGGCCTCGGGCTCCAGCTCCTTCAGCACCTTCGGCGAGCGGGAGGCGATCGCGCAGGCGAGCACCGTGCCCCACAGCTGCTGCTGCGGCAGCGTGCTGTTGCCGATCACCGAGCCGAGGTTGAGCTTGAGGTCCTTGGCGAAGTCCGGAACGGCGGCCTTCAGCTCATCGAGCGCCATGCTCACTCACCGGCCAGCAGGGCGCCGGCGTCGAGGGTGTCCTCGCCCTTGTTCCAGTTGCAGGGGCACAGCTCGTCCGTCTGCAGGGCGTCGAGGACCCGGAGGACCTCCTTCGGGTTACGGCCGACGGAACCGGCGGTCACCATGGTGAACTGGATCTCGTTGTTCGGGTCCACGATGAAGACGGCGCGCTGCGCGAAGCCGTCCTCGCCCTCGACGCCGCAGTCGCGCATGAGCTCGTGCTTCGAGTCGGCCAGCATCGGGAAGGGCAGGTCACGCAGGTCGGCGTGGTCCTTGCGCCAGGCGTGGTGGACGAACTCCGAGTCACCGGAAACGCCGAGGATCTGGGCGTCACGGTCGGCGAACTCGTCGTTCAGCTTGCCGAACGCGGCGATCTCGGTCGGGCAGACGAAGGTGAAGTCCTTGGGCCAGAAGAAGACGACGCGCCACTTGCCTTCGTAGGCCTTGTTGTCGATCTGCGCGAACTCCTTGCCGCTCTCCAGCGACACGCAGGCGGTCAGGTCGTACGAGGGGAACTTGTCACCGACAGTAAGCACGCGCACTCCTTGCAGCAGGAAGGGTCCCTTTTGGGGTCTTCCATGGGGGTTGGACGATGTCCAGCATTGCACGGAGTGCATTGATCAGTGAAATAGCTAGACTGGCTCGTGTTGATCGAAGGTGGTTATCAGTGATTCCGGTCCGGCGGGCGAAGCAGCCCAGTCTTTCCCAGCTCAGAGCGTTCGCGGCGGTCGCGGAGCATCTGCACTTCCGCGATGCCGCGGCATCCATCGGCATGAGCCAGCCCGCGCTCTCGGGCGCGGTGTCCGCGCTGGAGGAGGCACTGGGTGTCCAGCTCCTTGAGCGTACGACGAGAAAGGTGCTGCTCTCGCCCGCCGGGGAACGCCTCGCGGTGCGGGCGCACGCGGTGCTCGACGCGGTGGGAGAGCTGCTGGAGGAGGCGGAGGCGGTACGGGCGCCGTTCACCGGGGTGCTGCGGCTCGGCGTGATCCCCACGGTCGCGCCGTATCTGCTGCCGACCGTGCTCCGGCTCGTCCACGACCGCTATCCGGAGCTCGACCTCCAGGTGCACGAGGAGCAGACCTCCTCGCTGCTCGACGGTCTCGCGGCCGGGCGGCTCGACCTGCTGCTGCTCGCGGTGCCGCTCGGGGTCCCCGGGGTGGCCGAACTCCCGCTGTTCGACGAGGACTTCGTGCTCGTGGCGCCGGACGGACACCCGCTGGCCGGGCGCACGGACATCCCGCGCGAGGCGCTGCGCGAGCTGAAGCTGCTGCTGCTCGACGAGGGGCACTGTCTGCGCGACCAGGCGCTCGACGTCTGCCGGGAGGCGGGCCGGGCCGAGGGCGCGCCGGTGACCACGACCGCGGCCGGTCTGTCGACGCTGGTGCAGCTGGTCGCGGGCGGGCTCGGGGTGACCCTGCTGCCGCGTACCGCCGTGACGGTGGAGACCGCCCGTAACGCCGCCCTGTGCACCGGGGACTTCGCCGCGCCCGCGCCGTCGCGCCGGGTCGCGCTCGCGATGCGGACGGGGGCGGCCCGCCAGGCCGAGTTCGAGGCCCTGGCGGGCTCGCTCCGGGAGGCGATGGCCGGGCTCCCGGTCCGGCTGGTGGAGCCGGAGTAGTCGAACGGGGCGGGGTCCACCCGCCCCGGACGCACCGGCGCGGGGTCAGCCCGTGTGCACGGCGAGCGCGGTGCGGACCGCGGATTCCAGCGCGCCCTCGATCCACGCCGGCTTGATGGAGGTGTGGTCGCCCGCGAAGTGCAGCGGGCCCTCCGAGGTGGGGACGTCCGGGAACAGCTCGGTGTGCTGGCCGGGCAGCAGGACGGACGCCTCCCCGTACGCGTAGTGGTCGCGCATCCACGACTGGGTGCGGCCCTTGCCGGTGAAGAACACCTCGCAGCGGCGGCCGAACACGGCCTGCACCCCGGCGAGCGCGCGCAGATAGCGCTCCTCGTCGGCGTACGCGTCCCACTTCAGGGCGTCGTCGGCCCAGCTGTACGAGGCGAGCAGGATGCCGCCGTCGCTGCCCTCCATCGGGTGGGCGTGCTCGAAGTACATGAAGCGGTTGGCGTTGTCGCTGACCGAGCCGCCGCCGCGGACGTGCGCCGCCTCGGGGTCGCGGCCCGCCGCGGGGCGGAAGGCGCCGAAGCAGTGCCGGTACGTGTCGGTGAGGCGGACGCCGAGCCTGCCGACGGACGCGTGGGCGCCGAGGTGGCGGCCGTCGGGGACGCGGCCGTCGCGGTAGCGCGCGTACAGGCCGGGCTGGATGGATTCCAGGGCCTTCTTCCACTGGTCCTCGGTGAACTCCCACCAGCGCTGGGAGAATTCGAGCAGCACCTTGGTGGCGGCGTCGTAGTGCAGCTCGGTGACGGCGCGGCGCTTGCCGTACGACAGTGGCGGGTCGAACGCGACGTGGCGCAGGCCGGAGAACGGCACCGTGATGATCGCCTCGTCGCCCTCGAAGACCTCGGTCTCGCCCCCGTCGCCCGTCTGGCACTTCTCCGAGACGGTGTGCACACGGACCTTGGAACCCTGGCGTTCGACGCGGACGGCCCGCCGGTCCAGGCGGACCTTGCTCTTCACGGGCGTGTAGAGGGCGTCGACGAACTTCGCGGTACCGCCCTTGATCTCCCAGAACTTCGTCTTCGGGTCGATCAGCGCGGCGGACAGGAAGCTGTGCACGAAGGACAGGTGCAGCCGCGACGTCAGGTTCTGGATCGTGCCGACCAGGTCCAGGGTGCGGGTGTCGAGCCCGGCGACCTCGGTGAGGAAGCGGTACATCGAGAAGTGGCCGTAGCGGCGCAGGACTTCGGCCCAGCCCTCGACGAGGGCGGAGCCCTCCTTGCCGCGCACGAGGAGGTGGGCGGGTTCCAGGGCCTCGGCGAGGATGGCGGCGGCGGTACGGGTGCGGTGCCGGGCGGGTACGCCGAAGGTGGCGTTGATCCGCTCCGGGTTCTTCTCGTAGTCGGCGCGCCGCATGTGGACGCCGTTGACGTGGATCCAGGTGCGGTTGGCGCGCTTGGACGGGTCCTTCACGTCCACGTCCACCAGCAGGAACTCCTGGCGGGGCAGCTTGTGGGTGTCGAGGAGGGCCATGAGCAGCGGGTGGCTGTCGGGCAGCCGCATGGCGCCGGCCTCGGCGTACTGGCGGGGGTCGGCGAAGGGCTGCCGGCCCTTCTCGTGGCCGCCCTTGCGGAAGGTCTTGATGCGGCCGCCGACGCGGTTGCCGTTGGCCTCGATGACGACGACGTCGTGGCCCGCGCGCTTGAGCAGGTCGGCGGCGAGCAGACCGGCCGGTCCGGCGCCGATCACCAGGACGCGCTTGGTGGGGCGGCCGCGGCCGGCGGGCAGACCGTCGCGCAGGATCTTCACGTAGCGGGGGACGAGGGGCCGGTCGTGCGCGTCGTGCACGGTGATGGCGCGGGCCACCGTCGTGTACGCGCGCGGGTCGGTGCCGGGTGGCGCCGCGGCGGGTGAGGTCGGGGCCGCCGGAGCCGTCGAGGGCGCGGCGGCGGGGGAGGGGGCGGGCGTGGCGGCCGGGCCGAGGGCGCCGGCCGGCGCGGCGGTGACCGCGAGGGTCGCGGCGGCGAGGGCCGAGGCGCCGGTCGCGGTGACCACGGCGCGCCGCGACGGAGGCGTGCCGGGGGCGCTCGGCGTGGCCGGGTCCGGGGAGTTCATGTGATCGGTGCTCATCGCACGTCACTCTTGGCAGATGAGCACCCTGGCGCCAGCGCATTCACTCGGACGGGTCGGCAAACCACCCGTCCGGTGAACGCGCGCGTCACCCCGCTGACTTGCGCACGGCGCGGTGTACGAAGGCGGGCGGGAGATTCGGCCAGACCACCGGCGAGCGCTCCACGCGCTCGAACCGGCGGGCCAGTTCGGCGGTGAAGTGCCGGGCCGGGGGCGTCCAGGCGGCGTGCAGATACGCGAAGGTGGTGAACCGGCCGCCGGGCGCGAGGACGTCGGTCACGGCGTCCAGGGCGCGCCCGCGCAGCTCCCGCGGCATGACCGTCCACGGCAGCCCGGAGACCACCGCGTCGACCGGCCCGAGGCCCGCCACGTCCGCTGTCGCTTCCGCCGCCAGGCCCGCCATCAGGGCGGCGAGATCGGCGGCCGAACCCTGGACGACGGTCAGCCGCGGGTCGCGCCGGGTGCCCGAGAGCCGGGCCGCGAGCACCGGGTTGAGCTCGACCGCGACGAGCCGGGCGCCGGGCCCGAGCCGGTCCAGGACGGCGTCCGTGAACACCCCGGTCCCCGGCCCGAGTTCGACGACCATACGGGCCCGCTCCAGCCCGATGCCCTCCGTCATCGCGTACGCGAGGCGCCGTGAACTGGCCGCTATGGCCCCGGTCGTGCGGGGCCTCCTGAGGAACTCCGTGGCGATCGACATGCCGGCCATGCTGGAAGCGGCGCGCGTCGCCGCACGTCGTCTCCGCGGCCGGTGCGGGTACGACCATGGGAGGACCCGGAGGAGCCCCGCGGGACGATGTACGCGCGCGTGCCCCGCCCGTAGCGTGAACGGGTGCGCCGTCTGATGGAGACACTCCCTCGCTTACGGCGCGGCCACCCGTGGCTGACCGACGTCCTGGTGGTCGTGCTGGTGGCCGTGCCCCCGGCGATCCGCCCGCAGCCGGGCTGGCGGCCCGTCTGGGCGCAGATCTGCGTGTACGCGGCCCTCGTGCTGCCCCTGTGGTGGCGCCGCCGCCGGCCGGTGCTCGTCGCGGCCCTGGTGACGGCGGCGTTCTGGGCGCAGTACCTCGGGCACATCTGGGGCCAGGAGCCGGGCCGCGGCGCCGTCGCCCTGGCCGCCGTCCTCGCCACCCTCACGGTGCGCGGACTGCGCCGGGCCGCCGCGGCCACGGTCGGCGCCGCCGCCGTCTGCGTCCTGCTGTGGATCCCGGCGTGGCAGCGGGACTACGCGGGATCGGGCGCCCGCGGGGCCTGGCTCACCCCGCTCGCGGTGGGGCTGCTGCTCGCCGGGGCCTGGGTGTCCGGCGAGTACGTCCGCGCCCGGCGCGCGTACATCGCCGAGTTCGAACGGCGGGTCGCCCTGGCCGAGTCGGAGCGTCTGGCCCTCGCCCGGGTCGCCGTCGCCGAGGAACGGGCACGCATCGCCCGCGAGATCCACGACGTCCTCGCGCACAGCGTGAGCGTCATGGTGCTGAACGCCGAGGGCGGCCGGATGATGCGGCAGGCCGACCCCGCCGTCGTCGACCGCGTCCTCGGCGTCATCAGCGCGACCGGCCGCGAGGCCCTGGGCGAGCTGCGCCGGCTCCTCGAAGTGCTGCGGACGCCCGTCGCGGACGACGGACCCGGCCCCGCGTCCCTCGCGGACGGACTACGCCGGCTGATCGGACGGCTCGACCCGGACGGCACGCGGGCCCGCCTCGACCTGCGCGGGGAGCCGGACGGGCTGCCGGCGGACCTCGCCGCCCAGACGTACCGCATCGTGCAGGAGGCGCTCACCAACATCGTCAAGCACGCGCCGCCGGACGCCGCGATCCGGGTCCGGGTCGACACCGGGGCGCGGGGGCCCGGGCGGCTGGTCCGCGTCCGGGTGGAGAACGCGGCCGGGACCGGCGGGGCAGCCGCCCTGGAACCCCCGCTGTCCTCCTCCGGGCGCGGACTCGCCGGCATGCGCGAACGCGCCGCCCTGCACGGCGGGAGCGTCGACGCCGGACCCACGCCCGACGGCGGCTACCGCGTCACCGCCACCCTGCGCCCCACCGGCCCCGGCCCGGACTCCGCGCGTGAACCCGATGCCGGGACCGGCCCCGATCCCGATGCTCCGGCGGTGACCCCATGACCAGTCCGCCTCCGCCCCCGTCCCCGTTCTCGCCGCCGCCCTCGCACCCCGCCCGGGTGCTGATCTGCGACGACCAGGAACTGATCCGGATGGGGCTGCGCATGGTCGTCGACAGCCAGCCCGACCTCACGGTGGTGGGCGAGGCCGCCGACGGCGACGCGGCCGTCGCGGCGGTGGCCGCCTTGCGGCCGGACCTCGTCCTGATGGACGTCCGGATGCCCGGCAGGGACGGGATCGCCGCGACCGAGCAGCTGTGCGCGCGGCCCGACCCGCCCCGGATCCTCGTTGTCACGACCTTCGACCTCGACGCGTACGCGTACGGGGCGCTGCGGGCCGGCGCGAACGGCTTCCTCGTCAAGGACGCCCCCGCCGAGGAGATCCTGGTGACCGTCCGCGCGGTCCTGCGCGGCGAGGTCATGGTGGGGCCCGCGCTGACCCGGCGGCTGGTCGAGCGCTTCGTCCGGCACTCCGCCGGGGCCGCGGCCACGCCCGCCCGGCGCGACCGGCTCGCGGCGCTCACCGAACGGGAACGGGACGTCCTCGCCCTGGTCGCGCGGGGGCTGTCCAACGGCGAGATCGCCGGCCGGCTCTTCGTCGGGGAGACGACGGTCAAGACCCACCTCGGCCGCGTCCTGACGAAACTCGGGCTCCGGGACCGCGTCCACGCGGTGATCTTCGCGTACGAGAGCGGGCTGGTACGGGTCGGGGACTGAGCGACGCCCCCCGACGCCCCTCAGCGCCCGTTCCGCCCAGCCCGTGTCAGGTCACGCGGTCACACGGTCACACGGTCACGCGCTCACTCGGTCCGCAGCCCGTCGGCCCGCATCAGCCGCCACAGCACCGGCAGGCTCAGCAGCGTGACCAGCGCGATCAGCCCCGCCCCGACCCCGGCGACGGGCAGGAACACGAACCAGTCCTCGACCTGCTTGCCGATCATCCGCAGCAGTACGAGGCCGAGCCCGAGCCCGCCGATCACGGACAGGGCGAGGCCGAGCGCGATCGGCACGGCCGTCTGCCACAGCACCGACCAGCCGAGGGTGGCCCGCCGGGTGCCGAAGGCGACCAGGGTGGACAACAGCCGCTTGCGGTCGCGCAGTTGCTCCAGGGTGGTGACCAGGAGCGAGACGGCGACCAGCAACATGGTGAGGGTGGCGCCGACCAGGATGCCGGTGCGGACGCTGCTGAACTGCGCGTCACGCTCGACGTCCTGCAGGGTCCGCACGCGGGTCGTCGGATCGAGCCCGGCGACCGTGTTGCGCACGTACTCCTCCGCGTCCTTCACCGCCGGGTCGATCTGCACCATGGCTCCGGCCCGGGGACCGTCGAGCCGGGTGGCGTCGAGCGCCTTCGGGGTGGCGAGCACGCCGAACTGGAACTGACCCATGGGATCGCGCCGGGAGTCCACGGTGCGCGCCGAGTCCGGGACGCGCCAGGTCGGCAGCGCCCCGTCCTTGTGCGTCATCGGGTCGCGCAGCGCGACGGTCGCGCCGGGCTTGGCGGTCTTCGTGACCCAGTCGTCCTCCGGGCCCTCCTTGCCGTGGGCGAGGGCGATGAAGACGTCGCCGTCGGTGCAGGACGGCAGCTTGGCGAGCTCCCGCAGGGAGGCGCAGTCGCCGACCGAGACGGAGGTGATGGGCCCGAAGTCCATGCCCTTGTCGGGCCGGCCGGGCCGCCACAGGCTGGACTCGATGGTGCCGATGACCCCGCCGACGCCCCGGGTGCCGGTGAGGGCGGTGATGGCGCGGCGCGCCTCGTCGCCGTTCGTCGCACTGACCGTGGTCTGGAGCTGGGCGCGCGCCGTGTCCATGTTGGTGGGCCGCATGAAGTCGTTCTGGATGGCCTGGAACAGCATCTGGAGCGCGATCGCCCCGGCCGCCGCCGCGACGATGCCGCTGACCGTACGGGCCGCGGTGCCGCTGCTGAGCTGGAGCCGGCGGGTGGCCAGCTGCCAGGCGACCGGGCCGCCGTGCAGCCGTTTCACCAGGGCTTCCACCAGCCAGGGCAGCAGCGTGGTGAGCCCGATGAGGACGAGTGTGGCGCCGGTGGTGACGCCCGCGGTGTGCAGGGTGTCCTCGCCGGCGTCGACGCCGCGGAGGCTCGCTACGAGCACGCCGGCGCCGGCCAGGAGGAGCAGCAGCCGCCACAGCAGCCGGCGCGGCCGGGGCGTCGCGGTACGGACGACGCCGAGCGGTTCGATGGCGACGCCGCGCAGCGCGAACAGGCTGACCACGACGGCCGCGACGGGTATGGCGGCGACGATCAGGACGGCGAGCCAGGGCACCGGGAGGACGTCCGACGGGAAGGCGTTGACGTCCCAGATCTCGAAGGTGCCCGCGAACTGCCGGCCCACCGCGAAGAAGCCGACGCCGGCCGCGAGCCCGAGCAGCGCGCCCGCGAGCGACTCGCCGGCCGCGATCCGGCGGGTCATGGCGGTGTCCGCGCCGACCAGGCGGAGCGCGGCGAGCCGCCGGTCGCGCTGCTCGCCGCCGAAGCGGACGGCGGTCGCGACGAAGACGAGGACCGGGAGGAGCAGGACGACGCAGGCCATGACGACGAGCAGGAGCAGGACCGCGTTCATCGGCTCCCCGGGCACCGACCAGCCGTACGTCCGGCCGCGGCCGTCGTAGTTGTCGGTGGTGAGGAAGTCCGCGCCCGCGACGTAGCGCAGTTCGGCGGGGCCGATCAGTCCCGCCTGGCCGATCGTGCCGGCGACCTTGTACGGCAGGCGTTTCTTGAGCAGCGCGCCCTCGGGGGAGGCGAGCAGCTCGCCGAGGGCGGGGGAGACCAGCATCGTGCCGTTCGCGGGGACGCGGTCGGAGCCCGGCGGCACGGCGGCCTTCGGGCCTTCGGGGCGCAGCAGCAGTCCGGTGACGGTGTCGCCGCGGTAGAGGGTGTCGGTACGGAGATAGAGGAACGTGTCCGGACCGGGCTTGGCGACCTCGTAGCTGGCGTCGGGCTGCCGCTCGGACTCCCGTACCTCGCGCTGGAACAGCATGCTCGGCAGCGACGCGGCGATCAGCAGCAGGGCCACGCCGAGGCCGACGCCGACCGCGGTCAGTACGGTGCGGAGCCAGCCGCGGCGCCCGCCGGTGACGGCGAAGCGGGTGCCGAGCGCCAGGTCGCGGGCCCAGACCCGGGGGCCGGAGCCCGGGACGCGGCGCCCCTCGCCGGCGGCTGCGGGATCGGCCGTACGGTCGTCGTGGTCGCCGTGGGCTTCGGGGTCCTCGTGTTTCTCGCGGTCCTCGCTCAGGACGCTCATGCCGCCCACTCCGTGTCCCGTACGGAGCCGTCGCGGACCACGATCTCGCGGTCGGAGTACGCGGCGACCCGGGCCTCGTGGGTGACCAGGACGACGGCGGCGCCGGTGTCCCGGGAGGCGTCGGTGAGCAGCGCCATGACCCGCTCGCCGTTGAGCGAGTCGAGCGCGCCGGTCGGCTCGTCGGCGAAGATCACGCGCGGGGCGGTGACGAGCGCGCGGGCCACGGCGACCCGCTGGCCCTGGCCGCCGGATATCTCGCCGGGGCGCTTGCCGGCCACGTCCTCGACCTCGAGCCGGGCCAGCCACTCCCGGGCCCGCAGCTCGGCCTCCTTGCGCCGCGTGCCGTTCAGGCGCAGCGGCAGGGCGACGTTCTCCACGCAGGTCAGCTCGGGCACGAGCTGGCCGAACTGGAAGACGAAGCCGAAGTCGGAGCGGCGCAGGGCGCTGCGCTGCGCGTCGCTCATGGCGGTCAGCTCGCGACCGTCGTAATGGATGGTGCCGCCGTCGGGGCGGACGATGCCGGCCAGGCAGTGCAGCAGGGTGGACTTGCCGGAGCCGGAGGGGCCCATCACGGCGACGACCTCCCCGGCGCGCAGCGAGAAGTCGGCGCCGGCGAGGGCCGGGGTCGGGCCGTACGCCTTGTCGATCCCGCGGGCGGAGAGCAGGGGCGCGTCGGTCATCGGCGGATCTCCTCGGCGAGCCGGCCGAGCCGGGCGGCGGTCAGTTCCAGCCAGCGCAGATCGGCTTCCAGATGGAACAGAGCGTGGTCGCAGATCAGCTGGTCGGCCAGGTCGCCGTCCTTCTTGCGGCGGGTGAGCTCGCGCATCAGGCGCAGGTGCTCGGCGCGCTGCACGTCCAGGATCTCGGCGGCGCCGCGGCCGGTCAGGAGGGCGAGGACGACCTTGGTGTAGAGCGTGGACTGGAGGTACGGCTCGGGCTTCTCGGGCGTCGCGAGCCACTGCTCGACGTCCGTGATGCCGGCTTCGGTGATGGCGTACCGCTTGCGTTCGGGGCCGCCGCCGGACTCGATGCCGTCGACCTCCACGAGGCCGTTCTTCAGCAGCCGGGACATGGTCGAGTAGACCTGTCCGTAGTGCAGGGGACGGTCGTGGCCGAAGCGCTCGTCGAAGGCGCGCTTGAGGTCGTAACCGTGGCGCGGACCGGACTCCAGGAGCCCGAGAAGGGTGTGACCGATGGACATGTTCGTCACTGTACAGGGGGTGTATACACGCAATGCATAGTGGCCGGTTCCCTCCACCCGAAGGGGGTACCGCCGAGCCCGCCCTCGCTCGTACGCGTGATCGATAGAGGTTTGTGAGCGGAGGCACACAACCATCCCGACGTCTGGAGCGTCGGTTCCGTCAGGGGTGGGTGCTGATTCTCACGCCCGGAAAAGCCGGATCGATCGCCCTTTGTCGTATTGGGCGGTGTTAGCTTTCTGAGCTGATTCGACGACGAGCGGAGCGAACGAGGACATGGGCCAAAGCACGAGCACAGGCGGCAAGAGCCGCATACGCCGCCTGTTCACCTGGAAGAAGCTCCTGGGCACCTTCCTCGTGACCTGCCTGCTTGTCCTGGGCGCGTGCTACGTGCTCTATCTGATGGTCCCGGTCCCCACCGCCAACGCGGACGCGACGCTCCAGAGCAACGTCTACAAGTACTCCAACGGCAAGGTCCTGGCCCGCACGGGCAAGGTCAACCGGGAGATCGTGGGCCTCGACAAGGTCCCGCTCCCCGTCCAGCGGACGTTCGTCGCGGCCGAGAACAAGTCGTTCTACGACGACAACGGCGTCGACATCATGGGCACCGCCCGCGCCGCCTGGAACACCGTCAGCGGCAAGGGCAAGCAGGGTGGATCGACGATCACCCAGCAGTACGTCAAGAACTACTACCTGAGCCAGGACCAGACGGCCACGCGCAAGCTCAAGGAAATGGTCATCGCCATCAAGGTCGACCAGCGCATGGGCAAGAGCGAGATCCTGGCCGGCTACATCAACACCAGCTACTACGGCCGCAACGCCTACGGCATCCAGGCCGCCGCCCAGGCGTACTACGGCGTCGACGCGAGCCAGCTGACCGTCGCCCAGGGCGCGTACCTCGCCGCCGTCCTCCAGGCCCCCAGCCAGTACGACTGGGCCATCGCCGGGCCGAAGGGCCGCGAGGCCGTCGAGAACCGCTGGAACTACGTCCTCAACAACATGGTCGGCGAGGGCTGGCTGGACGCCACGACCCGGGACGGCCTGAAGTTCCCGGTCCCGCAGAAGCCCAAGCCCCCGAAGGGCCTGAGCGGCCAGAGCGGTTACATCGTCGAGGCCGCCAACCAGGAGCTCATGCGCCAGGGCGTCAGCGAGGAGGATCTGAAGGCCGGCGGCTGGACGATCACCCTCAACATCGACGAGAAGAAGCAGAAGTCCCTCGTCGCCGCGGTCGACAAGCAGCTGGAGTCCCAGCTCGACCGCGAGAACAGCAAGCGGGCCGCCACCGTCCAGGCCGGCGCCACCTCCGTCGACGCGAAGACCGGCGCGGTCGTCGCGATGTACGGCGGCATCGGCGCCACCGAGCACTGGACGAACAACGCCACCCGGCGCGACTACCAGCCCGCCTCGACGTACAAGCCGATCGTGCTCGCCTCGGCCATCGACAACAACGCCGAGACCCAGGACGGCCGCAAGATCGGCCTGAACACGATCTACGACGGCACCAGCAAGCGCCCCGTCGTCGGCAGCGACATCCCGTTCAACCCGGAGAACGAGGACAACCAGAGCTACGGCCCGATCACCGTCCAGAAGGCCACCAACAGCTCGGTCAACTCGGTCTACGCCCAGATGATCGTCGACGTCGGCCCGGCCAAGACCAAGAAGACCGGCCTGGCCCTCGGCGTGAAGGACGGCGCCGACTTCGTCCCCACCCCGTCGCAGTCGCTCGGCGTCATGAACGCCTCGACCCTCGACATGGCGGGCGCCTACGCGACCCTCGCCCACCACGGCGTCAAGGTCACCCCGAGCCTGGTGAAGTCCGCCGAGCACAAGGACCGCACGGCCCGCCTGTCCGACCCGATCGGTGACCGGGTCATCAGCCGCGAGGCCGCCGACACCACCACCCGGGCCATGCAGGGCGTCGTCCAGGCCGGCTCCGGCGTCCGCGCCGCCGGCCCGTACCAGGCCGCCGGCAAGACCGGTACCTCCGAGAACAACCGCTCGGCCTGGTTCGTCGGCTACACCCCCGAGCTCGTCACCGCGGTCGGCCTGTTCGGCGAGGCCCCCGACGGCGGCAAGCAGCTCACCCTCACCGACGCGATCAACCCCGGCCGCGCCAACGGTGGCAAGCTCCCCGCCCAGATCTGGGGCGCCTACACCACCGCCGCGCTCGGCGGCGGCTCCAACGCGGCCTTCGACCTGGAGACGTTCGCCGGCTCCGGCGGCGGCTCCGGCGACGTCAGCCCGACGCCCAGCCGGACCACCGAGTCGCCCGACCCGACGACCAGCCCCAGCGACGAGCCGACCACCCCGACCCCGCCGCCCACCTCGACGGCGACCACCCCGCCGGAGCCGCCGGACTCGACGGCGACCACCCCGGTGGAGCCGTCGACCGACCCGACGGTGCCGCCCGCGACGACCGGGCCGACGAACCCGGGCGGCCCGGGCAACGTCAAGCCCGGCAACCCCGGTACCAACAACCTCCTGCCGGCCGGATAGGCCCGGACAGGCCCGGACAGGCCCGGATAGGCACCCCGCATACGAAAGGCGGCGGCCGGACCCTCACCAGGGTCCGGCCGCCGCCTTTTCAGCTGCCGCCGTTTTCACCCGGACGGGGGTACGCGGAGGAGTACGGCTCCGCGGTACCGCCGGCCGGCGTCAGCGGGTGGGCAGTTCGAACCACACCACCTTGCCGCCCGACAGACGCGTCGCGCCCCACCGGCGGGCCAGCCGGTTCACCAGGAACAGCCCCCGGCCGCCCTCGTCGGTGTCCCGTGCCCGCCGCTGCCGGGGCAGCTGCGGCGAGTCGTCGCCGACCTCGCAGCGCAGCACGTCGGTCCGCAGCAGCCGCAGTGTCACCGGCCGTTCCGCGTACCGCACGGCGTTCGTGACGACCTCGCTGACCAGCAGCTCGACCGAGTCGGTCAGCTCCTCCAGGCCCCAG
Source organism: Streptomyces laurentii (assembly GCA_002355495.1). Taxonomy (GTDB): domain Bacteria; phylum Actinomycetota; class Actinomycetes; order Streptomycetales; family Streptomycetaceae; genus Streptomyces; species Streptomyces laurentii. The sequence goes on from AP017424.1 coordinate 5,048,937, forward strand.
CGGGTCAGCGCCCGCCGGGCGTGCCGCCGGGCCCGGCCCGGTGCCGAGTCCTCCGGCTCCAGGAACCAGTACGCCACGTCGCTCGGCGCGATCCCGTCGAAGCGGGCCGCGAGCAGCGCGATGTCGTCGTCCCGGTCGCCCGGACCCAGCATGTCGAGCACGTCGTCGCACAGCGCCTCCAGCGGAGGCGCGTGGTCCGGCCCGGTGAGCTGCGCCGTCGCCGCGAGGCGCTCCCGCAGCAGCTCGATGCCGCTCGACACGTCCCGCAGCCGCGACTCGACCAGACCGTCCGTGTACAGCAGCAGCGTGGCCCCGGCCGGCGCGTCCAGCTCCACCGCCTCGAAGTCCACCCCGCCCACGCCGATCGGCGCGCCCGAGGGCACCCGCAGGACCTCCGCCTGGCCGCCCAGGTGCAGCAGTATGGGCGGCGGATGCCCCGCGTTGGCGATGGTGATCCGGTGCGCGACCGGGTCGTACACCGCGTACATGCACGTCGCCATGCGGTTCTCGCCGAGCCGCTGCGCCTGCTCGTCCAGGTGGTGCAGCACCTCCTGCGGCGGCAGGTCGAGCCCGGCGAGGGTCTGCGCCGTGGTCCGCAGCTGGCCCATGATCGCCGCCGACGTCATGGAATGGCCCATGACGTCGCCCACGACCAGCGCCACCCGGCTGCCGGGCAGCGGGATCGCGTCGTACCAGTCGCCGCCGACCCGCGCCGTCTCGGCCGCCGGAAGGTAGCGCGAGGCGAGCCGTACGCCGGTCGGCTGCGGCAGCGAGTCCGGCAGCATGGTGCGCTGGAGCTCGTCCGCGATGTACGCCTCCCGCCCGTACAGCACCGCCTTGTCGATGCCGAGCGCCGTGTGCGTCGCCAGCTGCGCCGCGACGAGCAGGTCGTTCGGCTCGAAACCGGCCCGCTCCGGGCGTCGCAGGAACACGGCGGCACCGATCACCCGGCGCCGCCCGCGCAGCGGCGCGAGGATGGCCCGCTGACCGCCGGGCAGCGGATGGTCCGGGCCGAGGAGTTCGGGCAGCGCGGTTCTGGCCGCGTCCGTGTCGCCGGACACCGGCCGTACCCCGCGCAGCACTTCGGCGAGCGCGCCGCCGGAGCGGACCTCGCACAGCTCCGCCGCGGGCGTCGGGTCCGGGTCGGGGACCAGGACCAGCTCCTCGCCTTCCAGATCCGTTAACCGCAGCCGGTCCGTGCGCCGCAGCCGCAACACGAACGGCTCGGCCGGCCGTTCGTCGCCGACCGGCAGCGGATCTCTCAGATAGACCAGGATCGCGTCGGAGAACGTCGGTACCGTCGCCCGGCACAGCCCGAGCACGATCTCGTCGAGATCGAGGCCGCGTGCGATGCGCCGCGTCGCGGCGCCCACGAACCGCAGCCGGTCGCCCTCGCGGCGCGCGCCGCCGCCGGCGGCACCGGCTCCGTCGGGGCCGGACCGGGAGCCGTCACCGGCGCCGCCGGGCGCGGGCACGGAAGCGGACACGGCGACGCCGGCCGCCGCGGCCGCCGTCGCGCTCGACACCGCACTCTGCGCGACGCCGTGCGCCGCGCCCTGCCCCGGTGCCGTCTCCTGGCGGGGGCGGGTGCGTTCCTGCGGCCGTTCGGCCATCGCCTTGCGGCCTTCGTGGGAGGTGGGATGCTCCGTCACGCCTGGGATTCCGTCCGTCCGGGCCGGTGGTGCGTTGCACGCGCTCTTCTCGCCGATGCCGCTCCATCGGCAGGGCTAAACCCCCGGCACGAGGTCGATGTGGGGAAGGCGGTGAGGGCACCCGCGCACGGCTTCGGCACTGCTCTCCCCCTCGGGTGGCCTTCATGGAGGACCGGTGGCCGGCCGACGGCCGGTCAGTGGTCCGGTACTGCTCGGTTCCTGCGGTGCTGCTCTTCGGTTTCGGTTCGTGACCGGGTCTGTGACGTGCGGTTCAGTCGCCGAAGGCCTGCGGAGGACGATCCTACGGTTGCCCCCCGGGTGCGCATCAAGGGGCACGTGGTGCCGTGTGGACGGCGACCCGGTCCCAGTCGTCGGGCAGGACGGGAACCGGCCAGCCCGGGTCGGGCCGCCACGCCTCCCAGCCCGCCGAGAACGGCGCGCCCCACTCCCGGATCAGCTCGACGGCCGCCCGGCCCGCCCGCCGGACCCGCTCCGCCTGCGCGGTGTCGAGCAGTCCGGTGCGCTGGGCCTCGGCGAACTCGTCCTCGTCCCGCCACAGCCAGCTGTGGTCAGGGAAGACGGAGATGTCGAGGTAGTGGTCCTCGGAGTCGACGCCGCCGGCCCAACGGGTGCGGGGCGTCTCCAGGTTCACGTACCAGCTGCGGAACAGCCAGTCGCCCTCCCAGAACAGCCACACCGACCACGGCTCGTCCGGCCGGGCCAGCTTGAGCACGCCCGTGCCGTGCCAGGGCGCCCGGACCGTGGTACGGGGCGCGGTGTAACGGGTGGCCAGCGGTTCCTCGTGTATCGGGGTGCCGTCGGCCAGCACCGGTTTGACGCATTCGGTGCCGGGCGCCATCCAGACCGCGAGCAGCTCCGGGGTGTCCTGGACCACGGTCACCGGACGGCAGATGTGCACGTCGCCGGTGCCGTTGTCGCGGTAACGCCAGAGGATGTGGTCCCCCGGCGCCCAGCGCGGTGGGCGGCCGGATGAGCCGGATGCTGTCATGGGCAGAGTTTAGGGGGTGCCGGGCCGATCGGAACCCCGTGCCGACCGGCGCGCCACCCTCCGCGCCACCACGCGCGCCACCCCGGTCCGGGGGCGCGGACCGGGGTGGGAGCACGGCCCGCCGGCCCGGTACGCGGGCCCGGACCTCGCACGTCAGAGGCCGGTCAGGGGCGGGTCATCCGGAGCACGTCGAGGGCCTCGTCGAGCTGAGCCAGGGTCAGGTCGCCCCGCTCCACGTACCCGCCCTCCAGGACCACCTCGCGGATCGTCCGGCGCTCGGCGAGCGCCTTCTTGGCGACCTTGGCGGCCTCCTCATAGCCGATGTAACGGTTCAGCGGAGTCACCACGGACGGCGAGGACTCGGCGAATTCGCGGGCCCGTTCGACGTTCGCGGTGATGCCGTCGACCGTGCGGTCCGCGAGCAGCCGGGAGGCGTTCGCGAGCAGCCGTACGGACTCCAGCAGGTTCTTCGCCATCACCGGCAGCATCACGTTGAGCTCGAAGTTCCCGGCCGCGCCGGCCACCGCGACGGTGGTGTCGTTGCCGGTGACCTGGGCCGCGACCATCAGTACCGCCTCCGGGATCACCGGGTTGACCTTGCCCGGCATGATCGACGAGCCGGGCTGGAGGTCCGGCAGGTTGATCTCGCCGAGGCCGGTGCGCGGTCCGCTGGCCATCCAGCGCAGGTCGTTGGCGATCTTCGTGAGCGACACCGCGATGGTCCTGAGCTGGCCCGATGTCTCCACCAGGCCGTCCCGCGCGCCCTGCGCCTCGAAGTGGTCGCGGGCCTCGGTCAGCGGCAGTCCGGTGGTCCGCGCCACCTCGGCGATGACGGCGGCGGAGAAGCCGTGCGGGGTGTTGATGCCGGTGCCGACGGCGGTGCCGCCGAGGGGGAGTTCGGCGAGCCGCGGCAGGGCCGCGCGCAGCCGCTCCGCGCCGTACCTGATCTGGGCCGCGTATCCCCCGAATTCCTGCCCGAGGGTGACGGGTGTGGCGTCCATCAAATGGGTGCGACCCGATTTGACGACCCTCACGAATTCGGCTGATTTCCGTTCCAGCGCCGACGCCAGGTGTTCCAGCGCCGGGACCAGGTCCTGGCTGACCGCGGCGGTGGCGGCGATGTGGATCGAGGACGGGAAGACGTCGTTGGACGACTGCGAGGCGTTGACGTGGTCGTTCGGATGCACGTCACGGCCCAGCCGCTCGGCGGCGAGGGTGGCGAGGACCTCGTTGGTGTTCATGTTGGACGAGGTGCCGGACCCGGTCTGGAAGACGTCCACCGGGAACTGGGCGTCCCAGCGGCCCTCCGCGACCTCGGCCGCCGCCTCCTGGATCGCCTCGGCCACGTCCTTGTCGAGCACCCCCAGCTCCGCGTTCACCTTGGCGGCGGCGCCCTTGATCCGGGCCAGGGCCGCGATGTGGGCCCGCTCCAGGCGCTGGCCGCTCACGGGGAAGTTCTCCACCGCGCGCTGGGTCTGAGCCCGCCATTTGGCGTCGGCCGGCACGCGGACCTCGCCCATGGAGTCGTGCTCGACGCGGTAGCCGCCGGCCGGGGCCTCGTGATTGCTCTCGTTCATCATCCTCAACCTCCTGCAAAAGTTGAGCACTTGTCGTGTTCGACCTATTCCCAAGTCGCTTACCGGCCAGTAAAAACCGTGGGTAACCCCACTTCCAGGAGGCGCAATGCAGCGCACCGGGTACAGACTCCGCTGGCCCATCGCCGTCGCCGCCGCGGCGGCCGCCGCACTCGGCTCGTTCTCCGCCGCCACCCCCGCCGGAGCGGCCGACACGACCACGGTCACGGCGAGGACGGTCACGGCCGCGGCCGGCCAGGCCGTCGTCCCGCTCTCGCCCGAACTGGAGGCGATCCGGGCGGCCGAGGCCACCAAGATCTACGGCAGCCCCGAGGAGCGCCCGCTCACCCAGCGCAAGACCGGCCTGATCTCCCTCGGCGACAGCGAGATCTCCGGCGAGGGCGTCGGCACCTACGAATCGCCGACCAACGGCCCTGACAACTGGTGCCACCGCTCACCCGACGCCGCCATCCACCGCACCGGAATCCCCGCGGACCTCACGTTCAACGTGGCCTGCTCCGGCGCGTACACCGGCAACATCCGCGTCGGCGGCTCGAAGCAGTACGCCGACGAACTCGTCCAGAGCGACAGCCTGGCCGTCAAGGCCCGCAACACCCGCATCAAGATGGTGCTCCTGGTCGCCGGAGCCAACGACGACCTCCAGTTCGGCCCCGTCATGACCGACTGCGTCGAGCGCTACCTGCTCTCCCAGGGCGCCTGCAAGGACAAGTACTCGCCCGGCTGGCAGGCCCGCGTCGACGGGCTCGTACCCAAGGTCGAACAGACCGTGGGCGACCTGCGCGGCGTGATGCGCGACGCCGGATACGCCGACGCCGACTACAAGCTCGTCCTCATGGGCTACCCGAGCCCGATCGGCCCCGACTTCCGCGACAACCCGGACTTCCCCGGCAAGCTGATCTGCGGCGGCATGGGCTACGACGCCGACACCCAGTGGGGCCGCGACGTCGCCGTACCCGCCTTCGAACGCGGCATGCGCAAGGCCGCCGCCGACACCGGCGCCGTCTTCCTCGACAACTCGCGCCTCTTCCACGGCCACGAGGTCTGCACCGAGAACACCTGGGCCCGCGGCCTCTACATCGACCTCTCCAAGCCCGGACTGCCGGACGCCAACTCCGTACGCCAGTCCTTCCACCCCAACGCCCGCGGCCACGCCGCCTTCGCGTCCTGCCTCACCCAGATCTACAACGCCGGCGTGCGCGAGGCCGGCTGCGCGGACGTGAACTCCTCCGGCAGCCCGGTGCTCTTCCCGCTCGCCTGGGACGACGTCTATCAGCCGCTGAAGAACGCCGCCACCGGCAACTGCCTCGACGTCGACGGCTCCAGCTCCGCCAACGACACCGCCGTCCTCGGCTGGGACTGCCACGGCGGCCGCAACCAGAACTGGTGGTACGACACCGCCCGCGCCACCCTGCACACCGGGCTCACCCAGGACCGCTGCCTGGACGTGCGCGGCGGGACGTACGCGGCCGGCACCCCGCTCGTCATCTGGAACTGCCATGGCGGCGCCAACCAGAAGTTCGTCCGCGACGGCGCCACCCTGCGCCCGGCCTCGGCGACCGGTCTGTGCCTGACCCAGGGCGCGGCCAAGGAGCCGGTGCGGTTGCGGAACTGCGACGGCTCGGCGAACCAGCGCTTCGTCTGAGCCGGTGAGCCGCTGAGCCGCCTGATCCGTCTGAACCATCTGATGCGTGTGGTACGCCTCGCCCCTGCCCCTCGCCCCTGCCCGCGCCGTGTCGTCGGCGTGGGTGCGGGGGTACGTGCCGTGGCGGGCCGTCAGGGGAGCGTGACGCTCGTCCGCGCCAGCTCGTACGCGGGAAGCGTCTCCCGGTGCTCCTGGGAGTCGAGGCCGCCCAGGTGGACGATGACCGCGCCCTGCGGGGAGTCGACCGCGAAGGCCCGCCTCGGCATGGTGCCGTCGTCGAGGTCGGGGAGGGCGTACGTGACCTCCACGGCGGGCAGCGCACCACCCTTGACGTCGCGGTAGACGATGTCCGAGGGCTTCTGCTCCGCGCCCACGAATCCTTCGAGGGCCGCGCGCGCCGTCGTGCCCTTGGGGGCGGTCCACACCCGCAGGAAGCCGATGTGCCCGGCGGGCTTGGCGTCCACCTCGCAGCGCATGGTGGCCGGGCCCTTGCGCGCGAGCTCCGCGAACTCGGAGTCCTCGGGCACCTCGACGGCCTTCGGCTCCCAGTCGGTGGCGAGGGTGAAGGACACGGGCAGCTCGCACGCGGTCTTGGGGCCGCCGAGGGAGCCCGCGGCCTTGACGGCGGGCGCGGCCGGGGCGGCGGAGGCGGGCGCCTTGGTGGTGGCGGGCGTCCCGGCGGCGGGTGTGTCCGCGGCGGTGTCCGTCCCGCAGGCGGTCAGCAGACCGGCCGTGAGCAGGGCGAACGCGGCGGGAGCCACGGCCGCCCGGATGGATCTGTCTGGCATATGCCCATCATCCCCGAACGCCCCGGGAGCGCCTTCCGGTTTGTTCGGGGACTCATCGGGGAGCATCGGGGACGCGTCCGGGATGCTCGGCGCCGGCCGGGTCAGGACAGCTTGCCGCCGTAGTCCGGCAGCTTGAAGGTGCGCTCGGCGTGGCCGCCCTCCAGGTCGGTCGTGTTGTTGCCGATGTTCGCGACGATCGTGTAGCCCTTGGCCTCGATCTCCGCGCGCTTGGCCGTCTTGTACGCGCCGACCCCGGTGAACAGGTCGGGCAGCGAGCGCACGTACAGCCCGTCGACCGGGTAGCCGACCTCCTTCAGGTTCCACTCCGTCAGGGACTGGATGATGCCCGGCCGCGCGGTCACGAAGAAGACCGCCGTCCCGCGCGCGTCCGCCTCCCGCACCAGCTCGCGGATCTCCGGGATGGCCGGCGTCGGCAGCTCCCAGAAGGGGTGGAAGTCCGTCTCCAGGGAGGAGTTGTCGATGTCGAGGACGATCGCCTGCTTCTCGCCGGCCTTGGCGTTCTCGGCGCGCTGCTTCAGGTACGGACGCGCCTGCGCGGTCACGGCGGCCACGTCCTGGCGCCAGGTCGTGTAGTCGATGTCCGCGAGCGCGGCGGTCGTGGCCACGTGGGTGTCGGGCGCGGAGGCGGTGGCGGCGGACGCGGACTGCGCCGGGACGACGAGCAGGAGGGCGGTGATGCCGAGTGCGGCGGCCGCTTTGGCCTTGACGGCGGTGGAGGGCATGGAGGGCATGGGGGGCTCCCGGGAGTCGACCGGCTCGGTGCGGACACGTGCTTGTCATGCTCGCGCCCTATCCTGGCCACCAGGCGACGGGAGGGCTACCGGTCGGTAGCGACTTTCTGAGCGATCATCGACGACGCCCCCCGGTCCGGTGACGGAACGAGGGGCGTACACGCGCTCCCGACCGCCCCGCCGGGGAGGTCGGGAGCGCGGAACGGGCAGAGCCCCGGCGAGGCGCCGGGGCTCTGGACGGATCAGGGGGTGTCGCAAGCGAGACCCGGACCCCGCACCGGTATGTGAGTGCGGCGATCCTCGGCCACCCGAAGGCAGCCGCCCGGCGTGGATCAGCCGAGGTTGGGGCCCCGGACCGGGATGGTCGTGAACGTCGGCTCCGGGGCCGGGTTCTGGAAGAAGTCGTTGCCCTTGTCGTCCACGACGATGAACGCCGGGAAGTCCTCGACCTCGATCTTCCAGACCGCCTCCATGCCGAGCTCCTCGTACTCGACGACCTCGACCTTCTTGATGCAGTCCTGCGCGAGGCGCGCCGCCGGGCCGCCGATCGAGCCGAGGTAGAAGCCGCCGTGCGCGTCGCACGCGTCGGTGACCTGCTTGCTGCGGTTGCCCTTGGCCAGCATGACCTTCGAGCCGCCCGCCGCCTGGAACTGCTCCACGTACGAGTCCATCCGGCCGGCCGTCGTCGGGCCGAAGGAGCCGGACGCGTAGCCCTCGGGGGTCTTCGCCGGGCCCGCGTAGTAGACCGGGTGGTCCTTCAGGTACTGCGGCATCTCCTCGCCCGCGTCCAGGCGCTCCTTGATCTTGGCGTGCGCGATGTCGCGCGCCACGACCAGCGGGCCGGTCAGCGAGAGGCGGGTTTTCACCGGGTACTTGGTCAGCTCGGCGAGGATGTCGTCCATCGGCTGGTTGAGGTCGATCTTCACGACCTCGCCCGCGTCCAGGTGGGAGTCCTCGGTGTCCGGCAGGAAGCGCGCCGGGTCGGTCTCCAGCCGCTCCAGGAAGACGCCCTCGGCGGTGATCTTCGCGACGGCCTGGCGGTCGGCCGAGCAGGACACGGCGATCGCGACGGGCAGCGAGGCGCCGTGCCGGGGCAGGCGCACCACGCGCACGTCGTGGCAGAAGTACTTGCCGCCGAACTGCGCGCCGATGCCGATCTTCTGCGTCAGCTCGAAGACCTTCTCCTCCAGCTCCTTGTCGCGGAAGCCGTGGCCGGTCTCGGCGGAGCCCTCGGTGGGCAGCTCGTCCAGGTAGTGCGCGGAGGCGTACTTGGCGGTCTTCAGCGCGAACTCGGCGCTGGTGCCGCCGACCACGATCGCCAGGTGGTACGGCGGGCAGGCCGCCGTGCCGAGCGAACGGATCTTCTCCTCCAGGAACTTCATCATGGAGGCCTCGTTGAGGACCGCCTTGGTCTCCTGGTAGAGGAACGACTTGTTGGCCGAGCCGCCGCCCTTGGCCATGAAGAGGAACTTGTACGCGCCGCCGTCGGTCGCGTACAGCTCGATCTGCGCGGGCAGGTTCGAGCCGGTGTTCTTCTCCTCCCACATGGTCACCGGGGCCATCTGCGAGTAGCGCAGGTTGAGCTTGGTGTACGCGTCGTAGATGCCGCGCGAGAGGGCTTCCTCGTCGCCGCCCTGGGTGAGCACGTTCTGGCCGCGCTTGCCCATGACGATCGCGGTGCCGGTGTCCTGGCACATGGGCAGCACGCCGGCGGCGGCGATGTTGGCGTTCTTGAGGAGGTCGAGCGCCACGAACTTGTCGTTCGCCGACGCCTCCGGGTCGTCGATGATCCGCCGCAGCTGGGCCAGGTGGGCCGGGCGCAGGTAGTGCTGGATGTCGTGGATCGCCTCGGCGGCGAGCGTGCGCAGGGCCTCCGGCTCGACCTTGAGGAACGTCCGGCCGTCGGCCTCGAAGGCGGAGACGCCTTCGGAGGTCACCAGGCGGTACGGCGTGGTGTCCTCTCCGACCGGGAGCAGATCGGAGTACGCAAACTCGGGCATGGGGTGGCCATTCCTCACTCGGCGACAGCTGCGCCGCCTCCGTTGGCGGCGCGCCCTCCAGCGTATGCCGCGCCGGCGGCGGGCGAGGGCGCGGCCCCGGTGCGGTGTGCGGCAGCTCACGGGGAGGGCCGGTGGGGGAGTCTCAAGGACAAGGCGGCACAGGATCGTCCGTACCAGGGGCGGCTTCCCTCTGGTCGCGATCTATCGCGTTTCGCTAGGCTGGGTCCGTGGACCTCGAAAAGCAGCCCCAGCAGCCGGCCGCCCCCGCCGAATCCGCGCCCGCGGCCCGGCCCGACTACGCCGATCCGCAGGGGGCGTTGCGGGCCTCGGACGCCGACCGCGACCGGATCGCGGACATCCTCCGGGAGGCCCTGGCGGAGGGGCGGCTCGACGCGGAGGAGCACTCCGAGCGGGTCGAGGCCGTCTACCGGGCCAAGACCGTCGGCGAGCTGGAGCCGATCGTGCGCGATCTGCCCGCCGCCCATCCGCCGCGGCCGGACGCCGCGTCCTCGGCCGCGTACGGCTACGGGACCGGTACGGACCTGGAGGAGGGCGACGGCCCGGCGGAGACCATGGTCGCGATCTTCTCCGCCTCCACCCGCAAGGGCCGCTGGCGGGTCAGCCGCCGCACCAACGCCTTCGCGCTCTTCGGCAACATCGAGATCGACCTGACCGAGGCGCTCTTCGAGCAGCGGCTCACCACCATCAACGCCACCTCGGTCTTCGGCAACGTCGAGGTCCGCGTCCCGGAGAACGTGACCCTGCGCGGCAGCGGCACCGGCGTCTTCGGCAACTTCGAGGTGACCACGCTGGAGGGCGCCGACCCGCAGGCCCCGGTGATCGTGGTCAACGGGTGGTCGGTCTTCGGCAATGTCGAGGCCCGGCCCAAGCGCGGCAAGTGGATCACCGACCTCCAGGCTCAGGTTCAGGACAAGCTGCGGAAACATCTCGGCCACTGACGCCCGCGATCCGCTTCTGACGGTGACCGGATTTCGCCATCGCCTGTCCGTGCTCCGGAACGCCGGCGCACGCAGTGCATAGGCGCGCGCACAGCGGGTAGGCCTCGTTGCATCGTCGCTCGCCCGCTCGCGGAAGCCGTCGTCAGGAGTAGACCGTGCTGCAGATGCCGCATCAGCCCCTCCGGGTCGCCGCCGTGCCGACCCAGCGCGCCCCCGTCCGGGAGGACGAGGCGGGGCCCTGGCACGCGGAGGCGGTCTGCCGCAGGGACGAGGCCGGTCTCTTCTTCGCTCCCTCCAAGGAGCCCACCGCGGCCCGGCTGTCGCGCGAGGAGGCCGCCAAGCGGGTCTGCGCCCGCTGCCCCGTGATGGTCGAGTGCCGCGAGCACGCCCTGCTGCAGCCGGAGCCGTACGGCGTGTGGGGCGGGCTCACCGCCGCCGAGCGCCGGGTCGTGCTCGCCCGGCGGCGCCGCCGCGAGGTCGAGCTGCGCAAGGCCGCGGCGGCCGAGCGCGTCGCACAGGCCGGCTGACGGTCTGGTCATCTGACCATCTGAGCAGCCACCCGACGGACCGTACGGGCCGAACGTGTCGTACGTGTCGTACGGTCCGAACGCGCCGAACAGGCCGTACGGGCAGGGCCTTCGGACACGCGAAGGGCGCCCCACCGCACAGGGGGCGCCCTTCCTCGTACCGCCGCGCGCCGTCCCGAGGGGGTCCGGCGGCCGGGCGGGTGGTGCTACTTCGCCCGGTCGAAGTCCAGGTTGCTGTACGCGCGCAGCTTCGACAGGCGGTGCGTGGAGTCGATCTGGCGGATCGTGCCCGACTTCGAGCGCATGACGAGCGACTGGGTGGTCGCCGTCTCGCCGCGGTAGCGCACGCCGCGCAGCAGCTCGCCGTCGGTGATGCCGGTGGCGACGAAGAACACGTTCTCGCCGGAGACCAGGTCGCTCGTGGTGAGCACCCGGTCCAGGTCGTGGCCGGCGTCGAGGGCGCGCTGGCGCTCCACGTCGTCCTTGGGCCACAGCTTGCCCTGGATCACACCGCCCAGGCACTTTATGGCGCAGGCCGAGATGATGCCCTCGGGCGTGCCGCCGATGCCCATCAGCAGGTCGACGCCGGTGCCCTCGCGGGCGGCCATGATCGAGCCGGCCACGTCGCCGTCCGAGATGAACTTGATCCGGGCGCCGGTCTCGCGGATCTCCTTGACGATGCCCTCGTGGCGCGGGCGGTCCAGGATGACCACGGTGACGTCCTCGGCCGTCATGCCCTTGGCCTTGGCGACCCGGCGGATGTTGACCGAGACGGGGGCGTTGATGTCGACGAAGTCGGCGGCCTCGGGGCCGGTGACCAGCTTGTCCATGTAGAAGACCGCGGACGGGTCGAACATGGTGCCGCGGTCGGCGGCGGCGAGGACGGCGATCGCGTTCGGCATGCCCTTGGCGTTGAGCGTGGTGCCGTCGATCGGGTCCACCGCGATGTCGACCTCGGCGCTGGTGCCGTCGCCGACGTGCTCCCCGTTGAAGAGCATCGGGGCTTCGTCCTTCTCGCCCTCGCCGATGACGACGACGCCGTTCATCGAGACGGTGGAGATCAGGGTGCGCATGGCGTTCACCGCCGCGCCGTCCGCGCCGTTCTTGTCACCGCGGCCGACCCAGCGGCCCGCGGCCATGGCGGCGGCCTCGGTGACGCGGACCAGTTCGAGGGCCAGGTTGCGGTCGGGGGCCTCCGGGGAGACCTCCAGCTCGGGCGGAAGGTGGTGGTGCTCGGACATCGAAGCGCACCTTTCTGTACGGCGACGGCGACGGCCGGAAAACAAGAGGGTTCCTGTGACTCTATCGTCAGGTCGATAAAATGAGCAGAGGGGCCCACGTATGAGCACGCGGTCGTGATGCGACCATGGGGGCGTGGCAGGTAAGCGAGGCAGGCAGACGGTACGCGGGATGTTCCAGTCCCTCGGGGTGATCGCGATCGCCGCGGGTGTGATGTATCTCTTCATTCCGCACGATGAGGCAGCGACCCCGGTGAAGGCGAAGGACTACCGGGTGGAGCTGCTGACGGCCCAGCGCGCGGCGCCGTATCCGGTGCTCGCGCCCCAGGGGCTCGGCAAGGACTGGAAGGCGACGGTCGTCTCGTACAAGCGCGAGGACGGCAACGCCTGGCGGCTCGGCTTCCTGGACCCGGACACGCAGTACGTGGCCGTGAACCAGTCCACGAAGGACCCGCGGAAGTACGTCCCCGAGGTCACGCTGAAGGCCACGAACACCGGCAAGACGCAGCGGGTCGGCGGCCAGGAGTGGCAGCGCTGGGAGGGCCCGAAGTACGACGCGCTCGTGCGCACCGAGAACGGCGCGACGACGGTCGTGGCCGGCACGGCGTCGTTCGAGCGGCTGGCCGAGATGGCGGGCTCGCTGGAGGCCCAGGAGACGAGGGCGTAATCCCCGCGAAGGCGTAGTACCCGCGATGCGGCGCGGCCCCGTGCGTACGAGGAAGCGCCTCTGCTCGCACGAGGCGACGCCTCTGTTCGTGCGAGGAAGTCCCCATTTGTACGAGGAAGCCCCCGGCGCGTCCAGCGCACCGGGGGCTTCCTCACGTACGGGCGGCTCAGACGGTGGTGATGACCTCGTCGAGCTCCAGGCGCGGGGAGCGCGGGAACCAGGCGTCCTCGCCCGGCTTGCCGATGTTGACGACCATCAGCGGGGTGTGGTCCTCGTCCAGGAACTCCTTCTGGACACCGGCGAAGTCGAGGCCGGTCATCGGGCCGGCGGCCAGGCCGGCGGCGCGCACGCCGATGATGAAGTACGCGGCCTGGAGGGCGGCGTTCAGCTGCGCGGAGCCCTCACGGACCGGGCGCTCGGCGAAGAACATGTCCTTGGCCTGCGGGAAGTGCGGGAGCAGGGCCGGCAGCTCCTCGTGGAACTCGTTGTCCGCGGAGAGGATCGCGACCAGCGGGGCGGTGCGGGTCTTGGCCTGGTTGCCCTCGGCCATGTGCCGCACCAGGCGCTCGCGGGCCTCGTCGGAGCGGACCAGGGTGATGCGCAGCGGCGACTGGTTGAACGCGGTCGGGCCGAACTTGACCAGGTCGTAGATGGCCTGGACCTGCTCGTCGGTCACCGGCTCGTCGGTGAAGGTGTTGGCGGTCCGGGCCTCGCGGAAGAGGAGGTCCTGGGCGGCGGCGTCAAGGACGAGGGACATGCTGCGTACTCCAAGCAGAGGGGGCCGCCCGGCGGGGATCCGGGCGTTGGGTCGACGGTACGCCCAAGGTAGGTGAAGTTTCAACTACCCCTCCCCAAGTGAAGCGGATAGTGATCCGGTTCACATCGCCGCAGGCTCGCTCGCCCTCTCGCTCACTCGGTGCCGTTCCCGTCGCCTTCCTCCGCCCGCTCGGCGGCCAGCGACGCGTCCAGCCGCGCCCGGGCCCCTTCGAGCCGGCGCCGGCACACCTTCGCCAGCTCCTCGCCGCGCTCCCAGAGCGCCAGCGACTCCTCCAGCGTCGTCCCGCCCGCCTCCAGGCGGCGGACGACCTCGATGAGCTCGTCGCGGGCCTGCTCGTAGCCGAGCGTGTTCTCTTCGGTGTCCGCTTCTGCTGCCATCGATCCGTTCCTTCTGCTGTCTGCTGTCTGCTGTCCTGTGCCGGGCTTCTGCCGTGCCCGGGTTGTCTGTCTGTGGCGTTACGGCGTTACGGCGTGACGGCGCTACGGCGCGGGTCGGGCGGGGTCGTCCGCCCGGCGTACCCGGAACTCGCCCGCCGCCACCCGCGCCCGCAGCTCCTCGCCGTCCGCGACCTCCGCCGGGTCCCGTACCACCGCGCCGTCCGCCCGCTGGAGCACCGCGTACCCCCGCTCCAGCGTCGCCGCCGGCGACAGCGCCCGGACCCGCGCCCGGGTGTGGGACAGCTCCGAGTCGGCCCGGTCGAGCAGATGCCCGAGGGTCCGCCGGCTGCGGGCGAGCAGTGCGTCGACCTCGTCCGCGCGCACCTCGACCATCCGCTGCGGATGCTCCATCACCGGCCGGGCCAGCGCGTGCGCCAGGCCCCGCTCCTCGCGCTCCACCAGACCCCGTACGGTCCGCAGCGCCCGGTCCCGCAGCAGCCGCACCCGCTCCAGCTCCTCGCCCACGTCCGGCACCACCTTCTTGGCGGCGTCCGTCGGCGTCGACGCCCGCAGGTCCGCGACCAGGTCGAGCAGCGGGGAGTCCGGCTCGTGGCCGATCGCGGAGACCACCGGCGTACGGCAGTCGGCGACCGTCCGCACCAGCTGCTCGTCCGAGAACGGCAGCAGGTCCTCGACGCTGCCGCCGCCCCGGGCCACGATGATCACGTCCACGTCGCCGTGCGCGTCCAGCTCCTTCACGGCCTGGACCACCTGCGGTACGGCGCGGACGCCCTGCACCGCCACGTTGCGCACCTCGAAGCGGACGGCGGGCCAGCGGCGCCGCGCGTTCTCCAGGACGTCGCGCTCGGCCGCCGACGCCCGCCCGCAGACCAGGCCGATCAGGCGCGGCAGGAACGGCAGCGGCTTCTTGCGGTTCTGGGCGAACAGGCCCTCGGCGGCGAGCGCGCGCTTGAGCTGTTCGAGCCGGGCCAGCAGCTCGCCGACGCCGACCGGGCGGATCTCCGCCGCGCGCAGCGACAGCTGTCCCCGGGGCGCGTACCACTCCGGCTTGGCGTGCACGACGACCCGCGCGCCCTCCGAGACGACGTCGGCGACGGCGTCGAAGACCTGGCGGTAGCAGGTGACGTTGATGGAGATGTCGTGCGAGGGGTCGCGCAGCGTCAGGAACACCACCCCGGCGCCCGGGCGCCGCGACAACTGCGTGATCTGCCCCTCGACCCAGACCGCCCCGAGCCGGTCGATCCACCCGCCGATGAGCCGGGAGACCTCCCCGACGGGCAGCGGCGTGTCGGCGGACGTGTTCAGAGCCATGCGCCGAGCGTAACGGCCGTCTCGGACAGCGGGGCGGGGTCGGCGGGATCGCCCTCCACGGGTAGGGGCGGCTCGGCCTTCGCGAGCCGGGGGCGGGGAGCCCGGAGCCCGGAGCCTCGGCGTCCGGGAGCCTGCGTCCCGGCGTACGGGGTCCGCGAGCCGGGGTCCGGTGGGCCTCCGGACCCTCACACCTCCCGCCGCGCCCCCTGCACCGCCAGGATCACCAGCCCCACGCCCAGCCACACCACGCCCACCACCTGCGCCGACGGCGACGCCTCCACGATCACCGCGATCAGGATCGCCGCGCCCACCACCGGCGCCACCACGTGCGGCAGCCAGCGCGGCGGCCCCTCCATCCGGCGCACCGCGAACCACCCCACCACGCTCGCGTGCAGCAGGACGAAGGCGGTGAGCGCCCCGACGTTGACCACCGACACCAGCTCGTCGAGCCCGTTGTCCCGGCGCGCCGCCCACACCGCGGCGACCAGCGTGATCGTCGCCGCCACCAGCAGCGCGACCCGTGGCACGCCCCCGTCCGTACGGGCCAGCGCCCGCGGCAGCCGCCGGCCGCGGCCCATCGCGAACAGCAGCCGCGCGCCCGCCGCCTGTCCGGCGAGCGCCGCGAAGGCCGCGCCGATCGCCTTGGACACCGCGACCAGATCGTGCAGCCAGCCGCCCACCGACACGTCGACCGCGTCGTAGAACGCCGCGCCCTGGAGCGCCGGGTTCGCGGCCAGTTCCGCCGAGGTCACCGGTTCGAGCAGCGCCACCAGCCAGGTCTGCGCCACGAACAGCACACCGGCCAGCGCCAGGCAGAACAGCACCGCCCGCGCCACCTTCGCCGAGCCGCCGGTCACCTCCTCGGCGAAGGTCGCGATCGCGTCGAAGCCGAGGTACGACAGGACCGCCACCGACACCGCGCCCAGGACCGCGACCGCCGAGAACCCGTGGTCCCCGACGAGCGGCGACCACCACTCGCGGCGCGCCCCGTCCCGGGCGAGCACGACGATCGCGGACACCATGAAGACCAGCAGCACCACGATCTCCATCGCGAGGACCGCGAAGCCGACCCGGGCCGCCGCCCGTACGCCCCACAGATTGAGCAGCGTGGTGACGACGACCGCGATCCCGGTCCAGAGCCACCGGTCCACCTGCGGCACCAGCGCCTCCATCGCGATGCCCGCGAAGAGATACGCGACGGCCGGGATGAGCAGATAGTCGAGCATCGCCATCCAGCCCGCGACGAAACCGGTGCCCTCGCCCAGCGCCCTCCGCGCATACGCGAAGACCGACCCGGCCTGCGGCACGACCCGCACCATCTGCGCGTAACTGAACGCCGTGAACGCCATCGCGACCGTCGCCACCAGGTAGACCAGCGCCACCGCGCCGCGCGACTTCGCGTCCAGCGTGCCGAAGACGCCGACCGGGGCCATGGGCGCGATGAAGAGGAGCCCGTAGACGACCAGATCGCGGAATCCGAGCGCGCGCCGCAGCTGCTCGTGCTCGGCCGCCGGGGTGTTCGGAGCGTCCGGGGTGTCCGGGGCCAGGGGGTCCGCCATGGGGTCAGTCTCGGCCACGCCGCCGGGCAATCGGCTGACCAAAACGCCGACCGGCGCGGCCTTACGATGGGACGCATGACTGCTACGCCCGCGTCGACGCCCGCGTCCGCCAGCCCGAAGCGTGTCCTGCTCGCCGCCCCCCGCGGCTACTGCGCGGGTGTGGACCGTGCCGTGATCGCCGTGGAGAAGGCCCTGGAGCAGTACGGCGCCCCGATCTACGTCCGGCACGAGATCGTCCACAACAAGTACGTCGTACAGACCCTGGAGCGGAAGGGCGCGATCTTCGTCGACCAGGCGACCGAGGTCCCGCCGGGCAACATCGTGATGTTCTCCGCGCACGGTGTCGCCCCGACCGTCCACGAGGAGGCCCGCCTCGGCCGCCTCGCCACCATCGACGCCACCTGCCCGCTGGTCACCAAGGTCCACAAGGAGGCCGTGCGGTTCGCGAAGGACGACTTCGACATCCTCCTCATCGGCCACGAGGGCCACGAGGAAGTCGTCGGCACCTCCGGCGAGGCCCCCGACCACATCCAGCTCGTCGACGGCCCCGCGGATGTCGCGAAGGTCGAGGTCCGCGACCCGTCCCGGGTCGTCTGGCTCTCCCAGACCACGCTCTCCGTCGACGAGACCATGGAGACGGTCGACGCGCTCAAGGAGCGCTTCCCCGGGCTGATCTCCCCGCCGTCCGACGACATCTGCTACGCGACGCAGAACCGTCAGACCGCCATCAAGGAGCTGGCCGGCGACTCCGATCTGGTGATCGTCGTCGGCTCGAAGAACTCCTCGAACTCGCAGCGCATGGTCGACGTCGCCCTGCAGGCCGGCGCCCCCGCCGCCTATCTTGTCGACTTCGCGAGCGAGATCGACGAGAGCTGGCTGGAGGGCGTCACCACGGTCGGCCTGTCCTCGGGCGCGTCGGTGCCGGACGTGCTGGTCCAGGAGGTCCTGGAGTGGCTGTCGCGGCGCGACTACCTGGACGTGGAGCTGGTCAAGACGGCCGACGAGTCGCTGACCTTCTCGCTGCCGAAGGAGCTGCGCGACAAGGACCTGCGGGCCGTCGCGGAGACGCTCGGCAAGGAGTGACGGACCGGGGCGCGGGCGCCGGTGCCGGCGCCTCGCCCGCCCGGGAGTTTCGGGGCGTGACGGAGCGCTCCTGCCCGTAACGTGGAGTCCATGAACGTCTTCGGAGTGGACATCGGCGGCTCGGGTATCAAGGGCGCCCCCGTGGACCTGACCCGCGGCGACCTGGCCCAGGCCCGCCACAAGGTACTCACCCCGCAGCCCGCGACGCCCGACGACGTCGCGGGCCGCGTCGTCGAGGTGGTCAGCCACTTCGGCTGGTCCGGGCCGATCGGCGTCACCTTCCCCGGCGTCGTGACCGGTTCCACGATCCGTACCGCCGCCAACGTCGACAAGCGCTGGATCGGCGTCGACGCCGGCAAGCTCCTAGGCGACCGGCTCGGCGGCCTGCCCGTCACCGTCCTCAACGACGCCGACGCCGCCGGCATCGCCGAGATGTCCTTCGGCGCCGGCCGGGGCCGCGAGGGCACCGTCATCCTGCTCACCCTCGGCACCGGCATCGGCTCCGCCCTCTTCCGCGGCGGCGTCCTCGTCCCCAACACCGAGCTGGGGCACCTGGAGCTCAAGGGCCACGACGCCGAGAAGCGCGCCTCGTCGAAGGCGCGCGAGGACGAGGACCTGAGCTGGGAACACTGGGCGACCCGGCGGCTCCAGAAGTACCTGGAGCACGTGGAGATGCTGTTCTCGCCGGAGTTGTTCATCATCGGCGGCGGTGTCAGCCGGAAGGCCGACAAGTTCCTGCCGCTGATCGAGGGCATCACGGCGGAGATCGTGCCGGCGCAGCTCCAGAACAACGCGGGGATCGTCGGCGCGGCGATGGCGGCGCGGGTCGGCTAGTCGCCTTTTCGGCGAGGGCGAGGGCGAGGGCGAGGGCGGGGGCTAGCTCCGCTCAGGGGCGGGGCGGCGCACCGGCCGTACGGGAGGCTGCCCGCCCGGGCCGGCGGGGCCGCGCTGGCGGCGGTTCATGGCCCGTACCTTCCGTACGCTCGCGACGAGACCGGCGACGAGGGTACCGCCGTACAGCCACCCGGCGTGCACGGCCAGCGCCGTCACCAGCGCCATGGCCTGGCCGCCGATCCCGCCCGTACCGCCCGAGACGGGCACGACGCCGACGGCGAACGCGATCGGCACCCCGATGGGGGCGGTGACCAGGTCGGCGGTCCGTACCCAGGCCGCGGTCAGGGCGCTGACCGGCAGGAACAGCAGGCCGTAGACGGCGGGGGAGCCGCCGAACAGCAGCCAGTCGAGGAACCCGATCACCAGCATCACGGCCGAGGCGAAGAGCCCGGCGCCGAGCCCGGTGAGCCGGGGGTTGGGCAGCCGGCGCAGCGCCGCGACCACCGGCGGCGCGGGCCGCTGGACCCGGGGGCGGCCGGGGCGCGGTTTCGCGGCGACCCGGTAGACCGCCGCGCCCTCGACGAGCGCGCCGGGCGGGGCCGGGGGGCTCTGCGGCCGGCCCGCGGCGGGCGGCGGGCCTGCGGTTCGCGTGTTCTGTGCTGCTGCTCCACCCCACCAACGTAGGTCGGAACGGGCCGGGAACCAGGTTCGGGACACGCCCTTTGGGTGACCTTGGCGCGAAGAGCACCGTCCGGGCCCGGTTCCGTGCCCCCGTAAACTGGGGACATTCGCATCCACTGCTTCTAGGGAAGTCGCCACCGTGTCGCTCACGATCGGAATCGTCGGCCTGCCGAATGTCGGCAAGTCGACCCTGTTCAACGCCCTGACCAAGAACGACGTGCTGGCGGCCAACTACCCGTTCGCCACGATCGAGCCCAACGTCGGCGTCGTCGGCGTCCCCGACCCGCGTCTCGCCCAGCTCGCCGGGATCTTCGGCTCGCAGCGCCTCCTCCCGGCGACCGTCGACTTCGTCGACATCGCGGGCATCGTGCGCGGCGCGAGCGAGGGCGAGGGCCTGGGCAACAAGTTCCTCGCGAACATCCGCGAGTCCGACGCGATCTGCCAGGTCATCCGCGCCTTCAAGGACGAGAACGTCGTCCACGTCGACGGCAAGGTCTCGCCGAAGGACGACATCGAGACGATCAACACCGAGCTGATCCTCGCCGACCTCCAGACCATCGAGAAGGTCCTCCCGCGCCTCCAGAAGGAGTCCCGGATCAAGAAGGACGTCGGCCCGAAGGTCGCGGCCGTCGAGGCGGCCAAGGAGATCCTCGAGCGCGGCGACACCCTCTTCTCGCAGGGCGTCCTCCAGGGCTCGGAGAAGGCCGAGCTGCTGCACGACCTGCACCTGCTCACCACCAAGCCCTTCCTCTACGTCTTCAACGTCGACGAGGACGAGCTGACGGACGACGCCTTCAAGGACGAGCAGCGCGCCCTGGTCGCCCCCGCCGAGGCGATCTTCCTCAACGCCAAGCTGGAGGCCGACCTGGCCGAGCTGGACGAGGAGGACGCCATGGAGCTCCTCCAGTCCGTGGGCGCCGAGGAGCCGGGCCTGGCCACCCTCGCCCGCGTCGGCTTCGACACCCTGGGCCTGCAGACCTACCTGACGGCCGGCCCGAAGGAATCCCGCGCCTGGACCATCAAGAAGGGCGCCACCGCCCCCGAGGCCGCCGGTGTCATCCACACCGACTTCCAGAAGGGCTTCATCAAGGCCGAGGTCATCTCCTTCGCCGACCTCCTCGCCGCCGGCTCGGTCGCCGACGCCCGCTCCCAGGGCAAGGCCCGCATGGAGGGCAAGGAGTACGTGATGCAGGACGGCGACGTGGTGGAGTTCCGCTTCAACGTGTGACCAACCTGTTGCTGCACGCTAGGTGATCCGTCAAGTGTGCAGGTCGGAAGGGGTCGACTCCTCCCGGAGCCGGCCCCTTCGTCGTTACCGTGCTGGATGGGTGCTGGATATTCTGACGTCGGATCAGCTGAGTTCACGTGTCGTAAACGGTGGAGCGATGCCCGACGTGTACCACCCAGACCACGAGCTCCCCGTTGTCGATCGTGTAGACGACTCGGTAGTCGCCGACTCGCAGTCGACGGCGTTCCGGCTGCGACACGAGCGCGGTCGTGTTGAAGCCGAGGGGGTCGCTCTCCAGCTCGGTCAGCTTGGCGAGGATGCGTAGTGCCATGTCGCGAGGGAACTTCCGGAGCTCGGCCTGCGCCTCGAGGCGGAAGACGGTTCGGTACTCACTCACCGCGCGCCAGCGTCTCCCTCATGATGTCCTCGATCGGGATGCCAGGTGCCGGATTGGCCATGCGCTCGTCGATGATCCGGTTGATCTCGCGCTCTTCCCACTCCTGGTACTTGCGCAGAACCTCGATGGAGACGACCGCGGCCACTTCCTTGCCCCGGCGTGTGATCACTGTGGGCACGTCGTCCCGATCGGCTCGCTCAACCACCTCGGCCAGGTGTGCGCGCACATCGCGAATGGACTCTATGGGCAGTGGCTGCGTCATGCGCTCAAGCGTACCGAGTGTGCCATGTGTACACCACTGCCGAAATGGGGGCGGTCATGTGGTGCTGGATGTGCTGGATAAGTGCGCACCGTGCTGGATGGGTGCTGGATAGCCGCGTTCGGAGCCGCGTTTTCGCAGGTCACAGCTCTGCGCTGAACGTTCCGCTTCAACGTCTGATCCCTCGGGGATCGCGCCACGTCGCCGACGTGGCACACCGGTGACGCCGAAGGGGCCGGGCTCTCGGGCGGTTTCTAGGGGTCGTTGCAACACGTGGTCGGTTGTTTAGGCCGCGATGAGTTTATGCAGGCGCTCGGCTGGGGTTTCCCAGCCGAGCGTTTTGCGTGGGCGGCGGTTGAGCTGGTCGGCGACGGCGGCCAGGTGTTCGGGGTCGTGGACGGACAGGTCGGTGCCCTTGGGGAAGTACTGCCGCAGCAGACCGTTGGTGTTCTCGTTCGAGCCGCGCTGCCAGGGACTGGCCGGGTCGCAGAAGTAGACCGGGATGTCGGTGGCGAGGGTGAACTCGCCGTGCCGGGCCATCTCCGATCCCTGGTCCCAGGTCAAAGACCGCTTCAGATGGCCGGGCAGCGTCCGGGCGGTCGCCGTCAGAGCGGCGAGGACGGCTTCGGCGCCGTGATCGCCGGGCAGGTGCAGCAGCATGACGTAGCGGGTCGCGCGCTCGACCAGGGTGCCGATCGCGGACTTGCCGTCCTTGCCGATGATCAGATCGCCCTCCCAGTGACCGGGCACGGCCCGGTCCTCGATCTCGGCGGGGCGTTCGCTGATCATGACCATCGGTGTGGTGAAGCGGGGCTGGCGGCAGTTGGCCTGCCGCTGGGGCCTGCGACGGGCCCGCCCGGAGCGCAGGGCGGCGGCGAGCTCGCGCCGCAGCTGGCCTCTGCCCTGGACGTAGAGCGCCTGGTAGACGGTCTCGTGGACCACGTGCATCTCCGGACGGTCGGGAAACTGGACCCGCAGAGCGTGACAGATCTGCTCGGGGCTCCACTTCTCGTCCAGCATCGCCTGGACGGCCTCGCGCAGCTCCGGGTTCTTAAGGATCTTGCGGGGCTTGGGGCGGGGCCGGCGGGCGTCCGCCCGGACCTGGGCCGCGTGCGGGCGGTAGGCACCGCTCGCCTGGTGGCGGTTGCGGCGGATCTCACGGCTGACCGTGGACGGACTGCGGCCCAGCTCGGCCGCGATCGCCCTCACCGTCGCCTTCTCCCGCAAGCGGTCCGCGATATGGATCCGATCGTCCTCGGACAGATACCGGGACGGACCGGAAGGCACTGCCACCATGCTGATCGGTGGCAGTGCCTTCCGGTTTCCCTGCGCGTGACGTCCGTTGCGCCACTTCCGGCCGGTCCGCCGGTCGATTCCGACGATCCGGCACGCTTCCCGGTTGCTCACGCCCTGCCGCATGAGTCGGGAGTATGCCTCCCGCTCACGCGACAACTTCTTACGCCCCTGCGGCTGCCGGTTCTCACGGATCTCGAAGTCCATGCCACCCCTTGAACTGGGGTGTTGCAACGACCGCTAGAACTCAAGTCGGGAGCCCGGCCCCTTCGGCGTTTCCGCGTCGGGTGGTCCGACCTGGCGACGGGGTGTTTCAGGTGCGTGGACGGTGGAGCGATGTCCGAGGTGCACCACCCACACCACCGGTTCGCCGTCGTCGATCGTGTAGATCACGCGGTAGTCGCCCACCTGTAGGCGGCGGTCGTCGCGCCGGGCCGGGGGACGAGGGTGGTACTCACTCAGCGCGTGCCGGCGTCTCCCTCATGATGTCCTCGACCGGGATGACGGGTACATCGTCGCCGTGTCGGATCGTTGCTGGATGGGGGCTCCGTAACCGCGTTCTCGGAGGTGTCGCAGGCGGGTGGGAGGATGCGGGGACTGTGAGAGAGGGGCGGCGCGTGTGGCGTGGGGAGCGGGGGGTTGTCGCCGCCGGGGCGCGGCTGTACGAGGCCGCGCAGGGTGCGGTCGGGGATCACGGGCGGGCCGTCGAGGCGGTACGGGCCGCGCTGAAGCCGATCCACGACGCGGCGGTCGCGCGGGAGCTCGACGCCATTCCCGTCGCCCGGCTGCAGGACGTCACCGAGGGGCGGCTGCGGCTGGGGTACGTCGAGAAGAACGGGTTCGGCACGGTCGGCCGGGTGCTGGACGCAGGGCCCTACCGGCTGCGGCAGATCCCCGGCGTCGGGCAGCGCACCGCCGACCAGATGCTCGCCGCCGCGCGCCGGCTGGCCGAGGCCGTGCACGACGTGGTGGCCGTGCACATCGACGTGGACCGGCCGACGCCGGACACCACCGCGCTCGTCACGGCCCTGCACGTGCTGGTGGAGGCCGGCCCGGACGCCCGGCGCGCGGTGGACCGGGCCACGGCCCTGGCCGAACGGCTCGGCCCGCTGCTCGCCGACGCGAAGCCCGCCGCCGGGCGCCTCGGGATGCTGCTGGCCGGGCGGGAGAAGCGGGACCGCGCCCTGGCGGCGGTCGACGGGCTCCGTACGCTGACCGACGAGGCGGTGGACGCGGGCCTGCCCGGGCTGTTCGCCCAGGCCTCGGTGGATCTGCTGCGCGGGCCCTCGGCCGATGACGGGGGCGTCGCGGCCTGGGTGGACTTCGAGCTGCGCTCCGCCGAGTACTACAGCCTGCTCGCCGAGATCTCCGGGCGGCTGCCGGACGCCGCGGCCGCCGAGGGCTTCCTGCCGGAAGGGATCGCCGAGCGGGTACGGGACCAACGGCTCGACGACACGCACCGGCGGGTCTCGCTGCGCGGCTACCAGGCGTTCGGCGCGCGGTTCGCGCTCGCCCAGCGCAAGGTGATACTCGGCGACGAGATGGGGCTCGGGAAGACCATCCAGGCGATCGCCGTCCTCGCGCACCTCGCCGCCCAAGGACGGAGCCACTTCCTCGTCGTCTGCCCGGCGAGCGTCCTCGTCAACTGGACCCGGGAGATCGAGGCCCGCAGCGCCCTGCGCGTCCTGGTGCTCCATGGCCCTGACCGCAACGACGCGTTCGCCGACTGGAAGGGCCGGGGCGGGGTCGGGGTGACCACGTACGAGGCGCTGCGCGGGTTTCCGGCGCCGGCCGGCGGGGAGGTCGGGCTCATCGTCGTCGACGAGGCGCACGCGGTGAAGAACCCGCAGGCCAAGCGGTCCCAGGCGGTCGCGCTGTGGGCGGAGCGCTGCGAGCGCGCCCTGTTCATGACCGGCACCCCGATGGAGAACCGGGTCGCGGAGTTCCGCAACCTGGTCCGGATGCTCGACACCGGCGTCGCGGACACCCTCGGCGGGCCCGGCGGGCAGGGCACGCCGGTGGGGTCGGTCGCCTTCCGCAAGGCCGTCGCGCCCGTCTATCTCCGGCGCAACCAGGACGACGTGCTCACCGAACTCCCCAGCCTCCAGCGCACCGACGAGTGGGAGGAGCCGAGCGCGTCGGACGAGGAGGCCTACCGCGAGGCCGTGAGCGCCGGCAACTTCATGGCGATGCGCAGGGCCGGCTATCTGCGCCCCGAAAAGTCGGCCAAGCTGGAGCGGCTGCGCGAGATCGTCCGCGAGGCCGGCGAGAGCGGGCAGAAGACGGTGGTCTTCTCGTACTTCCGTGACGTGCTGAGCATGGTGCGGGACGAACTCGCCGCGGACCCCGCCCTCGGAGACCGCGTCCCCGTGTTCGGCCCGCTCGACGGCGGTGTCCCGGCCGCGCGTCGGCAGGGAATCGTGGACGACTTCGCCGCCGTGCCCGGTCCTGCGGTGCTCCTGGCGCAGATCCAGGCGGCCGGCGTCGGACTCAACATGCAGGCCGCCTCCGTCGTCATCCTCTGCGAACCGCAGATCAAGCCGACCATCGAGCACCAGGCGGTGGCCCGGGCCCACCGGATGGGCCAGGTCAGGCCCGTACGCGTGCACCGGCTGCTCACCACCGGGGGCGTGGACGAGCGCCTGGTCGCGATGCTGGAGAAGAAGGACCGCCTCTTCGACGCGTACGCCCGCCGCAGCGCCGTCGCCGAGGCCGATCCCGACGCGGTCGACGTGTCGGACACCGAACTGGCCCGCCTGATCGTCGAGGAGGAGCAGGCGCGGCTGGGCGTCGCGGAGGCCACGGGCCAGGGCGCCGGCTGACCACCCGGGACTCGGGGCGACCGCCGGCCGACCGCTTGGGCCTCGGGTCGGCCGCTCCGCCGACATGTGCGGAAAGCCGCAGGTAGGCGGGCGGTAAGAGGGCGTTAGCGGTACGCAAGCCGGACGGCAAGGGTGGGCGCGACAGTAGTGACGGCACCGAGTGCGGGGCCGTCCGAACTGAACCGGGGGAAGAAGGACCATGCGTACCCACCGTAGGAACTCCAAGAACACCGTCCTCGCCGTTGCCGCCGTCGCCGCGCTGTCGCTGGGACTCACCGCCTGTGGCGGCACGGACGACAAGGGCCGGGACGAGGGTGCCGCGGCCGTCTCCTCTTCCTCCGCCTCCGCGCCCGCCGACGCCCCGGCCGCCCCCGCCGGGCAGGCGTCCGGCACCACGGGCACGACCGGTGCCACCACCGCCGGCACCACCACGACCTCCGGCGGCGCGGCCACCGGCGGCAAGGGCGCGGCTCAGGCCGCCGCCAAGCCCGCGGGCGCGACCGCCGGCAAGACCCCGAGCTGCACCTTCAAGGACGTGAAGGTCACGATGCGGAAGGCCGACGAGGTCCCGACCGAGCACATCGAGCTCACCGCGACCAACACCTCCGGCCGCACCTGCCGCCTCGACGGCTACCCGCTGCTCGCCTTCGGCCAGATCCAGACCGCGAAGGACATCCCGCCGGTCGCGAAGAGCAAGCCGGGCGCGCCGGTCGTCCTGCGGTCCGGCACGGCGGCGTACGCCAACGTGCGGGTCGCCAACGGCGGTGCCCACGAGGACAACAAGGTCGTCACCTCCTTCAGCGTCAACTTCTTCACCGGCAGCGAGCCCACCGAGGGAAGCGTCGACGTCAAGGCCCCGGCCGGCGGTCTCGCCGTGGACGAGGCCGTCGCGAAGACCGGCTACTGGACGTACGAGCTCCGCAACGGCGCCGACGAGTTCTGAGCCGACGAGTCCTGAGCCGGCACGTCGTGGGCCGGCACGTCGTGGGCGACGGGTCCGAGCCCCGCGGGCCGGAACCCGAACGGCCTCCCGTACGTCCCCCACGTCATGAAGGACGGAATCGGTTGTCTCGCCCTCCTGGGCGGCTTCCTGACCGGACTCCTGGCCTGGGGGAGCGGCGCTGGTCCCGCCCTGGCCGGGGGGTTCGAGGGGGAAGGGCGGGACCTCGGCGTGCTCTGGGTGCAGTTGCCGGTGCTGCTGTTCGGTACGCCCGCGCTCGCGCTCGTCGTCTGGGCGCTGCTGCGCGGCCGCCGGCCCGCGCTGCTGGCCCTGGGCCTGGCCGTGACCCTGATCGCGGCCGGCCGGCTGGGCTCGGAGTGGATGGCGACGGCGGGGCCGGCCGTGGTGTACGAACAAGGGGCTTGACGATCTTCGACGCAACGGAGCGAGCCCATGTCGTACCCCGAAGTCCGCTATCAGGGTGAGAGCGGCGAGATCAACGCCTCCTTCCGCCCGGCCGGCACCCCGCCCGAGTTCGTCTCGCCGCGCGGCCAGCGGACGCACTATCTCGCCACCACCGCCTCCACCGACGGGGAGTTCGGGCTCTACAAGGTCGACATGCCGCCGAAGGCGGGCGGGCCGGCCACCCACTTCCACCGCACGATCTCCGAGAGCTTCTTCATCCTCGACGGCACCGTCCGGCTCTACGACGGCGACCGCTGGGTCGACGCGAAGAAGGGCGACTTCCTGTACGTGCCGGTCGGCGGCCTGCACGGCTTCCGCAACGACGCCGACGAACCCGCCTCCATGCTCCTGCTGTTCGCGCCGGGCGCGCCGCGCGAGGAGTACTTCGAGAAGGTGTCGACGGTCGGTGAGATGACGGACGAGGAGCGGGCCGCGTTCTTCGCCGAGCACGACACCTACTGGACCGACTGAGGCCGGTTCCCCTCTTCCGGCGCGGCCGCGAGGCCCGTCTTCGCGCCGGCCCCGCACAGCGGTACGACCGTGGTGCCGGGGCGCGGCGCGGTGGCGCGTACGGCGGCCCAGCAGGCGACGCCGGTCGGCTCCACGTACAGCCCGCGCCGGGCCAAGTCGAGCTGAGCCGACCTGATCTGAGCCTCCGTCACCGTGTGGAAGGTGCCGCCGGTGGCGCGGACCGCGCGGAGGATCTGCGCGGCACGCGGCGGGTTCGGGATGGCGATGCCCTCGGCCAGGGTGGGCCGGGCCGCGGCCGGTTCGGGCAGGTCGTCGGCGCCCGCGTGGAAGGCGGCGGCCAGCGGCGCGACCGCCTCGGCCTGCACCGCGACGAGCGCGGGGCGGCGTTCGACGAGCCCGTGGCCGTACAACTCCTCGACGGCGAGGGCCGATCCGAGCAGCAGGGTGCCGTTGCCGACGGGGACGACCAGCGTGTCCGGGAGCCGGCCGCCGAGTTCCTCCCACAGCTCGTACACGTAGGTCTTCGTGCCGTGCAGGAAGTGCGGGTTGTAGACGTGCGAGGCGTAGAACACCCCGGTTGTGTCGGCGGCTTGGCGTGCCGCGTGCGCCGTCGCCTCGCGGTCGCCGGGGACGACCACGACATGGGCGCCGTGTGCGCGGATCTGCTCCAGCTTCTTCGGCGACGTGCCCTCGGGGACGTACACGGAGCAGTCGAGGCCGGCGCGGGCGCAGTAAGCGGCCACCGCCGTACCGGCGTTGCCGCTGCTGTCGGCGACGACCGCGTCGGGCTGGAGCCGCCGGGCCAGTTCGGCCAGCATGACGGCGCCGCGGTCCTTGAAGGACAACGTCGGGGAGAGGAAGTCGAGTTTGGCCGCGACCGTGTCGGTCAGCGGGACCAGGGGTGTGCGGCCCTCGCCGAGGCTGATGTGCGGGATCTCGGTGGCGAGCGGGAGTGCCTCGGCGTAACGCCACAGTGAATTCACGCGGGACGCAAGGGACGTGAGGTCCACGGGAGCACTGGTGAAGTCGAGGTCCCAGGGGCCCCGGCAGCGCGGGCAGCACCAGGTGAGAGCGGACGCGGGGGAGTGGACCTGGCAGCGGGAGCACACGTAGGTCGTCATGATCGCGAGTCTGTCAGCCGTGTGACGGACGTGTGGCGCGACGCTCGGGACCCTTGTGCGATTCCTATGAATCGGTCAATCTTTCGTCAGCACCCCGGACGTGATGAGCGGCGCGGATCTCTCTGCGCAGACTTGTCATGTTCATGAAGATTTGTTGTCGTCCGTCAATCCGGCACGACCCCGGCACCACCCCAGCCCCGCCCCCGGTGCCGTACCCCCACAGCAGCGCACCACCTATGAGGAGGACCCCTCGCATGTCCGTGATGCGTGACTCGCGCCGCAGGCTCGCCGCGGCCGGCGCCATAGCCGTCGCCGCCCTCGCCCTCGGCTCCCTCTCCGCCGTCCCGGCCACCGCCGCCGGCAGTCCCGCCGAAGGCGTCGTCCTGAACGCCGGCGCGGAAGGGACCGTCGCCGACAGCTACATCGTCACCCTCCGCGACTCCGCCGCCCGCGCGGACTCGCCGCAGGGCCGGGCCGTCGCGACGAAGTTCGGCGCCAAGATCAAGCGGACCTACCGCGCCGCGCTCAACGGCTACTCCGTCGAACTCTCCGAAGCGCAGGCCAAGAAGCTCGCCGCCGACCCGGCCGTGGCCTCCGTCAGCCAGAACCGCCGCTTCACCATCGACGGCACGCAGCCCTCGCCGCCGTCCTGGGGCCTCGACCGGATCGACCAGAAGGCGCTGCCGCTCAACCAGAGTTACGCGTACCCGGACACCGCCGGGCAGGGCGTCACCGCGTACATCATCGACACCGGCGTCCGCATCACGCACAGCGACCTCGGCGGCCGCGCCTCCTACGGCTACGACGCGATCGACAACGACAACACCGCCCAGGACGGCCACGGCCACGGCACGCACGTCGCCGGCACCGTCGCGGGCAACTCGTACGGCGTCGCCAAGAAGGCGAAGATCGTCGGCGTCCGCGTCCTCGACAACTCCGGCTCCGGTACCACCGAGCAGGTCGTCGCCGGCATCGACTGGGTGACCGCGAACGCCGTGAAGCCGGCCGTCGCCAACATGAGCCTCGGTGGCGGGGTCGACACCGTCCTCGACGACGCCGTCCGCCGCTCGATCGCCTCCGGTGTCACGTACGCGGTCGCCGCCGGCAACGAGACCGACAACGCCGCCAACCACTCGCCGGCGCGCGTCGCCGAGGCCATCACCGTCGGCGCGACGACGTCCACCGACGCCAAGGCCAGCTACTCCAACTACGGTGCCGGCCTGGACCTGTTCGCGCCCGGCTCGTCCATCACCTCGTCCTGGAACACCAGCGACACGGCCACCAACACCATCTCCGGTACGTCGATGGCCACCCCGCACGTCGCGGGCGCCGCCGCGCTGTACCTGGCGGCCAACCCGACCGCCAGTCCGGCCCAGGTCTCGACGGCCCTCACCACGGCCGCCACTCCGAACGTGGTGACCAGCCCCGGCACCGGCTCCCCGAACCGGCTGCTCTACACGGGCACCGGCGACACCACGCCGCCCGCCGGCAAGCGCTTCGAGAACAACACGGCCTACACGATCAACGACAACGCGACCGTGGAGTCCCCGATCTCCGTCACCGGGGTCACCGGCAACGCCCCGGCCACCCTCCAGGTCCCGGTGAACATCACCCACACCTACATCGGTGACCTCCAGGTCCAGCTGATCGCCCCCGACGGCTCGGCCTACACGCTGAAGGCGTTCGGCACCGGCGGCAGCACCGACGACATCAACACCACGTACACCGTCAACGCCTCCTCCGAGGTCGCGAACGGCACGTGGAAGCTGCGGGTCACGGACAACTACACGTACGACAACGGCCGGATCAACTCCTGGGCGCTGCAGTTCTGACAGCCCTGAGTGCCTGAGTGCCTGAGTGCCTGAGTGCCTGAGTGGCTGAGCGGCTGAGCGGCCGAGTGGCCGAGTGCATGACGAGGGCGGTCGCCGTGACGGCGACCGCCCTCACTCTTCTTCGTCTTCGTCGAAGGTGTACGGCACCGGCTCGTGCACCCAGCCCGCCGTCAGGACCAGCCGCGACGTGCGGTGTACGGCGAGGAAGCCGAAGGGCCGGTCGAAGTCCACGTCGACCGCCCGGACCAGGTACGGCCGCATCGGCATTCCCGCGCCGACGAGGCCGAACGCCGTCACCGTGGCGGCTTCGAAGCCCTGCGCGCCGAACCGGGCCATCGCCGCCTGGCGGGCCTGCCCCACGGAAAGCGGCGGGTGGTCGGCGACGCCCGGGAAGTGGCCGCGGGTGGCGTCCAGCGCGCTCGACAGGCCGAACACCCCGGGCAGCTCGGTCAGATCGTGGTCGCCGGTGAGCGCGAACGGCGAGGTCGTGACCGAGAGGTACGGCTCGCGCGTCGTGCTGCGGACGGTGCGGACCGTGACGCCCGGGCCGGGCTCGCCCGGCGGCAGCGCCCCGCCCGGAACGGCCCGGTGCACCCCGGCCAGGACGTCGAGCCCGGCGCGCAGCACCGCGCCGCGTTCCGTCTCCTCGGGGCCGAGCAGCAGATGCACGTCCACGCCCGTGTCGCCCAGCACCTTCAGGACGGTCAGCGGGCCGGCACCGGTCTCGGCCACGCCGACCCGGTCGAGCAGGCCGGTGGTGCGATAGAGCCCCACGAGTTCGCGCCCGGCCCACGGGCCGGACTCGGGGAACAGGCCGCCCTCCCGGAAGGGCCGCAGCCAGCTCGTCCGCACCGCCAGCGCGGCGGCGAGCACCAGCTCCGTGGCCGGGTCGACGGCGACGGGCATCGCCGGGATCAGACCGCCCGTGCGCTCGGCCGCCCACGCGTCCAGGAGTTCCTGGTTCGCGGCGTCGTCCGCGCCGAGCCGCCCGAGGGTCGCGTCGGGCAGGCCGGCGGCCCACTCCTGGCGCAGGGTCACCGTCGGCCGGGTCCACAGACCGACGGCCGTGCCGGTGCGGGGGATCCGGCCGAGTCCGGCGAGCAGATCACGGCCCGCGTCCGCCGAGTCCTCGGCGGGCAGGCCGAGGGCGTCGGCCAGTTCGGCGCGGGCGGGACCGTCCGCGCCGTCCGCGAGGAAGGCCAGCAGCGGCCAGACGCCGGCCGCCGACAGGACCGTGTCACCGCCGGGCGGCAGGGCACCGGCCCAACGCGCCGTCAGCCGGTTGACCGCTCGCACCGTCGTACCCCGCAACCCGATCGCCCCCTTGTCCCCGAAACGCGTACGATGCGCGCGCCCGTTCGAATTCGAATTCCCGCCCCTGATGAGGAGCACCGTACTCGTGGACCCCTCCCAGCCGCCGCAGGATTCCCCGGCCCCGCAGCCGCCCCAGCAGCCGGGGCAGGCCTCCCCGGAACCCGCGTCCGGCGCCTCGCCCTGGGCCACGCCCGGGGCTGGTCAGGGTTCCGCCCCGGAGGCCGGGTCCGGGGTCGGGGCGGACCCCGGGGCCGGGGCCGGGTCCGGGGCCGGGCCGGGAGCTGGAGCCGTGCCGGGGGCCGGTCAGGGTCCGGTGCCCGGCCCGTACGGGAGCCCGCCGCCCGGCCCGTACGGGGCGCCGGGCCCGTACACCTCGCCGATGCCCGGCCCGTACGGCCCCTACGGGCCCGGCGTGGGCCCGTACGGGACGCCGCCTCCGGCCGCACCCCAGACCAGCGGGCTCGCGATCGCCTCGCTCGTCAGCGGCGCCGTGTGCTGTCTGCCGCCGCTCGGACTGGTCCTCGGCCTGATAGCGCTGCCCCGGATGAAGAAGAAGCGGCAGCGCGGCAAGGGCCTCGCCATCACCGGCATCGCCCTGTCCGCGGTCTCCAGCCTGCTGATGGTGCTGGCCTTCGCGACGGGCGCGTTCGCCGACTTCTGGCGGGGCTTCCAGGACGGCATGGAGGACGCCTCCTCCTCGGCGTACACCCTGAACCTGGAGAAGGGCGACTGCTTCCTCGCGGACCTCGACTCGCAGGAGCCCGTCGACAAGGTCGACACGGTGCCCTGCACCCGGCCGCACGAGGGCGAGGTCACGGGGCGCTTCAAGGTGAAGGAATTCACCACGTGGCCGGGCGTGAACGTGATCGACCAGATCGCCGAGGAGCGCTGCGGGCAGCTCAACGACGCGTACGCGATGGACACCTGGGACCTGCCCGAATCCGTGGGCATCTACTACTTCGCCCCCGTCAAGGAGAGCTGGCGGGACGGGGACCGCACGGTGATCTGCGCGCTCGTCTCCGACGGGGAGCTCCTCGAACGTTCCGTACGCCAGGACGCGAGCACGCTCGACTCCCAGCAGCTGCACTACCTCAAGACCATGAACGCGGTCGACCAGGCGCTCATGACGGAGCCGGAAGAGGACGCGGACGAGGACCTGGACGTCAACAAGAAGTGGGCCCGCGCGGTGCACAGCGCGGTCACGACGGCGTCCGCCGATCTGCGCGGGCAGGACTGGTCCGACCCCGCCGACTCGCGGATCGCACTGCTGACGAAGGACCTGGACACGGCCGCGCGCAGCTGGCACCGGATGGCCACGGCGGACGACGCGGACGTCTTCTGGGAGGCATATGACGAGGCGTTCGAAGCGCTGTCGATGGAGAAGGAAGTGGCCTCGCGCTCCGCGCTCCACCTCCAGACGGTGCCGCCGGGGGCCGACAGCGAGAGCGACAGTGACAGCGGTAGCGATAGTGGCAGTGGCAGTGGCAGTGGCGACGCCGGCAGCGCGGAGAAGGTCTGACGGCCGGTCCGGGAATTCCGACGGGAGTTCGGTGGCTATACCCGCGGTAAGGGCCCGCGTAAAGGTGAATCATCACTTCGAGTGAAACTTTGGCCCATGCTTGCGGGTGCGCACCCTCGGTTGCAACGCTGTGGCTCACAGTCAAGCTGAGGGGAGTGTCCAGTGACGTTCGGTGACCAGCCCGCTTATCTACGCGTGGCGAGCGATCTCCGGGAGAAGATCGCCAACGGCGCGCTTCCCCCGCACGCCCGACTCCCCTCGCAGGCCCGCATCCGCGAGGAGTACGGGGTGTCGGACACCGTCGCACTGGAGGCGCGCAAGGTCCTCATGGCCGAGGGGCTCGTCGAGGGGCGCTCCGGTTCGGGGACGTACGTGCGCGAGCGGCCCGTGCCGCGCCCGATCGCCCGCTCCGGATACCGCCCCGCCGGCGGGGCCAGCCCCTTCCGCCAGGAGCAGGCGGTCGAGGGGGTGCGCGGCACCTGGGAGTCGGCCAGCGAGCAGGAGCCGGCGACGGCGGTGACCGCCGAGCGGCTCGGCGTCGAGGTGGGGGAGCGCGTGATGCGCACCCGGTACGTGTACCGGGACGGAGGCGAGCCGATGATGCTCTCCACCTCCTGGGAGCCGCTCGCCGTCACCGGCCGGACGCCGGTGATGCTGCCCGAGGAAGGGCCGTTGGGCGGCTGCGGCGTCGTCGAGCGGATGGCCGCGATCGACGTCGTCGTGGACAACGTGGTGGAGGAGGTCTCCGCCAGACCCGGGGTCGCGGGGGAGCTGATGGCCCTCGGCGGGGTGCCGGGCCATGTGGTGCTGGTGATCGAGCGGACGTACTACGCCTCGGGGCGCGCGGTCGAGACCGCCGACGTCGTCGTCCCGGCCGACCGCTACAAGCTGGCGTACCATCTGCCGGTCCGCTGACCGCACCACCCGGAATCCTGGCCGGATACTTTCCTCTTCGTAAAAATCCGTATCCGCTGAGTAAAGGTCGGGCGTAAGCTCGGGCATATGCGGATCGCGATTTCCGGGGCTCGTGGCGTGCGACCGGAGCGGTGGAGGGGGAAGTCCGATGACTGACAGCGGCTCCGACCTGGCCTGGCTGGTCATCCGGCAGGACGACAACGGCAACCGCTACCGCGTCGGCCGGTACGCGACTCAGGACGAGGCGCAGCGGATCGCCGACAGCTTCGACGACCGCGGCCACAAGCAGACCTACTGGGTCGAGCGCATCGGGCAGCCCGCGCTCTGATCCGCCCGAGGTCTACGCTCCGTCCATGACAGAACAGCGCACCGACCCCGTCGTGGTGGTCGCCGGGGCCCTCGTCGACGAGGGCCGGCTGCTCGCCGCGCGCCGCAGCACCCCCGCCGAACTCGCGGGCCGCTGGGAACTGCCCGGCGGCAAGCGCGAACCGGGGGAGAGCTCCGAGGAAGCCCTGGTCCGGGAGCTGCGCGAAGAGCTGGGCGTCGAGACCGAGATCGGCGAGCGCGTCCCCGGTGAGTGGGTGCTCAAGCCCGGCTACGTCCTGTGGGTGTGGGCCGTCCGTCTCCGCTCCGGCCGGCCGGCGCCGCAGCAGGAGCACGACGAGCTGCGCTGGCTGACCCGCGACGAACTGGACTCCGTCGACTGGCTCGACCAGGACCGTCCCGCCGTCGCCGAGGCCGCCGCCCGGCTGCTGCCCGCGAACTCCCCGGCGTCCTGACCCGCGGGCGTAAGGAGTCGCGCCGTCCCGGCATCCCGTACGCCGTTCGTGCCACCCCGTCCCACCCCTGGCGTCGCCGTCGCGATATCCCTTTCCAGATTCGGGTATGTCGGTAGTAACCCCCGAAATAGGACGTGGGTCTCGTGATCGACACCGAAGGCGATTGTGCCGAGTGGCATTTCCCGGCCGAAGCCAATGCCGTGCGCACAGCCCGCCACGCGGTGCGGGACACCCTGCGGACCTGGCGGCTCGACGGCGCGTTCGGGGATGTGACCGTCCTCCTGGTCAGCGAACTGGTGACCAACTCGCTGCGTTATGCCTCCGGCCCCATCGGCGTCCGTCTGGTGCGCCGTCACTCCGACGGGAACGGGTCCGGGAACGGGCATGGATCCGGGAACGGGTCCGGGAACGGGTCCGGTGGCGGGTCCGGGAACGGATCCGGGGACGCCCCCACCCTCCGTGTGGAGGTCTCCGATCCGCTCCCGGAATGGCCCACCACCCGCCTGGCCGGACCCGACGACGAGGGTGGCCGGGGCCTCCAGCTCGTCGCCCGTTCCGCCCGCCGCTGGGGTACACGTGTAGGCGGGACCGGGAAAACCGTGTGGTTCGAGCTCGCCCTCCCTGGTGAGTAAAAAGGGTGGGACGACGATCAGGGGGCCTCGGCCGAAGGCGAACGAGATCACCCTGTGATCGTGAACGTCGTGCCGACCAGGGCCATCGTGCTGAATACTGCGCACATGGCCGGTCCGGTGCGGTGAGCTGGAGGGGACGGTCGCGTGAGCGAGATACCTGAGACGGTGAGCGGGGCGACGCGGGGCGTCGTGTGGCAGAGCAGCCCGCCCGGGTCGATCTATGACTACATCCGGGTCGCGTCCTTCTCGATCGGCCCCGACGGGCTGGTCGACCAGTGGAGCAGACGTGCCGTCGAGCTCTTCGGAGTGAGCGCCGAGGAGGCCCGGGGCAAGGACCCGGTCGAGGTGTTCATGCCCGCGAACCTCCGCGAGCGCGGCCACCGGCGGGTCCGGGAGATCCTGGACGGCAAGGAGTGGACGGGCCTCGTCCCCTTCCGTCAGCCGGGCGAGGAGCAGCCGCACGGCATCGCCGAGATGTACGTGATGCCGAGTGAGACCGAGAACGGCGAGCGGACCGCGCTGTGCATCGTCGTCGACGTCCGCGCCCTGCGCCGGATCGAGACCGACCTCGCCGCCTCGCAGGCGATTTTCGGCCAATCCCCCTTCGGCTTCCTGCTCTTCGGTACCGACCTCACCGTGAAACGGACCAACCGCCGCTTCGCCACGGTCTTCGGCGGCACCACCGACGACCACCGCGGCCGGACCGCGTACGACTATCTCCCCCACGCCGAGGCCGAGCGGCTGACCGCGGCCCTGCGCACGGTCCTGGAGACCGGCGAGGCCGTCACCGACCTGGAGATCGTCGGCGCCGCCCCCGGCACCCGGGACCGGCGCCACTGGTCCATCAACCTCTACCGCGTGCACAGCGGCAGCGGCCGCCCGGTCGGCGTCGCCGGCCTCGGCATCGACGTCACCCGCCGCTACAACGCGGCCCGCGAGGCCGCCAGCGCCCGGCGCAACCTCGCCCTGCTCAACGAGGCCGGCGCCCGCATCGGCACCACCCTGGACCTGCAGGCCACCGCCCGCGAGCTGCTCGACGTCGCCGTCCCCGGCTTCTGCGACTTCGCGGCCGTCGACCTCTACCAGGGGCTGCTCACCGGCGACGAGGCCCCGCCCGGCCGCTGGGGCAGTTCGACCGACGTCGGGTACGGGGGGGCGGGCAGCGCCGAGGTGCGCCGGGTCGCGGTCGCCAGCGCGGTGCCCGACACCCCCGTACGCCTCGGCAGGCAGCGGCACCCCGGCGCGCCGGCCCCGGACGTCCCGCCGTCGCGCGACGGACAGGCGGCCGAGACCACCACGGCCGCCCCGGGGCGGGTTGCCAAGGGCCGGGACGGCGCGGACCCGGCCGCCACAGGCCGGGAGGGCGGGGTCCAAGGCGCCGCGGCACCGGACCGTACGGACAACGCCGTCGCCCCGTTCGCCGGGGACGTGTGCGGCGACCCCGAGCCCATCAAGGTCGGCTCCGTCCACCGCTTCCCCTTCAACTCGCCCTGCGCCGGAGCCCTGCGCACCGGCCGTGTGCACACCGTCCCCGGCCCGGACGGCAGCATCGTCCAGTCCACCCTCGTCGTCCCGATGGTCGCCCACGACACCGTCGTCGGCCTCGCCCAGTTCTCGCGCGCCATGGGCAGCGAACCCTTCGGCACGCGTGACCGCGCCCTCGCCGTCGAACTCGCCGCCCGCGCCGCCGTCTGCATCGACAACGCCCGCCTCTACCGGCGCGAGCACGAACGCGCCCTCATCCTCCAGCGCAGCCTGCTGCCGCCCGGCGACCCCGAGGCCGCCGGCCTCGACATCGCCTGCCGCTACCTCCCCGGCACGGTCGGCTCCGAGGTCGGCGGCGACTGGTTCGACGTCATCGAACTCCCCGGCCACCGCACCGCCCTGGTCATCGGCGACGTCATGGGCCGCGGTCTGCGCGCCGCCGTCGCCATGGGCGAACTGCGCACCGCCGTCCGCACCCTCGCCCAGCTCGACCTCGAACCGGCCGAGGTGCTGTCCCACCTCGACGAGACCGCCCGCGGCCTCGGCGCCCCGGCCGGCGCCCAGCAGTCCGCCCGCGCGCACAAGGCCCGCGGTCCCGAACTGGCCGAGGTCTACCTCGCCACCTGCGTCTACGCCGTCTACGACCCGGTCACCCGCCGGTGTACGTTCGCCAACGCGGGCCATCTGCCGCCCGTCCTGGTCGAGCCCGGCGCGCCGGCCCGGCTGCTCGACGTGCCGCCGGGGATGCCGCTCGGCGTCGGCGGCGAGCCGTTCGAGGAGGTCACCGTCGAACTGCCCGAGGGCGCGCTGCTGGCCCTCTACACCGACGGGCTCGTCGAATCCCGCGACCATCCGCTCGACGAGGGACTGAACGCCTTCCGCAGCGCCCTCACCGGCCCCGACCGGCCGCTGGAGGACGTCTGCGACCACGTCCTGACCACCCTCGACACCGGGCACGGAGAGGACGACATCGCCCTGCTCATGGCCAGGATCCAGGGCCTGCCCAGCGAGGCCGTGGGGGACTGGCGGCTGCCCCGCGAGCCCCGTTCGGTCGGCCGTGCCCGCGAACTGGCCCGCGCCCAGCTCACCGCCTGGGAGCTGGAGCCGCTGGTGGACACCGTCGAACTGCTCGTCAGCGAACTCGTCACCAACGCCCTGCGCTACGGCGAGGGCGAGATCCGGCTGCGGCTGCTGCGCGAGCGCACCCTGGTCTGCGAGGTGTGGGACGCGGGCCTGGTGCAGCCCCGGCGGCGGCGCGCGAAGGACACCGACGAGGGCGGCCGCGGGCTGCAGCTGGTCGGTCTGCTCAGCGCGGCCTGGGGCTCGCGCCGTACGCCGCGCGGCAAGACGGTGTGGTTCGAACTGGCGCTGCCGGACGGGGAGGGATCGGCGGAGCCCACGGTCGACCAGCTGCTCAGCATGTTCTGAGAGGACGTGAGCAGGCGGGGGAGTGCGTGATACTCGGCCCGTGAAGTGGTTCGAACAGGCAGAGGAAGCGGAACGGCGTCAGGACGGGGACACGGCCATCACCTGGGTGAGCGCCCACGCGGAGTGCTCCTCCGATGCGTCGGACCGGCACGGCAGCCACCTCTGGCACCTGGATCTCCTCGCCCGCGCGGACCGGCTCCCGGAACTCGCCGAACGCGCCACGACGTGCGTCCACGCGCGGCGGAGGCTCAACAGGGCGCTGCGCGAGCGGGGAATGGAGGCGGCGCTGCGCGAGCGCGCCGACGACGGCGACCGTCACGCGCTGTACGTCCTCCTCCGGCTGCTGGGCGAGGCGGGCCGGATCGAGGAGGCCCGGCGGGTGGTTGAGGAGGTCGACCCGGACAACGCGTACGCGCGCAAGGTCGTGGCCGACCACGGGGCGCCGGAGAGCGGTACGCGGTAACGGCCGACGGGCGGAGCGCTCACCCGGTGCCGGTGCCGGTGCCGGTGCCAGGGCGGGGGCCGGGGCTCAGCAGTTCCCGGGCCGTGGATCTCACCTCCGGCAGGAAGAACGACGGCAGTTCACCCAGCTCCGAGAGGATCCCGACGAGTTCCGCGCGGAGCTCGGGCCACTCCTCCCGGACATCCGGACTTCTCTTCACCACCGCGGACAGCAGATCGCCCTCGTACATATGGCCCTCGGCCATCGGGTCGTCCCGCAGGATCTCCAGCGCGAGCGGCAGAAGAGAGGGGAGCGGGGATGACGTACGGGGATCAGAGCGGGCTCAGGGAGCCCAGCCGGCGCCGGGTGCCCTCGCCGCCGAAGGCCGCCACGACAGCGCCGGTGCCGGCGCCGTCACCGTCGCCGCCGGCCGTGAGGACGATGCCGGCGCGCACCGCTCCGCCGAGCCCCGCGCGGCCGGCGCCCGAGGTCCCGTCCGCCGCGCCGCCCAGGCTGTCGGGGTTCCCGTACCGTCGTACGTCCTGTTCGGCGAGGTCCTGCGCGCGTGCGGCGAAACGTTCCGCCTGCTGGGCGTGGGCGAGGGCGGACTCGGGTTCGGTGCCGGCGAGCTGTCCGGCCAGGTCGAGCCGGCGCCGGGCCTCGGCCAGCCGGGTGCGGGCCTCGACCCCGGCCGCGCCCCGGTGGGTGGCCATGTACGCGTCGGCCGCGTCGAGCGCGGAGCGGGCGGTCAGGATCGCCGGGCCGAGCGGCGTCCGGGTGCGCGGGGTGTTCCCGAGGGCCTGGTCGAGGGCGGCGCCCGCGGCCACGGTTCGGCGCAGAGCGTCGAGCGGGTCGTACCGGCCGGTGTCCACCGCCGCCCGTACGTCCGCGAGCGCGGCTGCGGCGCGCCGGATCCGGCCCCGGGGGTCGGCCGACGGCGCGCCGTCCGGCGGGTCCCGGAGCAGCGGGCGGGCCTCGGCCAGGGCCTTCTCGGCATCGGCGAGCGCGCCGGGCAGTTCGCCGTCGGCGGCCGTGAGCTCCGCGGCCCGCCGCTCCACCGTCCCGGTCAGCAGGGCCGCCTGGCCGACGGCGGCCTCGGCGGCCCGGACGTACACGGCGGCGGAGACGGGGTCGCCCGCGTCGAGGCGCTCGTGGGCCTGGCCGACGGTGAGGGTGGCGAACACCAGCCGGTCCTCGGCCTGCTCGGCGTGGTCGGAGACCGGGGCCGCGGCGGACGCGGGGTACCGCTCGCGCAGCGCGGCCAGCGTCGTCCGCGCCACGGCCACCGGCCCGGTCCGGGTGTGGAGCGCGTGTTCGGCGGCGGCGAGTGTTCCGGCGGCGGCGCGCTCCCGGTCGCGCAGCCGGTCGAAGGCGGTCGCCTGGGCGTCGAGGCGGGCGCCGGCGGCGGCGCAGCGCCGCAGGATCTCCTCCAGCAGGGCGCGGCGGGTCGCGTCGTCCTCGGGGACGTCGTCGTCGAGCTGCTGCCGCAGCCCGAACGCGGCCGTGACCTCGTCCCGGGCGAACACCACAGCCTCGGTGAAAGGTTGGAGAGCCGCCGCGTCGCACCGCTCGGTGACGACGGCCAGTTCCTCCTGGCTGGTGCGGACGGCGTCGTCGGCGTCGACGAGCGCCCGCCGGGTGCGGCGGCCGAGCGCGTCGAGCGCGGTGGTGGGAGGTTCCCGGGGCGTGCCCCAGCCCGCGCCCCCGGCGGCGGCGCCCCAGCCACCGCCGCCGGGGGTGGTCCGGGTCTCGGTACGGCGCCGGCGCTTGGTGTACGTGTACGCGGCCACGACGCCCGCGCCGCCGACGAGGGCCACGGGCAGGATCAGGTCGCCTCCCGGCGAGGGCGCGGCGACGACGGCGGGCTCCGCGCCGGTGGGTTCCGCGGCGGCGGCCAGGGCAGCGCCGGGCGCGGCGGGCACGAGCGGCC
This sequence comes from Streptomyces laurentii, assembly GCA_002355495.1. GTDB lineage: Bacteria > Actinomycetota > Actinomycetes > Streptomycetales > Streptomycetaceae > Streptomyces > Streptomyces laurentii. The sequence continues at coordinate 5,089,682 of AP017424.1, forward strand.
AGCCCATCGCCACCAGCGCCGAGAGCAGGGCCCCGCTGGCTCGTCGCGTCACAAAAAGGAGGCTATGTCCGGCACGGAGGGTCCGCGACCGGGCCGCGACCGGTATCGGAACCGGTATCGGAACCGGACGTCGTCCGGACCGTACGGCCCGCTGCTGAAACCAATCTCCACAGGCCCGCGTCACTGTCGGTAGTCGCCGCTACCGTGGTGGGAGTGAGTGACGGGGTGAACCGATGACTCCGGGGGCCAAGGTGAGCGGAGAACAGCAGCGACGCCAGGGGCGGTGGCGGCGCGTGTGGCGGCGGGGGCGCTGGTGGGCCCTCGGGCTCGTCCTGGTGCTGATCGTGCCGGTGCTGGTCGCGGGCACGGCGCTCCGGCTGAACTACACCGGGGACGTCCGGGCCGGCACCGCCAGCCGCGGCAAGGACGCCATCTGGCTCGGGCACGCCTGGGTCGACGGCCGTAAGAAGGACGCCGACCTGGCCGCCTTCGCGGCGCGGATCAAGGGCACGGGCATCCGCGACCTGTACGTGCACGCCGGACCGCTGGAGCACGACGGCACCCTGCCCGCCGACCGCCACCCCCGGGCGCGCCGGCTGACCGACGCCGTCCACCGCACGATGCCCGGCATCCGGGTGCACGCCTGGCTGGGCGACGTCCTCGCCACCGAGGGCCCCGACGGGCTGCGCATGGAGCACGCCGCGACCCGGACCGCCGTGACGCGCTCCACCCGGCAGATCCTGGACACCGGCTTCGACGGCGTCCACTTCGACTTCGAGCCGCTGCACTCCGGCGACCAGGACTATCTGTCGCTTCTCGACGACCTGCGCCGGCTCACCCGCTCCCGCCAGGCCCTGCTGTCCATCGCCGCGCACCAGATAGACCCGCTGCCGGGCGCCCACCGGGCCCTCGGCGTGGTGAGCGGCGGCAGCGAGAAGTGGTGGTCGCAGGAGTTCTTCGGGCAGGTCGCCCGGCGGGTCGACCAGATCGCGGTCATGTCGTACGACACCTGGATGCCGCTGGAGGGCCTGTACGGCGGGTACGTCGCCCAGCAGACCGCGCTCGCCCTGGAAGTGACCCCCGAGAGCACCGATCTCCTCATGGGCATGCCCTTCTTCCACGAGGACGACCTGGGGCACCACGAGTCCGCCGAGACGGTCAGCGCGGCGGTACGGGGCGTACGCCTCGGCCTGAGCCGCACCGATCCGGACCGCGAACGCTTCGGCCTCGCGCTCTACGTCGACTTCGCCGCGGAGGAGGGCGACTGGGCGGCGTACCGGGAGGACTGGCACTGACCGGACGCACCTGACGCCCCAGCGCACGCGGCACTCGCCCCGCGCCCCCGGCGTCTCCAGCCGAGTCGCCCTACGGGGCGTGACGGTCGCGCATGCCCAGGCCCTCGTCGTCGGAGGCGGAGTCGGCCCACATCGTGCCGTCGTACGGGGTGTCGGGGATGGTCACCATGCTCTCGGCGCGGCCCTCGACGGGCGTCACGGGCGCGCCCCGGTCCGCCGTGATGCTCCGTTCCAGCTGTCCGACCGTGCGGACCAGGTCCTCCAGGCAGCGCTTCACGGCCGCCAGATCGTCCTGAACGGACATGGTTGCCCTCACTTCCGCGAGGGCCCGCGGGGTGCCGCGGGCCGGCTTCGGCCTTCGTGGGCGCGGGCCGGTGCGGCGTCGTGCGTCCGCGCGGGGAAGTCCCGCGCGCGGCCCGGCCGTCGCCGTCCCGCGAGAAAGCCGTGCGCACGAGGACGCCGTTCGGCGTGTCCCGTGCCGTGCCACTCGTCCGGAGCGCCCCGACGCGGAGGCGATTGGGCCGCACGGGTGGGGTTGGCCGCGGGTGCCGCCGTGTCGCCGTCACCGGAACCGCTCCGTCCTCTTCAGTGTAGGAGCAATAGGTGTGATCATCTCCAAATGTCACAATCCGGATGAAGGGGTACAAGTCATGGCCCAGGTCGGCGCCCCTCGCGGGAGGACAGGCTTCCGGAGCCCCCGCTCCCGCACGCTCCGCTCCGTCGCCACCCTCGGCAGCGCGGTGCTCACCCTCTCCGTGCTCGCCGGCTGCAGTTCCGGCGGCAGTGACGACGACCAGCCCACCGCCGCCCAGGACAACGCCCCCGCGACCCGCGACCGGGTCGCCGACGGAGGAACCCTGCGCTGGGCCGTCGACGCGATGCCCACCACCCTCAACACCTTCCAGGCCGACGCCGACGGCGCCACCACCCGTATCGCCGGAGCCGTCCTGCCCGCGCTGCACACCCTCGACGAACGGGGCAGGCCCCGGCTCAACCCCGACTACCTGGAATCCGCCGAGGTCATCGAGACCGAACCCCGGCAGGTGGTCCTCTACAAGCTCCACCAGCAGGCCGTGTGGAGCAACGGCCGAGAGATCGGCGCCCCCGACTTCGTCGCCCAGTGGCGTGCCCTCAGCGGCCGCAACACCGCCTACTGGACCGCCCGCAACGCCGGCTACGACCGGATCGAGAAGATCGAACGCGGCAAGAGCGACCTGGAGGTACGGGTCACCTTCGCCAAGCCCTACGCCGACTGGCGCGCGCTGTTCACCCCGCTGTACCCCAAGGAGGTGATGGGCACCCCGGACAGCTTCAACGACGGGGCGCGCACCGCGCTCAAGGCGACGGCAGGACCGTTCCTGCTGAAGTCCGTCGACCACGACAGCGGACTCGTCACACTCGCCCGCAACCCGCGCTGGTGGGGACAGACCTCCAAGCTCGACAGCATCGTGCTGACCCCGGTGCCCCGCGTCGAGCGGGCCGCCGCGCTCGCCGCCGGGAAGCTGGACCTGGCGGACGTCGACCGGTCCGCCGCCGAGCGGATCGCCCTCGCGGTACGCGACGCCCGCTCCGGCCCCGCCGGGACGCGGGCGCTCGCCCACGGCCCCGGCGCCGGGATCAGCCCCGCCGCCGCGCTGCGCTCCTGGGCGCTGGCGCACGGCTCCGACGAGGAGCAGGCCGCCGAGGCGCAGGCCGCCCGGGAGCAGAACCAGGAGGCCATCGCGCGGTACGCGAAGGAGCAGAGCGGCCTCGGCCGCTTCGTCGTCCGCAAGTCCCTGGAGCCCGCCTACACCCAGCTCTCCCTCAACGGGGAGACCGGGCCGCTCTCCGACGACCGGGTCCGCCGGGCGGTGGCCCGCGCGCTCGACCGCAAGGAGCTGGCCGAGACCGTACTGAAGCCGCTCGGTCTGCCGGCCCAGCCCCTGGGCAGCCACCTCGCGCTGTCCGGCCAGGCCGCGTACGCCGACAGCAGCGACGCGCTCGGCGAGCAGGACACCAAGGAGGCGCGGGCGCTGCTCGCGGACGCCGGCTGGGTGCCGGGCGGCGCGCTGAAGAAGCCGAAGGCCGGGACGAAGGCGGGCAGCGAGGCCACCAAGAAGGACGCGGCGAAGGAGGAAAGCGCGGAGAAGAAGTCCGACGACAAGACGGCCCGCGCCGGCGCTGCCCGTACGGCCGAGGACGACACCCCCACCAACGACGGCCTCTACATCGTCGGCGACGACAAGCCCGGCGACCGCCCGGCCGCTCCCGCGGCCCCGGCCGCCGGCCGTCCCGCCCGCCGCGCCGACGTGCTCGCCCCGGCCCCCGCCGCCGACACCGCCTTCCAGAGCGCCGCCCTGCTCCGCCAGGCCGCGGCCCTCGACATGATCACGGACACCGAGACCGACACCGGCACCGGCCGCCTCGGGGGAGAGTCCGGTCGGCGCGAGGACGCCGCGACCGGCACCCAGGACAAGGGCGGCGCCCAGACGCAGGCCGAACCCCGGACGGAGCCCCAGGCCGGGGCCCGCCCCGGCCGTCCCGTCGCCGGTGCCTACGCCCCGCGCGGCACCGCCGCCCCGGCCCCGGGGTACGCGGTGGACACCGCGAACCAGGCGCTCGGCAAGGACGGCAAGGCCCTCAGCCTCCGCTTCGTCCTGCCCTCGGGGCCGGGCTCGGAGTCGCTGCGCGCGGTCGGCGACCGGATCGTCCGGATGCTCGACGCGGTCGGGATCCGTACCGAGGTCACCAAGGTCCCCGACGACAGCTTCTTCAAGGACCACATCGCCTCCGGCGACTACGACCTGGCCCTCTACTCCTGGCCCGCGACCGCCTACCCGGCCACCGACGCCCGTCCCATCTACGCCAAGCCCGAGCCCGCCTCGGACGGCTCGCTCCTCGTCGAGCAGAACTACGCGCGCGTGGGCACCGACCGGATCGACCAGCTCTTCGACCAGGCGGCGGCCACCCTCGACGAGGACGAGGCGCACGACCTGGTCCGCCAGGCCGACGCCCGGATCTGGGCCGCGGCCGGTTCCATCCCGCTCTACCAGCGCCCCCAGCTGGTGGTCGCCAAGCCGGACGTCGTGAACGCCGGCGCCTGGGGCCTCGCCGCCCCCGGTACCAGGACATCGGGTACAAGAAGCCCGGATCGCCCGGTCCCGCCGGGGAACCTGACAAGAATTAGCCGACCTGGCGCCGGCCGACGCCCACCGGCCGGCGGCCGCCCACCGGCACGCGTCGGTGATTCCTCCGAAACGAACCCCGCCCACCGGCCCCCGAACCGGCCGAAAATCCAAGGCGCAAGCTCAGAAGCAGCTCAATTTCCTTGCCCGTCGGCGCCCCCGGCGGGCAGGATCGCGTCCGCCCCTTGACCCGGCAGCAAGACTCGGACGCGCACCCTTTTCTCTCGCCTCCGGCATACGGCGAACCCCTCAGTAGACCCTCTCGGATCCCCTCCCGGGAAGCCCCTTGCGCGTCAGCCCCGTACCATAGGGCATAGCCGTGGCGCGTCCGCCCGGCGGGCGTACGAGAGAAGAGACGCCGATTCCCACGATTCGAGAGAAGCGCAAGCCACCCATGCCCACGCGCCACGACATCCGTAACGTCGCCATCGTCGCCCACGTCGACCACGGCAAGACGACCATCGTCGACGCCATGCTCAAGCAGGCCGGTGCCTTCGCCGCCCACCAGCACCTCGACGACCGCATGATGGACTCGAACGACCTGGAGCGTGAGAAGGGCATCACGATCCTCGCCAAGAACACGGCGGTGAAGTACCACCCCAAGGCCGGCGGGGCGCCCATCACGATCAACATCATCGACACCCCCGGCCACGCCGACTTCGGTGGCGAGGTCGAGCGTGGTCTGTCGATGGTCGACGCCGTCGTGCTGCTCGTGGACGCCTCCGAGGGCCCGCTTCCGCAGACCCGCTTCGTGCTGCGCAAGGCCCTTCAGCAGCGCAAGCCCGTCATCCTCTGCATCAACAAGACGGACCGCCCGGACTCCCGGATCGACGAGGTCGTCAACGAGACCTACGACCTCTTCCTCGACCTGGACGCCGACGAGGACCAGATCGAGTTCCCGATCGTCTACGCGTGCGGCCGTGACGGCATCGCCTCGCTGACCAAGCCGGAGGACGGCACGGTCCCGCAGGACTCCGAGAACCTGGAGCCCTTCTTCTCCACGATCCTGGAGCACGTCCCGGCCCCGGCCTACGAGGAGGACGCGCCGCTCCAGGCCCACGTCACCAACCTCGACGCCGACAACTTCCTCGGCCGTATCGCGCTGCTCCGTGTCGAGCAGGGCGAGCTGCGCAAGGGCCAGACGGTCGCGTGGATCAAGCGTGACGGTTCGATCCACAACGTCCGCATCACCGAGCTGATGATGACCGAGGCGCTCACCCGCAAGCCGGCCGAGGTCGCCGGCCCCGGTGACATCTGCGCCGTCGCCGGTATCCCCGACATCATGATCGGCGAGACCCTGGCCGACCCGGAGAACCCGATCGCGCTGCCGCTGATCACGGTCGACCAGCCGGCCATCTCCATGACCATCGGCACGAACACCTCGCCGCTCGTCGGCCGCGGTGGCACGGGCAAGGGCGCGGACGCGAAGAACGCCGTCAAGGACCGCAAGGTCACCGCCCGCCAGGTGAAGGACCGCCTGGACCGCGAGCTCATCGGCAACGTCTCGCTCCGCGTCCTCGACACCGAGCGTCCGGACGCCTGGGAGGTCCAGGGCCGTGGTGAGCTGGCGCTCGCCATCCTGGTCGAGCAGATGCGCCGTGAGGGCTTCGAGCTGACCATCGGCAAGCCGCAGGTCGTCACCAAGGAGGTCGACGGCAAGGTCCACGAGCCCGTCGAGCGCCTCACGGTCGACGTCCCCGAGGAGCACATGGGCGCCGTCACCCAGCTCATGGGTGTCCGCAAGGGCCGCATGGACAACATGTCGAACCACGGCTCCGGCTGGGTCCGCATGGAGTTCGTCGTTCCGTCCCGTGGCCTCATCGGCTTCCGTACGGAGTTCCTCACCAACACCCGCGGTACGGGTATCGCCCACTCGATCCACGAGGGCCACGAGCCGTGGTTCGGCACCCTGACGACCCGTAACAACGGTTCGCTGGTCGCCGACCGCGCCGGTGCCGTCACCGCCTTCGCGATGACGAACCTCCAGGAGCGCGGCGTCCTGTTCACCGACCCCGGCACCGAGGTGTACGAGGGCATGATCGTCGGCGAGAACTCGCGCTCCGACGACATGGACGTGAACATCACCAAGGAGAAGAAGCTCACCAACATGCGCTCCTCCTCCGCCGACTCCTTCGAGGCGATCGTCCCGCCGCGCAAGCTCTCGCTGGAGCAGTCGCTGGAGTTCTGCCGCGACGACGAGTGCGTCGAGGTCACCCCGGAGGCCGTGCGCATCCGCAAGGTCGTCCTGGACCAGAAGGAGCGCGGCCGGTCCGCCTCGCGCGCCAAGAACGGCTGATAACAGGCCTCTTGGGTAAATCCGAACAAAAAGGGCTCGGCCTCCACGTCAAGTGGGGGTCGAGCCCTTTTCGCGAGCTCTTCCTCCAACCTTTCGTCAAGTTGGTTTCGACCGCCGAGTGTCCGGTTATCGGCCGTCGCTCTCCGGAACGTGTGTTAACGGTCCGTTTCGTCGCTGTCTGTCTGTGCTCACTTTGTCCGGATTTCGGTCGTCACGGTAGGCGCGATGTTGTCAAAACGAGACCGCTTAGCTGTGGTTTACAGCCCGGACGTACTTAATAGTTGGCTCCATTGAGCTCGGGTCAATGGGTCACGCACTGTGGGGAGTGCCGACTCACGAGCACACTCGGGGCATGTGTGTGGAACGTCGTCAGGGGTGTCGACGGACGCACGGGGTGTCCCACTTGTAGTGACAAAGTGGACTCATGAGGAGGAACCCATGCGCGGTGCCAAGAGCGCCAAGTGGGTAGCGGGCGCGATCGTCGTCGCCCTGGCAGCGACCGCCTGTGGCGGGGGCAAGAGCGATGGCGGCTCCGACGCCAAGGGCAAGGTGGACCCCAACGGGATCTTCTCGATGGACCTGGGCGAGCCGGAGAAGCCCCTGTTCACCGGTGACACGATGGAGTCCAACGGCTCCGCGGTCATGAAGTCCGTGTACTCGACCCTGGTCAAGTACAAGGCCGACGGCTCGCTCGAGATGCTGAACGCGGAGTCGCTCACCACGACCGACTCGAAGACCTGGACCGTCAAGCTCAAGCCGGGCTGGACCTTCCACGACGGCACCCCGGTGACCTCGAAGTCCTACGTGGACGCGTGGAACTGGAACGCCAACATCGCCAACGCGATGGGCCTGTCGAGCTGGTTCGCCGACATCAAGGGCTTCGACAAGGTCCACCCCGAGAAGGAAGGCGCCAAGCCGGCCTCGGACAAGATGGACGGCCTGAAGATCGTGGACGACACGACCTTCACGATCGAGCTCTCGAAGCCGGTCCCGTACTTCGGTCACAAGCTCGCGTACATCCCGTTCGCGCCGCTGGCCGCGTCCTTCTACAAGGACCCGAAGGCCGCCGGCCAGGCCCCCGTGGGCAACGGCCCGTACAAGTTCAAGAGCTGGGACCACAAGAAGCAGATCGAGGTCACCCGCTTCGACGGCTACAAGGGCCCGAACAAGGCGAAGAACGGCGGTGTGCTCTTCAAGAACTACACCACCGTCGAGGCCGCGTACGAGGACCTGAAGTCCGGCAACCTGGACATCATCCGCCAGATCGGTCCGAAGGACCTTCCGGTGTACCGCGACGACCTGGGCGACCGCGCTGTCGACCAGTCGTACTCCGCGATCCAGACCATCGCCGTGGCTTACTACGCCGACATGTGGAAGAAGCCGAAGCCGATCGACCCGAAGGTCCTCCAGGGCCTGTCGATGGCGATCGACCGCGCCACCATCACCAAGACGGTGCTGAACGGCACGCGTGAGCCCGCGACCGGCTGGGTCGCGAAGGGCGTCCTGGGCTACCAGGAGAACGCGGCGGGCGACGTCACCAAGTTCGACCCCGCCAAGGCCAAGCAGCTCATCAAGGACGGCGGCGGCGTCCCGAACAACAAGATCTTCATCCAGTACAACGCCGACTCCGGTCACAAGGAGTGGGTGGAGGCCGTCTGCAACTCCATCCAGCAGGCGGTGGGTGTCCAGTGCACGGGCGACGGCAAGCCGGACTTCCAGGCTGACCTGACGGCCCGTAAGAACAAGCAGGTCAAGTCGCTGTACCGGTCGGGCTGGGTGCTCGACTACCCGGTGAACGCGAACTTCATCTCCGACCTGTTCCGCACCGGTGCCGACGGCAACCAGGGCGACTTCTCCAACAAGGAGCTGGACGCCAAGATCGCGGCTGCCGACTCCGTCAAGACGCTCGACGAGTCGGTCAAGGCGTACCAGGCCATCGAGAAGGACCTGGTCAACTACATGCCGTCGATCCCGCTCTGGTACTACAAGACCAACGCGGGCTACTCCGAGAAGGTCTCCGGCGTGAAGTTCGGACAGGACGGCGACCCGATCCTGTACGGCGTCGAGGTCCACAAGTAAACCCAAGCGTAGTCCGCATGCCGCGAACGGAGCCGGCCGCCTGACGGCCGGCTCCCTCGGCGCCTTACGCAGTGGCTGGGGGGCCCTTCCGCGACCCGAGCATGCCCGGAAACGGGCAGTGCTCCGTGGAGGGCCCCGTCGGCTGCCGCTGTGACATCTCAACGGAGGCATAATGGGGCGTTATGTCGCACGACGACTGCTCCAGATGATCCCGGTTTTCTTCGGGACCACCCTGCTGATCTTCCTCATGGTCTACAGCCTGCCGGGCGACCCCGTGGCGGGTCTGTTCGGCGACAAGGGCGCAGACCCCGCGACCCTCGCGAAGATCAGGCACGAACTCGGCCTGGATCAGCACATTCTCAAGCAGTACTGGGACTACATGTCCAACATCATCCTGCACTTCGACTTCGGGAAGCAGATCCGCAACGGTCGCCCCGTCACCGAAGTCCTGGGTGATGCCTTCCCGGTGACGCTCCAGCTGGCCGCACTGGCCTTCGCCTTCGAGTTGGTCTTCGGTGTCAGCCTCGGCATCATCGCCGGCCTCAAGGCCGGCCGCCTGGCGGACAACATCATCCTGATCTTCACGCTGCTGATCATCTCGGTGCCGGTCTTCGTCCTGGGCTTCATCATCAAGATGGTGTTCGCCTTCCAGCTGGGCTGGATGGAACCGAACGTCAGCAACGACCAGCTGTTCTCCGAGATGATCGCCCCGGCGGTCGTGCTCGGTGGCCTCTCGCTCGCGTACGTGGCCCGGCTGACCCGTACCTCGATGGCCGAGAACCTGCGCGCCGACTACATGCGCACCGCCGTCGCGAAGGGCCTGCCGAAGCGCCGCATCGTCGGTGTCCACCTGATGCGCAACTCGATGATCCCGGTCATCACCTTCCTCGGCACCGACATCGGCGCCCTGATGGGCGGCGCGGTCGTCACCGAAGGCATCTTCAACATCAAGGGTGTCGGCGGTCTCATCTACGAGTCGATCTCCCGCCGCGAAGGCAGCACGCTCGTCGGACTCGTCACCGTCCTGGTGATCGTCTACCTCTTCACCAGCCTGCTCATCGACCTGCTGTACGCGGTCCTGGACCCGAGGATCCGTTATGCCTGACGTGACCAAGACCGCGGCCACCGCCGAGGACGCCGTCGCCTCCCCCTCGCTGACGGACCCCGCGGGCGAGCAGGTCAACGAGAAGGCGCGCTCCCTGTGGGGCGACGCCTGGCGGGACCTGCGCCGCAACCCGTACTTCCTCGTGTCGTCCGTGCTGATCTTCTTCCTGCTGCTGATCGCGGTCTTCCCGGGCCTGTTCACCAGCGCGTCCCCCACCGTGGGCGACCTGGTCAAGCACTACAAGGGCGAGCCCGAGCTGAGCAAGATCGGTTCCGAGGGCTGGCTGGGCTACGACATCCAGGGCCGTTCCGTCTACGCCCGCCTGATCCACGGCACCCGTGCCTCGATCACGGTCGGCATCGCGGTCACCCTGATCGTGACCGTCGTCGGCAGCCTGGTCGGCATGATCGCCGGTTACTTCGGCGGCCTCGTCGACGCGTTGCTGTCGCGGCTCACCGACATCTTCTTCGGCATCCCGTTCCTGCTGGGCGCCATGGTCATCCTGCAGTCCTTCACCGAGCGCACCACCTGGGTCGTCGTCTTCGCCCTGGCGTTCCTCGGCTGGACCCAGATCACCCGCGTCATGCGCGGTGCGGTCATCACGGTCAAGCAGGCCGACTACGTCCACGCCGCCAAGGCGCTGGGCGCCGGCACGACGCGGATCCTGTTCAAGCACATCCTGCCGAACGCCATGGCCCCGGTGATCGTCGTCGCGACCATCGCGCTCGGCGGCTACATCTCGGCCGAGGCCACCCTGTCGTACCTCGGTCTGGGCCTCGCGTCCCCGACCGTGTCGTGGGGTGTCGACATCTCCGCCGGTGTTCAGGCGATCCGTACGTCGCAGCACATCCTGCTGTACCCGTCGATCATGCTGAGCATCACCGTCCTGGCGTTCATCATGCTCGGCGAAGCCGTCCGCAACGCCCTCGACCCCAAGCTGCGCTGAGGAGGGCGTACACCGTGAGCACCATTTCCAAGACCACGAACGTCCCCGCGCCGCGCGACGGCGACGGACACACCGGGCCGCTGCTGGAAGTCCGCGACCTGCACGTGGAGTTCCACACCCGTGACGGTGTGGCCAAGGCCGTCAACGGCGTCAACTACTCGGTCGACGCCGGCGAGACCCTCGCCGTCCTCGGCGAGTCCGGCTCCGGCAAGTCCGTGACCGCCCAGGCGATCATGGGCATCCTCGACATGCCGCCCGGCAGGATCCCGCAGGGCGAGATCCTGTTCCGCGGCCAGGACATGCTGAAGATGTCCAACGAGGAGCGCCGGAAGATCCGCGGCCGGAAGATCGCGATGATCTTCCAGGACGCGCTGTCCTCCCTCAACCCGGTCCTCACCGTCGGCTACCAGCTCGGCGAGATGTTCCGGGTGCACCACGGCCTGTCCAAGAAGGAGTCGACGGCCAAGGCCATCGAGCTGATGGACAAGGTCAAGATCCCGGCCGCCAAGGCCCGGGTCAGCGACTACCCGCACCAGTTCTCCGGCGGTATGCGCCAGCGCATCATGATCGCCATGGCGCTGGCCCTGGAGCCCGACCTGATCATCGCGGACGAGCCCACCACGGCGCTCGACGTGACGGTCCAGGCGCAGGTCATGGACCTGCTCGCGGAGCTGCAGCGCGAGTACAACATGGGTCTGATCCTGATCACCCACGACCTCGGGGTCGTCGCCGACGTCGCGGACAAGATCGCCGTGATGTACGCGGGCCGGATCGTCGAGCAGGCGCCGGTGCACGAGCTGTACAAGCGCCCGGCCCACCCGTACACCCGGGGTCTGCTGGACTCGATCCCGCGCCTGGACCAGAAGGGCCAGGAGCTGTACGCGATCAAGGGTCTGCCGCCCAACCTGCTGAAGATCCCGTCGGGCTGCGCCTTCAACCCGCGCTGCCCCAAGGCCACGGACCTGTGCCACACCGAGGTCCCGGCCCTGGTGCCGGTGACCGAGCAGGACGGCGGCGAGCTGCCGGGCCGCAAGAGCGCCTGCCACTTCTGGAAGGAGACGATCCATGGCTGACCTCAGCAAGAACGACAACGCCGGGGGCGTGTCCGAGGACGCTGCCGTGGCGGCCATCGAGACGCCGGCCCAGCGCGGCGAGCCGATCCTCCAGGTGCGCAACCTGCAGAAGCACTTCCCGCTGACGCAGGGCATCCTCTTCAAGAAGAAGGTCGGCGCGGTCAAGGCCGTGGACGGGGTCTCCTTCGACCTCTTCCAGGGCGAGACCCTCGGCATCGTGGGCGAGTCCGGCTGTGGCAAGTCCACGGTCGCCAAGCTCCTGATGAACCTGGAGCGCGCCACCGCGGGCGAGGTCTTCTACAAGGGCCAGGACATCACCCGGCTGTCCGGCCGCGCGCTGAAGGCCGTGCGCCGCAACATCCAGATGGTGTTCCAGGACCCGTACACCTCGCTGAACCCGCGTATGACGGTCGGCGACATCATCGGCGAGACCTTCGACATCCACCCCGAGGTGGCCCCGAAGGGCGACCGGCGCCGCAAGGTGCAGGAGCTCCTCGACGTCGTGGGTCTGAACCCGGAGTACATCAACCGGTACCCGCACCAGTTCTCCGGCGGTCAGCGCCAGCGCATCGGCATCGCCCGCGGCCTCGCGCTCAACCCGGAGATCATCATCTGCGACGAGCCGGTCTCGGCCCTGGACGTGTCCGTCCAGGCCCAGGTCATCAACCTGATGGAGAAGCTCCAGGACGAGTTCAACCTGTCCTACATCTTCATCGCGCACGACCTGTCGATCGTCCGGCACATCTCGGACCGCGTCGGCGTCATGTACCTGGGCAAGATGGCGGAGATCGGCACGGACACGCAGATCTACGACCACCCGACCCACCCGTACACCCAGGCGCTGCTGTCCGCCGTGCCGGTGCCGGACCCGGACGCCCGCGCGAACCGCGAGCGGATCATCCTCACCGGTGACGTGCCCTCGCCGGCCAACCCGCCGTCGGGCTGCCGCTTCCGCACCCGCTGCTGGAAGGCGCAGGAGAAGTGCGCCGTCGAGATGCCGGTCCTCGCGGTGCCGGAGCGCTTCCGCGGGCAGGACACCCCGGCCGCGCACGAGTCGGCGTGCCACTTCGCCGAGGAGAAGTCGGTGCTCGCCGTCTGATCCGTTTCCGTCGGGGCCTGCGAGGGCCCGTACGGAAGGCTGGACGACCAGGCCCCCGCCACCCCATCCGGGTGGCGGGGGTTCGTCGTTGCCGGGGGCGGGGCGGGGGTCTGCCGAGGGGCGGCTGACGGGGCGGCTGACAGGGCCGTTCATCCGGGCGCCGTAGAGGTGCACTCCCTCTGATGTCGGGTGATATTGGTCTCCAAGCCGCATTCGGGACGATCGGGAGGCACTCCATGCGCGGAGCCAGGTACGCCACGTGGGTCGCCCCGGTCGCCGCCGTCGCCCTCACGGCGACCGCCTGCGGTGGCGGCGGGAGCAGCGGCGGCGGGGGAGCGAACGGCGTCGTGTCCTCCTCCTGGGGCGACCCGCAGAACCCCCTGGAGCCCGCGAACACCAACGAGGTGCAGGGCGGCAAGGTCCTCGACATGATCTTCCGCGGTCTCAAGAAGTACGACCCGAAGACCGGCGAGGCCAAGAACTGGCTGGCCGAGTCCATCACGTCGAGCGACTCCGCCCACTTCACGATCAAGGTCAAGAGCGGCTGGACCTTCTCCAACGGCGAGAAGGTGACCGCGAAGTCCTTCGTCGACGCCTGGAACTACGGCGCCGCCCTGAAGAACAACCAGAAGAACGCCTATTTCTTCGGCTACATCGAGGGGTACGGCAAGGTCCACCCCGACACCGGGGCGGCGACCGCGACCACTCTGTCCGGCCTCAAGGTCGTCGACGAGCAGACCTTCACCGTCACGCTGTCGCAGAAGTTCTCGACCTTCCCCGACACCCTCGGCTACGCGGCCTTCGCCCCGCTGCCCCGCGCCTTCTACGACGACCACGCGGGCTGGCTGGCCAAGCCGGTCGGCAACGGGCCCTACGCCGTCGACTCGTACACCAAGGGCTCGCAGATGGCCCTCAAGAAGTGGGACGGCTACCCCGGCGAGGACAAGGCGCAGAACGGCGGCATCACGCTCAAGGTCTACACCGACAACAACACCGCCTACACCGACCTGACCGCGGGCAACCTCGACCTCGTCGACGACATCCCCGCCGCACAGCTCAAGAACGTCGCGGCCGACCTCGGCTCCCGCTACATCAACACCCCGGCCGGCATCATCCAGACCATCGCGTTCCCCTTCTACGACCCGGCCTGGCACAAGCCCGGCCAGGAGAAGCTGCGCACCGGTCTGTCGATGGCCATCGACCGCAAGCAGATCACCGAGACGATCTTCCACAACACCCGTACCCCGGCCCAGGACTGGACCTCGCCGGTCCTCGGGCAGCAGGGCGGCTTCCGGAACGACCTGTGCGGCGCCGCCTGCGAGTACGACCCGGCGCAGGCCAAGAAGCTGGTCGCCGAGGGCGGCGGCATCCCCGGCGGCACCATGAAGATCACCTACAACGCCGACACCGGCTCCCACAAGGTGTGGGTCGACGCCGTCTGCAACTCCATCAACCGCTCGCTGGGCAACAACCGCGCCTGCGTCGGCAACCCCGTCGGCACCTTCGCCGACTACCGCAACCAGGTCACCCAGCACAAGCTCAGCGGACCGTTCCGGGCCGGCTGGCAGATGGACTACCCGCTCATCCAGAACTTCCTCCAGCCGCTGTACTACACGAACGCCTCCTCCAACGACGGCACGTACTCCAACCCGAAGTTCGACAAGCTCGTCGACCAGGCCAACGCCCAGACCGACCGCACCCAGGCCGTCAACACGTTCGTGGAGGCCGAGAAGGTACTGCGCGACGACATGGGCGCCATCCCGCTCTGGTACCAGAACGGCAGCGCCGGCTACTCGGACCGGATCGGGAACGTGGCCCTGAACCCCTTCAGCGTCCCGGTGTACGACCGGATCAAGGTCAAGTGACGCCGTAGCGGGGCCCGTGGCCCGCCGCGGCCCCCGTACCTCCAGGGCGGCCCGTACCGCCCGCCCGCCCCTCCCGGAGCCAACCCACCGGAGCCTCCCATGGGCCGTTACGTGATCCGGCGACTGCTGCAGATGATCCCGGTCTTCTTCGGCGCCACGCTGCTGATCTTCCTGATGGTGAACGTGATGGGCGACCCCATCGCCGGCCTGTGCGGCGAGCGCGCCTGCGACCCGGCCACCGCCGCCCAGCTGAAGCGGGAGTTCGGCCTCGACAAGCCGGTCTGGCAGCAATACCTGACCTACATGGGCAACGTCTTCACCGGGGACTTCGGCACCGCCTTCAACGGCCAGCCCGTCACCGAGCTGATGGCCTCGTCCTTCCCCGTCACCATCCGGCTCACGATCGTCGCCATCTTCTTCGAGATCGTCATCGGCATCACCCTCGGCGTCGTCACCGGGCTGCGCCGCGGCCGCCCCGTCGACACCACGGTCCTGCTGCTCACGCTGGTCGTGCTGTCCGTCCCCACCTTCGTCACCGGTCTGCTCGTCCAGCTGCTGTTCGGCGTCAAATGGGGCTGGATCAAGCCCGCCGTGTCACCCGAGGCCCCGTTCGACGAACTCATCGTCCCCGGGCTCGTCCTCGCCTCCGTGTCCCTCGCGTACGTCACCCGTCTGACCCGTACCTCGATCGCCGAGAACAAACGCGCCGACTACGTCCGTACCGCCATCGCCAAAGGCCTCCCACGGCACCGCGTCATCACCCGCCACCTGCTGCGCAACAGCCTCATCCCGGTGGTCACCTTCATCGGCGCCGACATCGGCGCGCTGATGGGCGGCGCGATCGTCACCGAGCGGATCTTCAACATCCACGGGGTCGGCTTCCAGATCTACAACGGCATCGTCCGCCAGAGCACCCAGACGGTCGTCGGCTTCGTCACCGTCCTCGTCCTGGTCTTCCTGGTGGCCAATCTGCTGGTCGACCTGCTGTACGCCGTCCTGGACCCGAGGATCCGCTATGCCTGAGCCGAGCGAACCGTTCGAGGAGGGCCGGGCCATCGCCGCCACCGGCGCCGGCGGCGCGGCGGACCTCGCCATGGCCGAGGCCGAGACCCTGGAGAGCGCCCCGGGCGCCGCCGAGGCGGCCGGTCCCGGCGGTCCCGGCGGCCCCAAGGCCTTCCGCAAGCCCCGCTCCCTGTGGTCCGACGCCTGGCACGACCTGCTGCGCAACCCGGTCTTCATCGTCTCGGCCCTGGTCATCCTCTTCCTCGTCGTCATCTCCGTGTGGCCCTCGCTCATCGCCTCCGGCGACCCCCTCGACTGCGACCTCGCCAAGGCCCAGGAGGGCTCCCAGCCCGGCCACCCCTTCGGCTTCGACGGCCAGGGCTGCGACGTCTACACCCGTACCGTCTACGGCGCCCGTACCTCCGTCACCGTCGGCGTCCTCGCCACCCTCGGCGTCGCGCTGCTCGGCAGCGTCCTCGGCGGCCTCGCGGGCTTCTTCGGCGGCGGCTGGGACGGCCTGCTGTCCCGGATCACCGACATCTTCTTCGCCATCCCCGTCGTCCTCGGCGGTCTGGTCCTGCTGTCGGTGGTCACCAGCAACACCGTCTGGCCGGTGATCGGCTTCATGGTGCTGCTCGGCTGGCCGCAGATCTCCCGGATCGCCCGCGGCTCCGTCATCACCGCCAAACAGAACGACTACGTCCAGGCCGCCCGCGCGCTCGGCGCCTCCAACTCCCGGATGCTGCTGCGCCACATCACCCCGAACGCGGTCGCCCCGGTGATCGTCGTCGCCACGATCGCGCTCGGCACCTACATCGCCCTGGAGGCGACCCTGTCGTACCTCGGCGTCGGCCTGAAGCCGCCGAACGTCTCCTGGGGCATCGACATCTCCGCGGCCTCCGCGTACGTCCGCAACGCCCCGCACATGCTGCTCTGGCCGGCCGGCGCGCTCGCCGTCACCGTGCTCGCCTTCATCATGCTCGGCGACGCCGTGCGCGACGCCCTCGACCCCAAGCTGCGGTAGGGAGTCCGCCCATGCTGCTCGAAGTCCGCGACCTGCACGTGGAGTTCCACACCCGGGACGGCGTGGCCAAGGCCGTCAACGGCGTCGACTACTCCGTCGACGCGGGCGAGACCCTCGCCGTGCTCGGCGAGTCCGGCTCCGGCAAGTCCGTGACCGCGCAGGCGGTCATGGGCATCCTCGACATCCCGCCCGGCCGCATCACGGGCGGCGAGATCCGCTTCCAGGGGCAGGACCTGCTCAAGCTGAAGGAGGACGAACGGCGGAAGATCCGCGGCGCGAAGATGGCGATGATCTTCCAGGACGCGCTGTCCTCCCTCAATCCGGTGCTCAGCGTCGGCGAACAGCTCGGCGAGATGTTCCGCGTCCACCGCGGACTGTCCCGCAAGGACGCCCGCGCCAAGGCGATCGAGCTGATGGACCGGGTCCGCATCCCCGCCGCCCGGGAACGCGTCGGGCAGTATCCGCACCAGTTCTCCGGCGGTATGCGCCAGCGCATCATGATCGCCATGGCGCTGGCCCTGGAGCCCGACCTCATCATCGCGGACGAGCCGACGACCGCCCTCGACGTCACCGTCCAGGCCCAGGTCATGGAGCTCCTCGCGGAACTGCAGCGCGAGTACAACATGGGTCTCATCCTGATCACCCACGACCTCGGCGTCGTCGCCGACGTCGCGGACAAGATCGCGGTGATGTACGCGGGCCGGATCGTCGAGCAGGCGCCGGTGCACGAGATCTACAAGGCCCCCGCGCACCCGTACACCCGGGGCCTGCTCGACTCGATCCCGCGCCTGGACCAGAAGGGCCAGGAGCTGTACGCGATCAAGGGCCTGCCGCCCAACCTCCTCGCCATCCCGCCCGGGTGCGCCTTCCACCCGCGCTGCCCGCTCGCCCAGGACGTGTGCCGGACCGACGAACCGCCGCTGTACGACGTCACGGAATCGCCCGTGGCGCGCGCCAGCGCCTGTCACTTCTGGAAGGAGTGCCTCCATGGCTGAGGGGACGGGCGGGGCGACGGGTGGGGTGAGGGGTGGAGTGTCGGGCGGGGGGACGGGTGCGGAGGCTGTCGGCGAACCGATTCTTCGCGTCCGCGATCTTTACAAGCACTACCCGCTCACCCGCGGCATCCTCTTCAAGAAGCAGATCGGCGCGGTCCGCGCGGTCGACGGCGTCGACTTCGACCTGGCCGCCGGCGAGACCCTCGGCATCGTCGGCGAGTCCGGCTGCGGCAAGTCGACCGTCGCGAAGATGCTCGTCAACCTGGAGCGGCCGACCTCCGGCTCCATCGCGTACAAGGGCGACGACATCACCAAGCTGTCGCCGCGCGCGCTCCGCGCCGTCCGCCGCAACATCCAGATGGTCTTCCAGGACCCGTACACCTCCCTCAACCCGCGCATGACGGTCGGCGACATCATCGGCGAACCCTTCGAGATCCACCCCGAGGTCGCCCCCAAGGGCTCCCGGCGCCGCAAGGTGCAGGATCTCCTCGACGTCGTCGGCCTCAACCCCGAGTACATCAACCGCTATCCGCACCAGTTCTCCGGCGGCCAGCGCCAGCGCATCGGCATCGCCCGCGGCCTCGCCCTCCGGCCCGAGATCATCGTCGCGGACGAGCCGGTGTCCGCCCTCGACGTCTCCGTGCAGGCGCAGGTGGTGAACCTGCTCGAACGGCTCCAGGACGAGTTCGGCCTGTCGTACGTCTTCATCGCCCACGACCTGTCGATCGTGCGGCACATCTCCGACCGGGTCGCCGTCATGTACCTCGGCCGGATCGTCGAGACCGGCTCCGACGCCGAGATCTACGACCACCCGACGCACCCCTACACCCAGGCCCTGCTGTCCGCCGTGCCCGTCCCCGACCCGGCGGCCCGCGAACGCCGCGAACGCCTCATCCTCACCGGCGACGTCCCCTCCCCGGCCAACATCCCCTCCGGCTGTCGCTTCCGCACCCGCTGCTGGAAGGCCCGCGAACGCTGCGCCCTCGAAGTCCCGCTGCTCGCCGTCCCCGCCGTCTTCCGGGACACCCCGACCCCGGCCGCCCACGACTCGGCCTGCCACTTCGCGGAAGAAAAGCGTGTGGTGCCGCCTGAGACCCCTCCGCCTGAGAACCGCCCGCCGGAGTCCCGCCCGGGCGAGTGAGAGCGTGGGCGAGTGAGGGCGTGTGCCCACGCGCCCTTGTCCGGATCCGGTGCGACCGAGAGTATCGGCACCGTGACTGCAACACGTTCGGCACGCCTCGTCGGCGCCGCCTTATGCGCGGCCCTCGCCCTCGTCATCGTCGTCTGGCTGCTGCGGGACCTCGCCGTCTTCGGCCCCTCCGACGGCCTCCTCCGCGTCTGGATCGGCGACGGCGACGCCGTCGGCCACGACTTCCCCGCCACCTCGCTCGTCGACCCGCTCCTGCTCGTCGCCTACACGGCCGCCGCCGTCACGTCCCTCCGCTCCCCGCTCGCCGCACCCGTGTTCACCGTCGTCGGCGTGCTCACGATCGCGCTGCGGCTGCCCGGCCTGTGGGCCGCCGGCACCGAGACCCTGGTCACGACCGTCCTGAGCCTCGGGCTCGCCACCGGCCTCGTGGTGACCGCCGCGGCGGGCCGCCGCGTCGACCGCCTCGGCGAGTCCGGCACCGCCCGCCGCCCCCGCCGCGGGCCCTCGACCGCCGCCGGCGTGCTGTGCCTGGTCGCCGGACTGGCCCTGACCGGCTGGGAGTTGCGGCTGGCCCGGCTGCTGCCGTCCGAGTTCACGGTCGCCCGCTTCACCGGCGCGCGCACCGTGCTGCTGTCCACGCTCGCCGTACCGCCCGGCTGGCTGAACGCCGTCCTCGTCCTGCTGCTCCTGACCGCCGCGGGCCTCGCCTTCGCCCGCGCCCGGTCCACCCGGCCGCTCGGCATGGCGGCGGGACTGCTGCTCGCCGGATACGGGATCACGGGCGTCGCGGCGGCCCTGCGGCCCGCCTGGTACGTGACCGTGCCCACGCCGGTCCTCACCACCGGGCCGTACGAGCTGACGGCCCTGTACGCGCTGCTCGCCGGTGTCGCCGTCCTCGTCCTGCTCGGCGGCACCTGGCGCCCCCGCCCGTCCCGTACCGCGCGTCCCCGGGCCTGCCCCCGGCACCGCCGGCGCACCGGCCGCCGGGGTGGTGACCGGCGGCCGGGGTACCGGTCGCTACTAGCGATCCATCCCCAACGACCGCTTCAGGAAGTCGACTTGGAGCAGGAGCAGGTTCTCCGCGACCTGCTCCTGCGGAGTCATGTGGGTGACGCCGGACAGGGGCAGGACCTCGTGGGGGCGGCCCGAGGCGAGGAGGGCGGAGGAGAGACGCAGGGTGTGGGCGGCGACCACGTTGTCGTCGGCCAGGCCGTGCACGACCATCATCGGCCGGGCCGGCTCCCGGGCCTCGCTCAAACCGGCTTCCGTCACCAGGGAGTTGGCCGCGTAGACGGCCGGATCCTCGTCGGGCATGCCGAGGTACCGCTCGGTGTAGTGGGTGTCGTACAGCCGCCAGTCCGTGACCGGCGCCCCCACCACCGCCGCGTGGAAGACGTCGGGCCGGCGCAGGGCCGCGAGTCCGGCGAGGTAACCGCCGTAGGACCAGCCGCGGATCGCGACCCGGTCCAGGTCCAGCGGGAAGCGCCCGGCCAGCGCGTGCAGCGCCTCGATCTGGTCGTCGAGGGTCAGGCCGAAGTCGCGGGCGATCGACTTCTCCCACGCGGGGGAGTGGCCCGGGGTGCCGCGGCCGTCCGCGACGATCACCGCGAAGCCCTGATCGGCGAACCACTGCGACGTGAGGTACGCGTTGTGCGCGGCCAGCACCCGCTGCCCGTGCGGCCCGCCGTACGGGTCCAGGAGCACCGGCAGCGGCCCGTCGCCCTCCGACCAGGCCGACGGCAGCAGGACCGCGCACGGGATCCGCCGCTCGCCCGCCACGGTGAGCCGCGCCCGCGCCGTGAGCACCGGCTTCTGGGCGTACGAGGCGATCTCGGCGACCCGTACGCCGTCCCGCAGCACCCGCACCGCGCTGCCCGGGGCGTCGGGCCGCGCCGAGGACAGGACGGTCACCGCGCCGGACCGTACCGCCGTATGCACCCCGGGCCCGTCCGAGAGCCGTTCCACGCCTCGCTCGCCCACCCGGTACACATGGATCTCACCGGTCTCGGGATCCTCGCCGGCCCCGCGGGCCGCACCCGCAGACGCCGAGACGAGGACGTCGTCCTCGCCGACGTCGAGGACCGCCCGCACATGCAGCCGGGCGTCGGTCAGGACCCGGTCGCCGACCGCGAGGGCCCGCGCGCCGCTCTCGTCCGTGACCCGTACGAGCCGTCCGTCACGCGTCCGCGCCGGAATTCCGGCGAACAGTTCCAGCCATGTCGGATCCTTGTCCACGCGCAGTTCCGTGGTGGTCCCCGTCTCCGGGTCGACCGTCAGGTACACCTGGGTCCGCTGATCCCTCGCCTGCACGAGCAGCAGCGGAGCGCCGCCGGCCGACCAGTGGACGCGGGCCAGATACGGGAAGAGGGCCCGGTTCCACAAGACCTCGGTGCGATTTCCGGACAGATCCACGACGAAGAGCCCGACCTCCGCGTTGGGGGTCCCCGCGGCCGGATACGCCACCGGGGAAGGCTCCCGATCCGGCCGCGCCGGGTCCGCGATCCACCACCGTCGCACCGGCCGTTCGTCGACCCGCGCGACCAGCAGCCGGTCCGACCCGGGCGACCACCAGAAGCCGCGCGAGCGGTCCATCTCCTCCGAGGCGGCGAACTCCGCGAGTCCGTACGTGACCGACTCGGTGCCCTCCTCCGGCTCCGCGAGGGCCCGGTCGCCCGTGCCGTCCGTGCTGGTCAGACGCAGTGCGCCGGCCGCCGCGTAGGCCACGAACCGTCCGTCCGGCGAGGGCCGCGGGTCGATCACCGGGCCCTGGGCGGGGAGTTCGCGCGCCGTGCCGGCCCGCAGGTCCGCCGTGAACAGCCGGCCCGACAAGGCGAACGCCGCCAACTCCGCGGCCCCGTCCACCGCGTAGCCCACGATGCCCGCGGAACCCTCCCGGCTGCGCTCCCGGCGGGCCCGCTCCTCCGGCGACAACTCCTCGGCCGCGCCCGAGAGAAGAGCCTCCGGGTCGGCCACCAGACGCTCCACCGGACCGGCCGGTCCGGTCAGGTCGAGCAGCCACAAGCGGTGCGAGCGGTCCGTCCCCGCGTCCCGCTCCGAAGGAGTGTCCGAAAGTGTCTCCGAGGGCGCTCCGCCCCGAATTCCGGGCCGGAGCGGACGAAGAGCACCCGCTCGCCGTCCGGCGAGACGGTGAAAACGCGCGGGGCGCCGAGGGAGAAACGTCCCGTCCGGGCGTACTGACGGGGGAACGAAAGCGGTTCACGGGGTGAACGCGAGGGCGAAGGCAGGGGGGAAGTCATGTGACCGAAACTAGTGGCCGTGCGCCCCCTCATGCCCCCGTACACCAACCAATGCCTTGGCACGGATAGTTATGATCCGTAGCACTAGGTGGGTAGTAGACATCCACTGGCACATGCCAACCGAACGTCCGACCGAAGAAGTGTGGAGGTGAACCGCCGTGGCACTCTCGATCTCGGTGGTGGTGCTGCTGGCGATCGTCGTCTTCCTGCTGATCCGGAAATCCGGTCTCAAGGCTGGTCACGCGGCGGTCTGTGCTCTCCTGGGCTTCTATCTCGCGAGTTCGTCCATCGCCCCGTCGGTGAGCACGCTCACCACGAACGTGGCCAACATGATCGGCGGCCTCAAGTTCTGACGGGCGCGCCCCGATCCTCGTACTCCGGCCTTCACGTTCCGGTCGCGACGCCGTGACCGGGACCTTGTGACGGGAACCCCGTGGCGAGAACCTCGTGGCGGGAACTCCGTGATCGTCACGTGGCGGCCGCTTCCGTGTGATCACCGCCTCGTGATCGTTCCGACCCGGCGGCGGCGAGGCACGGCCTGCCGCTCCGCCGGGGGCACCGCCTCGTAGGCTGGAGCCATGACGGAACTCCCTGCCCGTCGTCTGCTTCTGGTGCACGCGCACCCGGACGACGAGTCGATCAACAACGGCGCCACCATGGCCAGGTATGCGGCCGAGGGTGCCCTCGTGACCCTCGTGACCTGCACCCTGGGCGAGGAAGGCGAGGTCATCCCGCCCGACCTGGCGCACCTCGCACCCGACCGGGAGAACCGGCTCGGGGAGTTCCGCGTGGGCGAACTCGCCGCCGCGATGCGCCGCCTCGGCGTCACCGACCACCGCTTCCTCGGCGGCGCGGGCCGCTTCCGCGACTCCGGGATGATGGGCGTCGAGCAGAACCACCGCCCGCACGCCTTCTGGAACACGGACGTCGACACCGCCGCCCCGTACCTGGTCGAGGTGATCCGCGAGACCCGCCCCCAGGTCCTCGTCACGTACGACCCCGACGGCGGCTACGGTCACCCCGACCACATCCAGGCCCACCGGGTCGCCACGCGCGCCGCGGAGCTGGCCGCCGACCCCGCGTACCGGCCCGATCTCGGCCCCGCGCACGCCATCGCCAAGATCTACTGGAACCGGGTCCCGCGACCGGTCGCCGAGGCCGGTTTCGCCCGCCTGCGCGCCGAGGGTTGCGCGTTCCCGGCGGAGGCCACGATCGAGGACCTCCCCGGCGTCGTCGACCCGTCCCGGATCACCGCCGAGATCGACGGCGGGACGGACCTCACGGACGCCGGCACAGACCTCGCGGACGCCGGCAGGGAGCCCGGGACGGGCTCTGGAGCGGGCTCGGCGGTCGGGGGCGGGTACGCCGCCCGCAAGGCCGCCGCGATGGCCGCGCACGCCACCCAGGTGACCGTCGACGGCCCCTTCTTCGCCCTCTCCAACAACCTCGGCCAGCCCCTCTTCACCACCGAGTACTACGAGCTCGTCCGGGGCGCCCCGGGAGCCCCCGCCGGCACCCGTGAGACCGACCTCTTCGCGGGCCTGCCGGGGCTTTCGGACACGGACGGGGGAGCGGCGGGCGCATGAAGTTCCGTTACGTCTGGTACGTCCTGCTCGTCGTCCTCGGCGCCCTCGTCGGCATCGCGGGCTCGCTCGTCCAGGCCGCCTGGTTCCCCGGCGGCGTCCTGCTGGCCCTGCTCGCCTCCGCCGCCGTCTTCTACGGCGGCCTGCGCGCCACCGGCACCCAGCTCGGAGTCGTGTTCGCGGGTGCGGGCTGGCTGGTCACCATCGTGCTGCTCAGCCTCGGACGCCCGGAAGGCGACGGGCTGTTCGGCGGCGGCCTCGGGGAGATGGTGTTCCTGCTGGGCGGAATGGCCCTCGCTGTGATGTGTGCCACGATGTCCAGAGTGGCCCCACCAGCCCCGTGAGCAGGCGGAGTTGACGTAGAGACGTCTTGACTTCCGCCGGTTCTTCCCGACGGATTCCCGCCGGGTCGGGTACGGACCGGCGGCGGCCAGTATGGTGGTGCGCGCCGCCGGACCCGCCCGGATCAGCACGAGCATCAGCAAGAGCGGGCGGCGGAGCCAACCGGGAGATCCTGCTTTGAGTCGTGAAACTGGTCGAGAGACTGACCGTTCCTCCTCCGGCGCCCAGGGGCGCGGAGGAGCCGCGTACCCCTCGGGCACCACGCCGTACGGCCTTCGCCCCGGCCAGGAGTCGGCCGAGGAGCCCGTCACCGCGCCGCCGGAGGAGCCCAAGACCGAGACGACGCTGACCACCCGGATCCGGATCAACATCCCGGGTTCGCGTCCGATCCCGCCCGTGGTCGTCCGCAAGCCGGTCGGTGACGCCTCGTCGGCTCCCGCCGCCGAGGACGCCCCGGCCGCGCCCCCCGCCAGGCGTGCCGCCATCGAGCCCGTCCGCCCGGAGCCCGTGCCGGAGCCGGCCCCCGCGGCCGAGCCCGTCCAGGGCGGCGCGGCGGACGACAAGCCCGCCAGCGACTGGTTCGCCCCGCGCAAGCCGTCCGCCAACGCGCCGAAGCCCGTGGCCGCCATCGAGCCGATGCAGGCGCAGGCGCAGGCACCGGCGCCCGCGCCGTCGTCGTCCGGCCTGAGCGGGCTCGGCGCCGGTCCACAGGCGACCACCCCGGCCGCCGGCACCCCCGGCTTCACCGGCTCGGCCTCGGACGGCGTCCCGTCGGCCGCGAGCACCACCCAGAGCATGCCGGTGGTCACCGCCGCCATGACGGGCGGTCCCGGCCACACGCCCGCCCAGGGCACCCCCGTCTTCACCCCGGAGGCCGCGCCGGCGCCCACGCCGTACGACGACGGTCCCGGCAGGACCCCGGCCGCGGGTACGCCCGTGATCGGCGGCCCGGCGGCTCCCATGGGTCCGACCACCGGCCCCGCCACCGGCTCAAGCCGGGTCACCGCCGCGCCGACCGGCCCGCGGGGCGGGATGGCTCAGGGCGGCATGGGCCAGGGCGGTATGGGGCAGGGCCAGGCGGCCCCCCGTATGTCCGACGACACCGCGATCCTCACCCCGCAGCCCCCGGCCCCCGTCCCGGGTCCGGTCGGCGGCCCGGTGGGCGGCGGCGCGAAGCGCGGCCAGGCGGCGGGCGAGCGGGGCAACGTCTCCGGCGCGACCGTCAACAGCGGCGTGCCCGCGGGCGCCCCGGCGGCCCAGGAGGCGGCTCCCCGGCCCACGCCGGCGGCCACGGCGAAGCCGGTGAAGAAGCGTTCCAAGCTGATGCTCGCCTGTGTTGGCGTCGTCGGCCTGGGCGCGGTCGCCTACGGCGCCGGCCTCCTTCTCAACCACGCCGACGTCCCCAAGGGCACCACGGTCCTCGGCGTCGACATCGGCGGCGGTACGAAGGAAGAGGCCGTCGCCAAGCTGGAGGCGACCCTGGGCAAGCGCGCCCACGCCCCGATCCAGCTCAAGGTCGACGGCAAGACGGTGCAGCTGGCCCCGGACAAGGCGGGTCTCGCCCTGGACGCCCAGGAGACCGTGCGCGAGGCCGCGGGCAGCGACTACAACCCCGTCTCGGTCGTCAGCTCCCTCTTCGGCGGCCAGCGGGTCGCGCAGCCGGTGATCCCGGTCGACGAGGAGAAGCTCGGCGTCGCCCTGACCGACCTGGCGGGCACCTCCGGGTCCGTCAAGGAGGCCACGATCGTCTTCGCGCCGGGCAAGGTCACGGCGGTCGAGGGCAAGGCGGGCAAGGGCCTGGACGTCCAGCGCTCGATGATCTCGGTCAAGGACGCCTACCGCACCCAGGTCGAGACGGGCAAGCCCAACACCGTCGAACTGCCCGTCGTCACCCGTCGTCCCACGGTCTCCAAGGCCGAACTCGACCGGGCGATGGAGGAGTTCGCGCAGCCCGCGATGTCCGGCCTGATCACCATCAACGCCGGCAACGCGAAGATCGACTTCGGCCCGCAGCGGTCGCTGCCGCAGATCCTGTCGGTGAAGGCGATCGACGGGCATCTGATCGAGGTCTACGACAAGAAGGCCATCACCAAGCTGCTCGACGGCGTCTTCGACGGCGTCATGGTCACCAAGGGCGACGGCACCAAGCACCAGGTCAACGCCGACGACGTCGCCTTCGTGATGCGCGACGCCCTGCGCGGCAAGACCAAGACGGAGCGGACGCGCACGATCGACCTCTCGGGCAACGGCTGACAGCTCCCGCACGCTGACGCGACCGCGCCCCGCACCGATGTTTCGCATCGGCGCGGGGCGCGGTCGTGGATGGGGCCTCCGGGCATGGAGAGGGAGGGAACGTCACGCGCGTGGCATCCGGCAGACAGTGGTAGGGATTGCGTGGATCTGTCCAGAGGGCGTAAGCCTCCCATAGCGGACGAACGGTATCTGGGGCAGGCTCGGGGCGTGCGATGTACTGGAAGCACACCCCGTACCACCCAGCTCCGGAGGTCCCCGTGCCGGCAACCAGGAATTCCAAGATCTACCTCGTCGGTGGAGGTGTCGCCTCGCTCGCCGCGGCGGCCTTCCTCGTGAGAGACGCGGGTGTCCCCGGGGAGAACGTGCACATCCTGGAGCAGCTGTCGATCGTCGGCGGGTCCATGGACGGCGCTCCCGCGCCCACGCCCGAGGGCGGATACGTCACCCGCGGCGGCCGGATGTTCGAGGAAGAGCACTATGTGTGTCTCTGGAACCTCCTGGAGACCATCCCGACCCTCGACGACCCCGCGGTCTCGGTGCGGCAGGAGATGCTCGCCTTCAACATCGAGCACCCCACGAACGCCAAGGCCCGGATCATCAACGCCGACCGCACCATCGCCGACGCCGCCCGGCTCGGCCTGGACGCCCGCGACCGTGCCGACATGACCCGGCTGCTCGCGCTGCCCGAACGGGTCATCGGCGCCCGCCGCATCGACGACTTCTTCCAGCCGCACTTCTTCACCACCAACTTCTGGTGCATGTGGCGCACGACGTTCGCCTTCCAGACCTGGCACTCGGCGATCGAACTGAAGCGGTACTTCCTCGCCTTCGTGCAGGAGTTCGACCGCATCCACACCCTGTCCGGTGTCCGGCGCAGCAAGTACAACCAGTACGACTCCGTCATCCGGCCGATCAAGGAGTGGCTCGCCGCCAAGGGTGTCCGCACCGACTTCGGCGTGACCGTCGCCGACGTGGAGTTCTCCGACCCCGCCGCGCGCCGGATCTCCCGGCTGCGTCTGGAACGGGACGGCGCCAAGGCCGAGACGATCGAGCTCGGCGAGGACGACTACGCGTTCCTGACCATCGGGTCCATGACCGCCGACGCCACGTACGGCGACCGCTCCACCGTTCCCGAGCTGATCCGTGACAAGCGGGACGGCTCCTGGCGGCTGTGGGAGTCGATCGCCAAGCAGGCGCCGGACTTCGGCCGCCCCACCGCCTTCTGCGGCAACATCGACGAGACCAAGTGGGAGTCCTTCACCCTCACCATGACCGGCCGTACCCTCCTGGACCGCATCCAGGAGTACACCGGCAACGTGCCCGGCGAAGGTGCCCTGATGACCTGGAAGGACTCGGGCTGGCTGCTGTCGATCGTCGTGCCCGCCCAGCCGCACTTCCGGGATCAGGAAGAGAACACGTACACCCTCTGGGGTACTCGCTGTTCGGCGACGTACCCGGTGACCACGTCCCGAAGAAGATGGACGACTGCACCGGCGCCGAGATCCTCGACGAACTCCTCGGCCATCTCGGCTTCGACGACATCGCGGACGAGGTGCGCGCCACCACCAAGGTCACCACCGTCCAGATGCCGTACATCGACGCCCAGTTCCAGCGCCGCGTCGTCGCCGACCGCCCCCGCGTCGTACCGGAAGGCGCCGAGAACTTCGCCTTCCTCGGCCAGTTCGTCGAGATCCCCGAGGGCGTCGTCTTCACCGTCGAGTACTCGGTCCGCGCGGCCATGATGGCCGTCTACCAGCACTTCGGCCTCGACAAGGAGAAGATCCCGTCGGTCTACCGCGGCCTGGCCGACGCCAAGACCGCATGGTCCGCGCTGAAGACCGCCTTCGCGTGACGGTTCCGGTGGCGGCTCCGTCGTCACCGCCGGGAGTGACCAGCGGGGCATGAGCCCTCACCCTGGGGCGGCCGGCTGTCGATGAGACAGCCGGCCGCCCCATCGCGTTGCCGCGCACCCCGAACCGGCGGAGACGGGCCATTCACCCTGGCCGCAAACCGAGCCCCCACCCGCCGGGCCGCACACATCCCGACTGCCGGAGCGACACCCGGCCCCACCGGTCACCGGGTCGCCGCTCGCCCCTGGCGGGCGGCCACACCGGAAACCCACCGGGACCTCGGCCTCCGGCACCTCCACCCGGTGTCCACCGGTGCGTCCACTCCTTGGACATGGCTTTGAGGGGGAACTCCGCGCCTGCCGACACTGGGGTGACATGCGCATACCAGGTTTGTGCGACTGAGGACAGGAACGACGGCGGACGTCCCACCCCCCCCGGGCTCCGCCTGGCGGTATCGACCTTCAGGAGTGTGCTGTGACCGCGACCCCCCACGTTCATCTGCTGCCGCAGACGGATCAGCTGCGCGCCATCCACACGATCATCCGTGACCGCGACTGCGCCCGCGAGGACTTCGTGTTCTACGCCCGGCGTGTCATGCGGCTACTGCTCGAACACGGCCTCGACCTGCTGCCGTTCACCAAGAAACAGGTCACCACGCCCGTCGGCGTCACCTACGACGGGCTCGAGTTCGCCACCAAGATCTGCGCCGTCCCCGTGATCCGGGCCGGCGAGGCCCTGGAAGGCGAGCTGCGCGACATCCACCCCGGCATCCGGATCGGCAAGATCCTCATCCAGCGCGACAAGCAGACCAAGCTGCCGCACCTCTACTACAGCCACCTGCCCGAGGACATCGCCGACCGGCACGTCCTGCTGCTCGAACCCATGCTGGCCACCGCCGGCTCCGCGCTCGCCGCCATCGACGTCCTCAAGGACGCCGGCGTGAGCGAGGACCGCATCATCATGGTCAACTTCATCTCGTCGCCCGAGGGCATCGCCCGGGTCGGCGCCGAGCGCCCCCACGTGAAGATCGTGACCAGCGCCGTCGAGGAACGGCTCAACGAGCACGCGTTCATGATCCCCGGCATCGGCGACTTCGGCGACCGCTACTTCGGCACCACCGACTGCGGTGCCCGGACATGAGCGGCCCTCCCGGCCTTCCCGGCCCTTCCGGCCCGCCCGGCCTCCCGCCGTACCGCCGCACCCGCCCCACCGCTCTCCCGATCGAAGGAACGCGATGACCCCGCCCAGCCCCACGATCCCCGTCGTCTACGCCGAAGAGGTCCGCGAGGCCCTGCACGAGGGACGTCCCGTCGTCGCCCTCGAATCCAACGTCATCACGCACGGCCTGGCCTACCCGCACAACGTCGAGACCGCGCTCCAGGTCGAGGCCGCCGTCCGCAAGGGCGGCTCGGTCCCCGCGACCATCTGCGTCGAGGACGGCGCGATCCGCGTCGGCATGAGCGCGGACGACATCGAACGCTTCGCGTCCACGTCCGGTATCCCCAAGGTGTCCAGCCGCGATCTCCCCGTGGTCCTGGCGCGCGGCATACGGGGCGCCACCACCGTCGCGTCCTCGCTCGTCGCCGCCGAACTCGCCGGGATCGCGTTCTTCGCCTCCGCCGGCCTCGGTGGCGTCCACCGGGGCGCCGAGACCACCATGGACGTCTCCTCGGACCTGATCCAGCTGACCCGCTCCAAGGTCGCCGTCGTCTGCGCCGGCGCCAAGATGATCCTCGACCTGAAGCTGACCATGGAGTACCTGGAGACCCAGTGCGTCCCGGTCGTCTCCCACGGCTCGGACGACTTCCCCGCCTTCTACTGCGCCTCCAGCGGCGTGAAGGCCCCGCACCGCATCGACGACGAGGATCTGATCGCCCGCGTCGTCGCCACCCACTGGGCCACCGGGCACCCCGGGGCCGTCGTCATCACCGCGCCCCCGCGCGCCGAGGACGCCGTCGACCCCGTCCAGGCCGAGGCCGCCATCGCCGAGGCCCTCGCCCAGGCCGAGCGGGACCAGGTCACGGGCCAGGGGCTGACCAAGTACCTGATGCACGCCGTCGACCGGGCCACCGGAGGCCGTACCGCGCAGGCCAACATGGCCGTCCTCATCTCCACCGCCGAGGTCGGCGGCCGCATGGCCGCCGCCTACGCCCGCCACCGGCAGGCCGCCGGCTGACCGGCGCATAGGAGGACAGGGGACGAGGCCAGCGGAGGAGGAGGACGAAGGGGCTACGGGCCGGGCGGCGCCACGGCGTCGCCCACGGCCTGTCCCCCCGGCGCAGGTCCTAGCCCAGCCACTTCCGCAGCAGTTCCTCGCGCTCCGAGCGGCGCGGCGTCCCGCCCTCCCAGGCGCGCCCCCACGCCGCCATCGCCGCGAGCGTCGTCTCCATCGTCGCCGCGCCCTCCGTGAGGCGGTTCAGGAGCGCCAGGGAGAGGTCCACCTCGCTCTGCGGGTAGCCGGAGGAGGCCGCGACGTACGCCGCCAGGTTCCGCTCGCCGCCCTCGGTTCCCACCCGCACCAGCAGCAGCGGCGGGGCCTCGATCCCGCCGCCCATGCCGGGCAGGGCGATCTCCTTCACCGTCTCCAGGGCCATCCCCGTGACCGTGCCGACCTGGCGGATCAGGGTCTTCATGGGTATGTCCGCCACCGTCAGGGAGCGGATGTCCTCCCACGGATACAGCTGGGACTGTCCGTCGCCGAGGCCCGTCACGCCCTCGTCGGCCAGCCGCACGCCGGGCGCGTGGCCGGCCGGCTTGGCGCCCACGTAGACGTCGCCCTCGGCGATCCAGAACAGGCCGACCATGGCCATGGTTTGCTCACTTCCCCCGACAACGGCTCCGCCGTCGCGCACACTTCGAACACCGAACACCGAACACCGAACGAGATAAACGAGATACAGGTCGACGGCGGAACGAACGGCCGGGCCCGGAAAGTTCCGCTTTCCGGCCCCGGATCCGTCCGGCCGTCAGTTGAGCAGCGCCCGCGCCGCCTTCGCGCGCCGCCGGATCGCCTCCGCCGCGCTCGGCTCGACCGCGTCCATGACCGTCGCGTACGCCTCCATCTCGGCCGCGCCGGTGAGGAAGTCGCCGCGCTGTACGAGCAGTTCGGCCCGCTCGTAACGCAGCCGGGCCGGATGCGAGGGCAGCAGCAGCGACAGTTCGACCGCCCATAGCGCGACCCCGGAACGCTCGGGCCGGGAGGCGGCCCACGCGCGGATGTTGTTGAGGATGCGCAGCACGATCGCCGGCGCCGTCGCGGGCCGCAGCATCGACGGGTCGAGGGCCTCGCCGGTGGCGCTCGTGACGATGAGCTCGGCGTCCGTGCCCGTCATCGGCCGCCCGCCGGCGAACGGATCGGCCAGCCGGAGCTCGGCCGGGTCGCCGAAGCCGACCACGAAGTGACCGGGCAGCCCGAGCCCGTACACCGGCGCCCCGGCCCGGCGGGCCACCTCCAGCCACACCACCGACAGCAGGATCGGCAGCCCGCGCCGCCGTCTCAGCACCTCGTGCAGCAGCGAGGACTCCAGCCGCTGGTAGTCGGCGTCGACGCCCTGGAAGCCCTCGCGCCGGCCGAGCAGCTCGGACAGCGCCGCCACCCACGCGTCGGCGCCCCGCGTCCCGTACGGCACGAGCCCGGCGAGCCGGTCGAGTTCGACCTCCGCGAGGTCGAGGTCGGCCTGGGTCAGCTCCGGGTCGGCGACCGCGCCCACCAGCAGGCAGAGCCGGGCGAGATCGGGCCGGTCGGACCGGGCCTCCTCCGCGAACTCCCGCCGCCAGTCGGTCACGCGTCCGTCCCCTGGTCGCCCGGCCCCCGATCGTCTGTCGTCGGGAGGTCCGCGGCCGCGGCCCGGGGGCGGTAGTGGTGGTAGTGGTGGTGCACGGTGAAGCCCATCCCGTCGTACAGCGCGCGGGCGCCGTCGTTGTCCGCCTCGACCTGGAGCCAGGCCGCCGACGCGTCCTCCTCCAGCGCCCGGCGGGCGAGCGCCGTCATGACGGCCGTCGCCAGGCCCCGGCGGCGGTGCGCGGAGGCGACCTCGACCGCCATGAAGCCGGCCCAGCGTCCGTCCACCACGCAGCGTCCGATCGCCGCCGGTACGTCATCGGTGCCCGCGACGGAAGCGAACCACACACTCGGGCCGCTGCCGAGGACCTTGGTCACATGCGGGCCGGGCTCCCCGGTCCGCTGGTAGCGGCGCAGCCACGGGTCGTCGACCGAGCGGCCCAGCCGGACGGCCGAGACGTCGGCGTCCGTGTCGTCGAGCGGCGCGAGGCCCGCGATCCGTACCTCGGCGGACACCTCCCGTACCCAGTCGCGCCGTTCCAGTTCCGCGCAGAGCACCTCCTGGGTGCCCTCGGCGCCGGTCGCGGCCTGGACGTACGCGGGCAGCCCGCGGGCCGCGTACCACGCGCGTACGTGCTCCAGGGCGGCGTCCAGCGGGAGGCCGGGGTCGCCGAGCGGGAGGACCGAATTGGCCCGCCGGGTGAAGCCGGCGGCGGCCCGCAGCGTCCAGTCGCCGAGCGGTTCGCTCTCCAGCGGCTGCCAGCCGCGCGCCGTGACCCGGGCCAGTTCGGGGAAGGAGGCGGCGGGGCCGCGGCGGCGCGCGGGAGCGGCGGGGACGACCTTGCCCGCGGCGAGCCTGTCCTCGGCGACGCGGACGGTGTCACCCGTCCTTCGTGTGATCAGCAACACGCCGGAGTCCCATGAGGTGAGCACCCCGACCGCGTCCGTGAAGTGCTCACCTGGAACTCGTGAGTCCGTCACGTACCGAACTGAGACACGTTTTCCCACGTCAGCAGTGGTAATGCGAATGTCAAGCCGTCCGCCGCCGATGAATTCCACGCCTTCTGCGCCCCTCCTGTTCGGATCGCCCCCGAGAACGGAGATACTAGGGGTGGGCATCGACGACGCCGCGCTCCCGCGCAGACCAGCCCTACCGAGGAGGAACGACAGCGTGACCTACGTCATCGCGCAGCCTTGTGTCGACGTGAAGGACAAGGCGTGCATCGAGGAGTGCCCCGTCGACTGCATCTACGAGGGCCAGCGATCCTTGTACATCCACCCGGACGAATGTGTCGACTGTGGCGCCTGTGAGCCGGTCTGCCCGGTCGAGGCGATCTTCTACGAGGACGACACTCCGGAGGAGTGGAAGGACTACTACAAGGCGAACGTCGAGTTCTTCGACGATCTCGGTTCGCCCGGTGGCGCCTCCAAGCTGGGCCTGATCGAGCGGGACCACCCCTTCATCGCCGCCCTGCCGCCGCAGAACGGCTGAGCATTCCGATATTCCGCCCGGTCCCGTACGGCCTCGCCGCTGTACGGGACCGGCGCGTTTGGACCGACATGCTCCGGTCGGGTTCCGGCCGGCGTGTACGTACGAGGAAGTGAGCCACATCGTGAGCGCCGTCTCTTCGCGTCTGCCCGTCTTCCCCTGGGACCGGCTGGAGCCCTACAAGGCCACCGCCGCCGCCCACCCGGACGGCATCGTGGACCTGTCCGTGGGCACCCCGGTGGACCCGGTCCCCGCGCTGATCCAGGAGGCGCTGGTCGCGGCCGCCGACTCGCCGGGCTATCCCACGGTGTGGGGGACGAAGGAACTGCGGGACGCGCTCACCGGCTGGTGCGCACGGCGGCTCGGCGCGGTGGACCTCGCCCATGAGAACGTGCTCCCGGTCGTCGGCTCCAAGGAGCTGGTGGCCTGGCTGCCGACCCAGCTCGGCCTCGGCGCGGGCGACAAGGTCGCCTACCCGCGGCTCGCCTACCCGACGTACGAGGTGGGCGCGCGGCTGTGTGGCGCGGAGCCCGTCGTCTACGACGACCCCACGGAGCTGGACCCGGCCGGGCTGAAGCTGCTGTGGCTCAACTCGCCGTCCAACCCCACCGGGCGGGTGCTCGGCAAGGACGAACTGACCCGGATCGTGGCCTGGGCGCGCGAGCACGGCGTGCTGGTCTTCGCCGACGAGTGCTACCTGGAGCTGGGCTGGGAGGCCGACCCGGTCTCCGTGCTGCACCCGGACGTGTGCGGCGGCTCGTACGAGGGCGTCGTGGCCGTCCACTCGCTCTCCAAGCGCTCCAACCTGGCGGGCTACCGCGCGGCGTTCATCGCCGGCGACGCCGCGGTCCTGGGCGAGCTGCTGCTGATCCGCAAGCACGGCGGCATGATGACCGCCGCGCCGGTGCAGGCGGCGACGGTCGCGGCGCTCGGGGACGACGCGCACGTGGCCGAGCAGCGCGCGCGGTACGCGGCCCGGCGGGCGGCGCTGCGGGGCGCGCTGGAGGCGCACGGCTTCCGGATCGAGCACAGTGAGGCCAGCCTGTACCTGTGGGCGACGCGGGACGAGCCGTGCTGGGACACGGTGGCGTACCTGGCCGAGAAGGGCATCCTGGTGGCGCCCGGCGACTTCTACGGGGTGGCGGGGGAGCGGTTCGTCCGGGTCGCGTTCACGGCGACGGACGAGCGGGTCGACGCGGCGGTCAAGCGGCTGGGCTGATCCCGGCGCAGCGGGACCTCACGGACACGGCAGAGGCCCGGGAAGCACGTTTCACGCGTGTTTCCCGGGCCTCGGTGTGCGCCGTGGCGGTACGGAACCGTCAGTGGCCGATCGGGAGGCCGCCGATCAGGCCCGAGCCCGGCAGGCCGCCGCCCTTGCCCTTGCCCTTGCCGCCGCCCGCGGCACCCGCGGCCTCGCCGACGGTCTTGCCGGCCTGGCCGGCGGTGTCGCCGACGATCTTCTGGGCGGCGGGGGTGGCGGTCTTGCCGGCCTGGCCGACGACCTTGCCGGCGGCCGGGACGGCCGAGTCGGCGACCTTGCCGCCGGTCTTGCCGACAGTGCTGGTGGCGGTCTGCGCGGCGGCGTCGACGGCGTTTCCGGCGTTGGACGTGTCCAGGGAGGTCAGACCCGTCAGGGCGCCGGCGGCCGGGGCGAGGGAGGGCTCCGTGGCGCTCGCGACACCGGCCGCGCCGACCACGGGGGCTGCGCCGGCCGCGACGAGGAGGGCGGCCTGGGCGATCCGACGGGTCAGGGGGAGGGACATGATGCTCCTTCGGCGGAGTGGATATGACGCGGTGACAACCGGCCCCGGGGCGGGGAAGGTTGCGGACGCCGAAGGTAAAGACTGGGTAATGCGTCGTATTGTCGGGTGGGGAGGAAAGCGGACGAACGCACTCAACGTGACGACGGCCGCCGAACCGTCACTTCCCTTGTCCCGTAAGGGGATCGAGGCGGTCGAGGGGCCTCCCGACGGAAGATCGGGAGGAGGGGGTGAGGCGGGGCGCGGATGACGCGCCCGGGGGATCCGTCGTACGGCTGCCCGAGAAGGCCGTGGGAGGCGCATATGCCGCACGACGGTCAGGGGCGGGTGTCCTCTGCCGCACGTGCGTCCGGACGGATCGGCATATGACCACCGCTTCCACGGACGCCGCCGGAGACCGGCCCGAACCGCCCCGCTAACGCGCCAGCGTGAGCCGCACGGACGAGCCGTCCGTGCCCCGCGTGCCCGCGCCGCCCCGTACCGGCTCCCAGTCGCCCGAGGACGCGTCCGCGACCCACCTCCGGTCCCCGTAGACCACCTCGGCTATGCGCAGCTCCTCCGCCCGCGCCACCGCCCACTGCGCCAGCGCCCAGCCCCGCTCCGCCCGCGGGACCCGGGTCTCGCGGACCGGCACCGTCAGCTCCACCCGCGCCGCCGGCGCGCCCCCGGCGGCCGAGCCGGGCGCTCCCGCGGCCCGCTCCGACTCCGCCCCCGGCCTCGTCTTCGGCGCGGACCGCGCGCCGAACGCCCTCACCAGCTCGTCCCGCACCCGCGCCGGGTCGCCCGGCCGCCCCTCCGTCGCGTCGGCCGTGCAGCTCAGCGCGGCCGGCGCGCGGCCGGTCAGCGCCGCCGACAGCAGCGTGGCGTCCGGCTCGTGCTTCGCGTACGCCTGCGGGAAACCGCTGCGCTGCACCTTCTGCGCCGCCACCGTCAGCGGCAGCCGCGAATAGCCCGGGACCTTCTCCAGGCCCTCGTAGAACTTCGTCGACGCGTACACCGGGTCGAGGATCTGCTCCGGCGTCCCCCAGCCCTGCGAGGGCCGTTGCTGGAACAAGCCGAGCGAATCCCGGTCGCCGTGCTCGATGTTGCGCAGCGCCGACTCCTGGAGCGCGGTGGCGAGCGCGATCGTCACCGCCCGCTCCGGCAGTCCGCGGGCGCTGCCCACCGCCGCGACGGTCGCCGCGTTCGACGCCTGCTCGGGC